>NZ_CP013661.2:1872373-2192309 GCF_001465835.2 Planococcus kocurii
AATCAAACCTAAAGCCGTCTTTTTGGACATGGACGGAACAATTTTAAATCACCACAACAAAGTGAGTGCAGAAACGAAACAAATTATAGATGAGCTGCGAAATGAAGGTATTTTCGTATTTGTGGCGACAGGAAGGTCTTCTGCTGAACTGGTAGGGATGCTACCGGAAGGGTTTATGGTAGATGGCATCATTACCGCAAACGGCATGGCGGGTTACATTGGAAACGAAGTAGTTTTTGAGCACTCTCTTCCGCTGGATTTAGTAGAAGCCATCATCAAGAAAGCGCGTGAACATAAAATCTATTACGAACTTTTTCCGCATGGTCAATCCCAGCAAGTATTAAAGCAGGACAAAGAATTTGTCGAAGCTGCAGTGCGCGATCCCAAGCCCGAATCGGTACAGACGAACGAATGGATTTCACGCCAACAAGCAATCAAAGAAGATATTAGATGGGTAGAGGAACTAACAGAGAGTCATTTCTCCAAATTTTATTTTTTTGCAAGAACTCGCGATGAAATCGACAACTGGAAACAAGAGTTAGAAGAGCTACAAAAGCTTATGCAGTTTACGATGACTCCCTCTTCTCCAAATAATATGGAAGTAATGGTCGCGAATGTGAGCAAGGCGTCTGGAATCGCTCAAATGCTGGAACGCTTTGGGTTAATCGGCTGTGAAACACTCGCCATTGGAGACAGTGACAACGATGTGAAAATGTTCGAATACGTATCTCACGCTGTAGCAATGAAAAACGCCCCCGCTCACATTCAAGCAGTAGTGGATGAAGTCACAGCGTTTACTTGTGATGAAAACGGTGTTTACCATTACCTGAAAACGAGTGTGTTGGCAAATATCGCTAAGAAATCACCAAGAGCTTAAAATAACCCAAACCGGAGATGTTTTCATTTTCCAGTTTGGGTTATTTTTTATGAAACCACGAAACTATTGGTTATCTTTAGGAGAGATACTGCTCCATGTATCAATATCATCATCGTCGTCAAATTCAATAATAACATCTGTTACATTTTTTACGCTTTCTTTTATTTTCTTCTCAATATAATTTCGAATATCATCTGCTTCTTTAATGGTCATATTGGAATCTACTTCAACTTTGAGTTCAACATGAAGACTTTCACCTTCTTTAATGACGTCCAGATCTTGAATATCGTTGATGTGTGGATGTTGTAAAATTCGAGCACCCATCCGTGCCTGCATTTTCACATCAGCTACACCAAGTGCACCGGCTGCATTATCCATAAAGATACGACCGACTACCAAAACAAGTGCAACACCAATAATAATCGAAGCGTAGCCTGTCGCACTATGGAAAGGTGTATATGTCGCAACGATAATTGCCAGCATGGCGAGGACCGCTCCACCAACTGCAACGTTGTCTTCTAAAAAGACCAATTTCGAAGCAGGTTTAGCATCTTTCACGTGTTTATAGCTTTCTGGAATCAATTTAAATCCTTTAACTTGTTCTTTTGGAAGGTGCTCCGTAATTTCTTTCATGGCTTTATAAAGAACAGCAGCTTCAAGAAGCGCCGAAGCACCCAATACACCAATATTCAACCAAAACCAATCTTCTGAATGTGTAGCATTCGAAATGTGATGAATTCCCTCAACAATTGTTTCATAAGCTAAGACAGCAACAATCAATACGGCACCGAGCAGGACGAGATTGACCAAACGTCCAAATCCTCCAGGAAATTTTTCTGTGGGTTCTTTCTTACTCAATGCGGAGCCGATAAACACAAAAAATTGATTGGCGGCATCACCAAAACTATGCATCATTTCAGCAAACATCGCGACATTCCCAGTAATCATATAGGCTGCCGTCTTGATGATGGCAACGACACTATTAATAACGGCTGCCCATAAAGCCGACCTTGTACCGAATTTCATCAATCCGAAAAGTTCCCTCATACTATTTTCTCCTTCCAGCCATGAGACATTGATAATTTACCATTAGTTAATTCGATTCCCTCAGTCCCGAAGTTGAAACACAGAGCAGTTGGCAGAGAACAATAAAACGGTGAAAATCTGATGAGCAATCAAAAAAGAAAACCGTTCCATATGGGTGTATACTGTTACAATACGTAAAACAAGCGCGTGTTTGGAGGAAAAAGGATGTTTAGCAATATTTCAGTAAATGATTTGATGCCTTTAAGTGAACAGAAAAAGATGGTGCTAATCGATGTCAGGTCGCCATCGGAGTATAAGAATTTTTCAATACCAGGCAGCATCAATATTCCTTTTTTCGATGATACAGAACGAGCAGAAATTGGAACTCTTTATAAGCAAGCGAGTGTGGAAGCTGCAAAAGTACGAGGTCTGGAGATTATATCAGCTAAATTACCAGAATTTGTTCAACGGTTTAAGCAGGTTGAAGGCAGCAAAACGGTCTTTTGCTGGCGCGGTGGCATGCGTAGCCGCACTACAGCTACACTTTTGTCATTAATGGACGTTCACGTCAGTCGCTTAGAGGGCGGAATTCGCGAATACCGCAGATGGGTTGTGAGCCAGCTCGACCAGCCAGAAGCGCCTTTTAAAGCATATGTATTGAACGGCTTAACCGGTACAGGTAAAACAAGAATTTTAAAAGCTTTGGAAAAGCAGGGCTATCCGGTTATCGATTTAGAAGGATTGGCCAATCATAAAGGTTCGATTTTCGGTCATATTGGCGTTGAGCCACATAATCAGAAAATGTTTGATTCGCTGCTAGTCCAGCAATGCCGAGAGCTAGAGAAATCTCCATTTATTCTTTTTGAAGCCGAAAGCGCGAGAATCGGGAAAATTGTCATTCCGAGTTGGCTAACAGAATTGAAAGCCAATAGCGTTCAACTGATCATCGACATGCCCATGGAAGAACGAATCAAAGAAATTATTGAAGATTACCGTCCAGTGGAATACCAAGCCGAGTGTATCGCAGCTTTTCAACGAATCAAAACACGGATGCCTTTAAACATTTCAAAGCAAATTGAAGTAGCTTTAGAAGTCGGTGAATTTCCCTCTGCAGTAAGATTGCTGCTGGAGTATTATTACGATTCACGCTATCAACATACAGGTCTTCAATATCCTGATGCGCAAAAAAAAGTACTGCAAGTTAGGAATTTAGAAGAAGCCATTGAAGCGATAAAAAAACAGATTCCGAAAATTGAAGAATCTCCAATCATATAAATGATAAGTAACTTTTAAAATCAAAAAAAATCTCCCCAACGTCTTGTTGGAGGGGATTTTCTTTAACTATCAAAGTCGAACAGGTAGAGAAGTTGATTCACCCTCCGCAGTCGGGGATAATAAAGACAACTGTCACCGGTATTCGAGTGTCCTGGAAAGGAACTACTATCATGAATTTTTCACTTAATGAAATAAAAATAAAAAAATTATGCGGAATCGCGGCTTATAAAAAAGGCAAAAGCTTTATTCAAGCTGGAAAAATTCGGCTATTGCTAGATTTGAGTGATGACCGACTGATAAAAGCTGTTGTTACAGGACGTAATGAATTTTACGTGAGCGTTGAACAACAGGAGGATGGTGAAATCCTCGCTTCTTGTAGCTGTCCACCGGTAGGTTTTGTGCAGACCTATTGCCATCATATTGCAGGAGTTTTACTAGCGATAGATGACATGCAACAACGTGAGAATCCAGCTGTGAAAATGTTGGATTTGTTTGCGCGACAGAAGAATGGGACGAAAGGACGCCAATATTTTGATAAACGGCAATTGCTTCACATTGAATTTAGTTTGTTGCCGGTGATGTCGGGAGAAAACGATCACGCACTCGCCTTACGAGTCGCTGCGGGTATTGAACATTTAGCAACTATTGGTGATCTCGATACGTTTTTAAAGGCGGTCAGAGCGGAAGAAACTTATAGCGAGTCTACTGGCTTTTATTACTCACCGGAAGAGCATCGTCTGCAAGACGAAACCACAACAGTGCTCGATTATTTAGCAAGGACTCGACTTGCTGGCGCAGTAAGAACAGAAGGCACAGAACTGCTAGTCATGGCAGCTCCGGATTGGGAGCGGTTATTGCCGTTACTTCAAGCCGCACCTTACGTCAAACTTGTTAGAGACCGAGTCATTACGGACGGCATTCGCGTGGAAAAAGAATTGCCTTTGTCTTTTCATTTTGCTGAGCATCGTTCTGGAGGGTTCCGGCTAGATGTTGAAGGACTCGAAGAAGTGCTAATTCTAAAAGATTATGAAATGGCAATTGCGGATGAGGCATTGTTCTATTTGGCCGAAGAAGACGCTAGACACTTAACAGAACTAAAGGAATTTCTGCCAAACTCCGTTGATCAGTTGCTTATCTCAGCACAAGAAATCGATCATTTCATGGCGACAGTCGTACCTGGACTAGAACGTTTGGGAAACGTGTATATTGCAGACGCAGTAGCAGATCGATTAGTGAAAACGCCTCTTCGTGCCAAATTATTCCTCGATCGCATTAAACATCGCTTACTAGCCGGAGTGGAATTCCATTATGGCCACTTAGTTATTAATCCATGTGAAGAAGCAGAAGGTGGACCTCGCCATTATCCGGGGATCCGTAGACAACGTCACCAAGAACAAGATATTCTACAAATTATGAAAGACAGTGAGTTTACACAAACCGATGGCGGCTTCTATATGCAAGACGAGGAAGCGGAGTATCATTTTCTCTATCACGTTATGCCTGTGCTCGAAGAATTGATGCAGGTATTTGCAACAACTGCTGTAAAAATGCGCGTTCAAAAAAAATATGGTGGTCCGAAAGTAAAGGTGGAAATAAGTGAACGTACAGATTGGCTAGAGTTCCGCTTTGACTTACAAGACATTCCAGAATCTGAAATCAAGAAAATTTTGGAGGCGTTAGAAGAGAAACGACCATTTTACCGAATCCCTAACGGAACGTTAATGTCTTTAGAAACACAACAATTCCTTGAGTTGAGTGATTTTTTACGTGACTTGGCTGTTACTGCAACTAATTTTGGAAGAGAAGAGATCCGAATTCCATTGATCCATGGGTTGCAAGTAGTCGCTTCACTAGAAGATGGACAATTGCTCGATCCAGGCGCAGATTTTTCCAGTTTGTTGCAAAGTTTGAATCGTCCAGAAAAATTGACTACAGATATACCAGAAAGTTTAAATGGAGTTCTTCGAGATTATCAGGAAGCCGGCTTTCGTTGGCTTAAGCTGCTCGCGAAATACCAATTCGGTGGTATTTTGGCTGATGACATGGGGCTTGGAAAAACCTTGCAAAGCATCGCTTTTATCGTATCGGTACTCCCCGAGATTCGGAAGCAGCGGCAACCTGTACTCGTAGTTGCTCCTTCGTCGCTAGTTTACAATTGGCTGAACGAACTAGCTAAATTTGCACCAAGCATTAAAGCTGGCATTATAGACGGTGACAAAAGACAAAGAGCTTTGTCGATTAAAAAAATGCAAGAGTCGGACGTTATCATTACTTCTTACCCTTTAATGCGCATGGATCAAGTGCTATACCGAGATCAACGCTTTCATACTTTGTTTTTGGACGAAGCCCAGGCTTTTAAAAATCCGGTTACGCAAACAGCAAAAGCAGTTAAGGCGATTCAAGCAGATTACCGATTTGCATTGACCGGAACCCCAATTGAAAACTCTTTAGACGAATTGTGGTCGATTTTCAACGTGATATTTCCTGAACTTCTCCCAAATCGTAGGCTGTTTAGCGAAATGAGACGTGACAGCATCAAAAAACGAGTTCGACCATTTATTTTGCGGCGCATCAAAGCAGAGGTGTTAACAGAACTTCCAGATAAAGTAGAAACGATTCGATTTTCAGAACTACAAAAAGAACAAAAACAATTATACGCTGCGTACTTAGCTGAATTAAAACAAGATGCGCTGAAGCATTTAAACAAAGATAGCTTTCAAAAAAACCGAATTCGAATTTTGGCAGGTCTTACGAGGTTGCGTCAATTGTGCTGCCATCCGGCATTATTTGTGGAAGACTATAATGGAGGATCTGCTAAGTTTGACCAACTGATGGAGCTCATAGAGGAATGCCGACTGACTGGCCGGCGTGTGCTAGTCTTTTCACAGTTTACTAAGATGCTCGGCATGATTGGTCATCAATTAACAAAAGAAGGGGTCTCTTACTTTTATTTGGATGGTCAAACGCCGCCAGCGGAACGAGTAGACTTATGCACACGTTTTAATGAGGGTCAAGGTGAGTTATTTTTGATTTCTTTAAAAGCGGGGGGCACCGGTTTGAATTTAACAGGTGCGGATACAGTGGTGTTGTATGATCTTTGGTGGAACCCAGCTGTCGAGCAACAAGCAGCAGATCGTGCCCATCGGATGGGACAAAAAAAGGAAGTTCAAGTTGTCCGATTAATTGCTAAGGGGACTATTGAAGAGAAAATCAATGAACTGCAAATGAAAAAGAAAAACTTGATTGATGATGTAATCCAATCGGGGGAAGAACCGTTAAAGGCGATGTCGGCAGAGGATATCCGAGAAATTTTGATGACATAGTCAATTTGAATCGCCACAAGGTCTTTTCTGAAAAGGAATTTTCGAGTTGAATTTGATAAAATGGAAAGAAGAGATGAGGTGTTGATATGGATCCACAAAGTATGCTGAAAAAAGTAAAAAACCGCACTCCTGAAGTTTTAGGAAATAAGGAATTTTCGAAATACGCAATTCTTTTACCTCTTATCGAAAAAGATGGAGAAATCCATGTCCTCTTTGAAGTTCGTTCTTACGATCTTAGAAATCAGCCCGGAGAAATTTGTTTTCCAGGTGGGAAAATTGATTTTCAGGATCAGACAGAAGAAGACACGGCAGTCCGTGAAACAATTGAAGAATTGGGAATAGAACGAGCAGAAATCTCAGATATCTATCCGTTGGACTATATCGTTTCGCCTTTTGGCATGATCGTCTACACATTCGCTGGTGTGATTAATCCAGAAACGGCATTCACTCCTAATCCACCGGAAGTTGACAGCATTTTTACGGTGCCACTATCTTTTTTCTTGGAAAAGGAACCGAAAATCTATCGTGTCAATTTTGATATCCAACCAGAAGAAAGTTTTCCTTTTGATTTGATTGCTGGAGGCGAAAACTACAATTGGCGAACACGCCAGGTAGATGAGTATTTTTACATTTATGGTGACAAAGTCATTTGGGGATTAACTGCCAAGATTCTGGCACACTTTATTGAGATCATTCGCTGAATGGTCTTTTTTTTTTGAAAAAACAGGTCTTTTATCATGATTTTAGAATAATGCATAGAGAAGCTATTAAAGAAGAGAATGAACGTGTATAATTATTCATATAACTGATAATTATAATTATTTTGATAGAAGGAGTCCTGACAATGACAACACAGCAACTTGAAGTTATTAACAATACCAGCAAAAAAGAAAAGCCGGTGAAAGACCAAGTGCCATTCGGGACTACCTTTACAGATCATATGTATATGCTCGAATACCAAACAGAAAAAGGCTGGTATGATCCTAAAATTGTACCCTATGGACCCATTAGCTTAGATCCGGCAGCGATGATCTTCCATTACGGTCAAACAGTTTTTGAAGGCATGAAGGCTTATCATACAGAAGACGGCCGCATTCTATTATTCCGTCCTGAGAAAAACTTTGAACGTCTCAATCTTTCTAGCGAACGTCTAAGCATTCCAGCAATCGATGAGCAACTAGCGCTCGAGCATTTAATGCAATTAGTCAAACTGGAAAAAGAGTGGGTACCCAAAACGCCTGGAACTTCTCTTTATATCCGCCCTTATATTATTTCAACAGATGCAAATTTGGCAGTCGGACCTTCTCAAACCTATAAATATATGGTCATTTTGTCGCCGGTAGGCTCTTATTTCTCAGGCGGTCTTCAGCCAGTAGTCATTCATGTAGAAGAGAAATTTACTCGCGCTGTCAAAGGCGGAACGGGGATGGCCAAAACAGCAGGAAACTATTCGTCAGGCTACCAAGCACAAGCAGATGCTAAAAAAGAAGGCAACGCGGATGTCTTGTGGCTCGATGGTGTTGAGAAAAAATACATTGAAGAAGTTGGCAGCATGAACATCTTCTTCAAAATAAATGGGGAAGTCGTAACACCTGAGTTAAATGGTAGTATCTTAAAAGGCATTACGCGCATGTCCATTATTGAATTGCTCGGCACATGGGGAATCGCTGTAACAGAAAAACGCGTTTCTATTGATGAGTTGTATGAAGCTTATGAAGCGGGCCACGTAGAAGAAGTCTTTGGTACAGGTACAGCTGCAGTTATCTCACCGGTAGGAGAACTAAACTACAAAGGTAAAAAAATGATCGTTAATAACCATGAAATTGGTGAGTTGTCACAGAAGCTATACGATACGATTACGGGAATCCAAACAGGAAAAATTGAAGATACACTTGGTTGGACAGTAGAAGTAAAATGAAAAAATCTTTTTAATCGCTCTATTTCAACCCATAGCTGTTAGCTTATCCATTGTGATAAACTAATAGCTATGGGTTTTTTAGTTATGTCATTCATAAAACTTACAGAGACAAACTGAGTTTTTATCACAAAACAGAAAATGTCACTGCGTGCAGCTGACTAAAGCTTGCTTAGCATAGATAAGTAATAGAAGAAAAGAAGGTGTAAAACGAGTGGGAAGTTCAACTGGTCTAAAACGCAACCAATTTATTTTACTGATGGGTGCGTTGACTACTTTAGTGCCATTTACCATTGATATGTATTTACCAGCGTTCCCAATTTTAGCGGACGTTTATGAAACAAATGCTAGTTCTGTTCAATTAAGCTTAACAGCATGCTTGTTAGGACTAGCAATCGGCCAATTGATTGCTGGCGCACTTAGCGATATGCACGGAAGGCGAAAACCGTTATTAATTTCCTTAGTGGCTTATATTGTCGCATCAATCGCTTGTATATTTGCTCCGAACATTTATCTATTTGTTTTCCTACGCTTTATACAAGGCTTAGCAGCTTCTGGTGGACTTGTTATTTCCCGGGCAATTGTGCGGGATGTCAGTAGTGGACCAGAACTGACACGGTTATTTGCGTTATTAATGGTTATTGGTAATTTAGTTCCGTTAATTGCGCCTTCTATTGGTAGCGGCGTCTTATTGTTTGCAGATTGGAAAGGGATTTTCATGCTGTTAACGACACTAGGAATTGTTCTGTTACTTCTTTCGGCTTTTCGTTTAACAGAAAGTTTACCGTCTGAAAAACGAGTACCAAGTAATCTAAAATCAACATTCGGTAACTTTGCAGGAATTTTAAGAAATCGCCAATTTACAGGGTATGCGTTAGCACAAGGCTTTTTAATCGGCGGTGTTTTTGCTTATGTATCGGGTACTCCTTTTATCTATCAAAACATCTACGGGACTTCCCCTCAAATGTTTAGTGTGCTCTTTGGGATGAATGGCATTGGGCTGATTATGGGTAGCTACGCTGTTGGCCGATTTTCTTATAGATGGTCTGAAAAGAAACTTTTAGAAACGGCTCTCTATACCGCAACGCTTGCTGGTGCAGTGTTATTAGCTGTCGTGTTCATACAAGGACCTCTGTGGGCAGTGGTGATTCCAATTTTCTTTTTCATCATGTCGATTGGTGTAGTGGGGACAGCCTCTTTTACTCTTGCTATGGAAAGTCAAGGTCACGTAGCAGGAAGTGCTTCTGCGTTACTTGGGCTATTGCCTTTTATCCTAGGGGCTGCGACTGCACCGTTAGTAGGGATTGCCGGAGAAAATACGGCTGTTCCGATGGGACTTGTTATTTTTTCGATGTGCACAATCGCCCTACTTGCGTATTTACTATTAGCAAAAAATACACCTTCATCTACTGCTAATTAAGTAGAAGGGGCTGTCTCCAAAGGTCATGAACAAATGACTTTTGAGTGCAGCCCCTTTTGTGTTGCCTAAAATGCTTTATTTATTATTTTACAAAAGCTAAACAATTCCTCAACCATAACTTAATAAACGATCCTTATACTGAACTTATAGCTAGAATTGACTGGAGGAGAAAAAATGATACGTAAAAAGTTGAAAACAAAAGTACTGCCAATTGCTTTAGTATCAGTATTGGCCATTACTGGAATCACGACCTTTACTTTATCGACTAAAGCCAATTCTTCGAGTAGCAACCAAAGCAAAGAGGATAAAAAGGACAACGTACAAAACATTATTTTCTTGATTGGTGATGGAGTAGGTACTTCATATACGTCAGTATATCGCTACTTACAAGATGATGTTTCTACTAAAAAAGTTGAAGAAATCTCTTTTGATTCATATTTAGTCGGCCAGCAATCGACTTATCCCGATGATCCTACAGAAAATGTTACTGACTCTGCGTCGGCTGCAACAGCTATGGCTGCGGGTATCAAAACTTATAATAATGCGATTGCTGTCGACAACGACGAAAGTAATGTGACAACAGTACTCGAAGCTGCAAAGAAAAAAGGCAAAGCCACAGGATTGGTTGCAACTTCTGAAATTACACATGCAACTCCGGCATCATTCGGAGCTCACGATCTTGCACGAAAAAATATGACCGCGATTGCCGATGACTATTACGACGAATTAATTGATGGTGAGCACAAAGTGGATATTCTGCTAGGAGGAGGAACCGAGTTATTCGATCGAACAGACCGTAACCTTACGAAAGAGTTTCAAAAAGACGGCTACAGCTATGTCACTGACCGAGACGAATTACTCAGTGACGATGGCGAGCAGGTGCTTGGATTGTTTGCACCCGCAGGTCTTCCTAAAATGGTCGACCGTGATGAGAACATTCCTTCATTAGAAGAAATGACGACATCCGCAATTGATCGTTTGTCAGAGGATAAAGATGGATTCTTCCTCATGGTAGAAGGTAGCCAAGTCGACTGGTCAGGACATGATAATGATATCGTAGCCGCAATGAGCGAAATGGAAGACTACGACAAAGCATTTCAGGCAGCAATAGAATTTGCTAAAAAAGATGGGAATACGTTAGTCGTAGCAACTGCGGACCATTCGACAGGCGGTTTTTCGATAGGTGCAGATGGTGTTTACAATTGGCTTATGGAACCGATTAAAGCGGCAAAGCGTACGCCAGACTTCATGGCGCAGCAAATTGTTGACGGTGCTAGTGTTGAAGAAACCTTACACGAGTACATTGATCTGGATCTAACTGCTGAAGAAGTGGACATGGTAAAAAAAGTGGAAAAGAGTAATGACGTTACAGTTATCGATGATTCTATTGAAAAGATTTTTGATAAACGCTCACACACGGGCTGGACAACTAGTGGTCACACGGGAGAAGATGTACCCGTTTATGCATACGGTCCGGCAAGTCGAAAGTTTGCAGGGCAGCTCGATAATACAGATCACGCTAAAATCATTTTTGATTTACTAAAAGCAAAAGTCACAATTGATGACAAGTAAAATCGAATGGAAGAATTGTTGCCCATAAAAGCGACCAAAAGATTGCCACAAGCGATAGCTTAAGTGATCCATGTAAACAGACTCATCTCAATGAGTCTGTTTCAGCTTGTAGACAAAAGAATACTTATTCATTTTTTTGTATGCACCTAGGATTCTCCGCACCAAGCGAAGTGGCCAGCCCAGTTGGAGATTAAACATCACTATTTAGTTTGATAAGACGTTGTCTACAGTCTGAAGCATGGAGTTAGTATTCCATGCTTTTTTAATTGTCTTGACGTAATTAAATTTCCCTTAATCTAAAAAGTTTATAGAGTCATTTATTTTATGCATAAATATACATAAAGAATATTAAGTGAATACTGTTAAATAAAATAAAATTTAAATATTCTTTTTATTTTATTGACTTAAAATACAAGAAAGTGCATAATAACTCTATTAAAGAGATTCACATAAACTTGTCGAAAGAGTCATGGAGTTAAGGTTCTTCCGCTTTTAGATAAAATGGAAGAACTTTTTTATTTATCAAAAACGGGTGGTGACTGTACGTGGAGAAGAAAAGGATTGTAGTGAAGATCGGCAGCAGCTCATTAACGGACGATGAAGGCAAACTGTCGATTGAGAAGTTACGCGAGCATGTGGATGCGCTGGCCAGCTTAAGAACACATGGACATGAAGTCATATTGATATCGTCTGGAGCAGTCGCTGCGGGATGTATGGGCATGGGCTATTTATCGCGACCGGACACAGTGGTCGACAAACAATCAGCAGCAGCAGTGGGGCAGAGCCTATTATCGCAGGCATATGCAGACGAATGCAAGAAACACCGTATTGTGGCTGCACAGTTACTGCTGACGAAAGATCTTTATAAAAACGCCAATGCGACAATTTCCAAGTTATTAGAACGCAACGTCTTACCTATCATCAATGAGAATGATTCGGTTTCCGCAGAAGAGCTGACTTTTGGTGACAATGATATGTTATCAGCATTGGTCAGTGGTCTTGTGCATGCAGATATTTTAATGATTTTGACAGATATTAACGGCATTTACCAGGACAACCCGAGAACAAATCCGCAAGCGCAAAAATACCTTCACCTTCACGAAATCCCCGATGAATTAATAGATGCCACTTCCTCAGATAGCTCCACTGTGGGTACAGGCGGTATGAAATCAAAAGTTGAAGCAGCTCGAACGGCGTTAGCTTTCGGAGTTCAAGTATTTATCGGTTCGGGAACGGGCAGTGAAAAATTAGTTGATATTTTCAAAGGCAAAGGCGATGGAACTTATATTGGCGTAAAAACGACAATGAGTGTTTGAAGCATGGAAAATCGAAAGGGGCATCAGAATGACTGAACTTCTCCAAGAACAGCAAACGTCTACAAGTGAACTGATACAAAAAGCGCAACTAGCAAAACAAGCTTCAGCAATATTAGCAAAATCGACAACAAAGCAAAAAAATAATGCATTGCGTTCTATTTCAGCGCAATTACTAAAAGAACAAGCCTTTATTTTGGAGGAAAACAGCAAAGATATTGAAGTAGGACGTCAAAATAGCATGAGTGAGTCGTTACTAGACCGTTTGAAATTAGATGGAGACCGCTTAACGGAAATGGCTGATGCCTTGATTCAATTGACAAAACTAGCAGATCCTGTTGGTGAAGTATTAGAAAAGTGGGAACGGCCAAACGGTTTAACCATGTCTAAAATTCGTGTGCCTTTAGGCGTTGTGGGAATGATCTACGAAGCACGTCCGAATGTTACTGTTGATGCTTCTAGTTTGTGCTTAAAAACCGGCAATGCAGTGGTACTGCGAGGTAGTTCTACAGCAATACACTCCAACAAAGCCATCGTGGCGGTGATTCACAGAGCTCTTGAGAACAGTGAATTGCCTATTGATTCGGTACAATTGATGGAAGATACAAGTAGAGAAGCAGCTTCTCATATGTTCAAACTCAACAAATATTTAGATGTGCTCATTCCTCGTGGAGGCGCTAAATTGATTCAGAGGGTCGTTCAAAACGCTACAGTTCCAGTATTAGAAACGGGAGCAGGGAATTGCCATATTTATATTGATGAGACAGCAACTGTTCAAATGGCGATTGATATCGCATTAAATGCTAAAATACAGCGACCTTCTGTTTGTAATGCCTGTGAAAGTATTTTGGTTCATAAAGATTGGGCGGACAAGCATTTGCCACTGTTGCTAAGTGCGCTACTGGCTCAACAAGTAACTATTCATGGGGACGAATCCGTACAAAAACGCTCTCCTGATGTTATCCCTGCAAAGGAAGAGGATTGGGGAACGGAGTACTTGGGATTAGAGGTAGCGATGAAAATTGTAGCTGGTGTCAGTGAAGCGATTCAGCATATCAATACGTATGGTACAAAGCATTCCGAAGCAATCATTTCGAAAAACTCGGAAAACGTCGATCAATTTTTTATGGAAATCGATGCTTCCGCTGTTTATCACAACGCATCCACTCGATTTACAGATGGGTTTGAATTTGGTTTTGGTGCCGAAATTGGTATTAGTACGCAAAAACTTCATGCACGTGGACCAATGGGCTTGCCTGCTTTAACATCGACTAAGTACATCGTGCGTGGCAATGGCCAAGTAAAGTAAAGGTTCTATCATCGAAAAAAGACAGAGAGCAAGTTGCTCCCTGTCTTTTTTATACCTGCACTTTTGTTCGATTATGCTTCCACATCATGTACCGGAAGCGAATCGTACAGCCGATACAATAGCCCATCAACGCAACACCTGCTGCGATAATGACCATAATACTGAAGACAAAGCCCAACGATGGTATGCCAAAAGAAAAGAAAATCAAGGACAGTCCTAAGGAAATTGTCGCAATCCACTGGTTAAACAATTGCTGATCTTTATCTTCTTGCTGATAACTTGCCGCCGGCTTTTTCAAAAAGAGATGGCCCAATTGAATCACTGGATTTTTCTTTGTCACTAATGTATAAGCTCCAACAACAAACGGCAACAGTAAAATGGCTGGATGGAACAACAACGCCGCTACGACAGTAACGACAACAAACGTCTGATTGGTTTGAACAAGGGGTTTTGGAATGGTCATAAGCGCACCTCCTTCGATTACAACCTATTATACCTAGTGTCTTACTTGGTATAAAGTTATTTGCCTGAAAAAGTGCGAATCACCATACGTTGAGTCAGTAATTATTTTTAGTGAAAGTTTTACTCAGGACTTTTCTTACATCAATTGTGAAATGAACAGTGTGGCCATTCCAAAATAAATGAGCAGAGATAGAATATCGTTGATGGTAGTAATCAGTGGACCGGAAGCAACGGCTGGATCAATATTGAATCGGTACAGAATCAGTGGGATAATAGTTCCGGCTAAAGTACCAATAATTAAAGTCATTAATAGAGAGCCACCCACGACAATTCCTAAAATAAAGCTACCTTGCCATACATAAGCAATCAATAAAATAAGAACAGAACAAATCACGCCAATAATGATGCCGACCCATAATTCTCGGATGATCAGTTTAACGGTTTGCTTGAAATCTAGCTTTTGCGAAGCTAGTCCACGAACAACAACAGATAGGGATTGTGTGCCGGTATTTCCAGTCATCCCAGCAATCAACGGCATAAAAAAGGTTAATGCGACAACTGCTTGCAACGTATCTTCAAAACGGCTAATGATGCTGCCTGAAAATAGACCAATGAACAGCAGGAGGATTAGCCAAGGAAGGCGACGATAAGCTGCCGTCCAAGCCGGAGTATTAAAATCAATCGATTTACCAGATGCCGAAAGTTTTTCAATGTCTTCATTGGCTTCTTGCATCACGACATCAATGACGTCATCAACCGTTACAACCCCTGCGAGTGTATTATCATGTTCCACAATGGGCAATGTCACAAAGTCATAGCGGCTAATGATGTGTGCCACATCTTCTTGGTCCATCAATACATCAGCTTTGACGACGCGGTTGTACATAATGTCTTCTACTTTATCCTCAAGATTTCCAAGAATTAAATCCTTATAGGAAATCACGCCGCGTAGTTTTTTATCTTCGTCTACTACGTAAAGGTAATTGAGATACTCCGCTATTTCTGCAAAATGCTTGATTTTATCAATAGCATCTCGAATTGTATAATGCCGTGGAATCCATACGTAACGGTTATTCATAAGACGTCCTGCAGTTTCTGGCGGATAATTGATCGTTCTTTGAACAAATTTAGAATCGTCTTGGTTAATTTGAGATAACAATTCGTTAATGCGATCAGGCTCTAAATCATCTAAGAATAAAGCCAAATCATCGTTATCCATACGATCCAACACTTTTTTTGATTTTTCTACACCCAATTTTTGCAGAATTTCGGCTTGCTCTGTTTTAGGCAGCTCTTGCATTAAATCTGTGAGTTGAAAAATCGTTAAATACAACAAAAATTTGTTTCGATGTTTTTCTGGCAAATGTCGATAATGAACACCCATATCGTAAGGTTGGAGTTCACTCAATATTGCCTGAAATTCATTACTATTGCCTTCTTGTAAAGACTGAATTAATGCCAATGTAATTTCGTCTTCACGTATTGCTGTAGACATTGTAGGTCACTCCTTAGTAATAAAAGATGTAGACAAATCCTACTGTTGATTATTGCCTTAAACTTCATAATTTGAAAGAGCTATTTAAAAAAGGTAGTAAAATCTCATAAATTAACATATAATAATGAAAATCTGAAAAAGGCAAACTCTATCGAAAGAGGAGGACGCAAAGCCATGAGCCTACCCGTTGAAAAACGCAAGGTCGTCTGGTTGCCAGGGTCTCGTTCTTTGAGCTCCGGCTTACGGAATGGGAGGATATCAGAAGATGAAAAAAATAATAATGGCAGGTGTGTGTTTGTTAATTATGCTGACACAAAATGGAGTGAGTGCACAAGCAGCTGAGACGGAAGTCAAAGCTACCTGGTTATGGAATCCGTGGATGATTTATAGCGATGAAGCGGGAACCCTTGCTTTTTTAGACAGTAAGGATGTCAATAAAGTCTACGTGCAGATTGACGCGGATATTCCAGTGGATGTCTATAAAAGGTTTATTGAAAAAGCGGGACTATTAGGAATGACGATTTACGCATTGGACGGTGCTAGTGACTGGGTAGCACCAAAGGGCTTTACCAAGCAAGATCGGTTGATGAACTGGTTATCGTCTTATCAACAAGGTGCTTTGCAAGCTCAAAAATTTGCAGGTGTTCATTTGAATGTAGAGCCTTACCTTTATAGCGGTTGGAATACGAACCGAGCGGCCACTGTAAAATCCTATCAAGCCCTTTTGAGTAAAGCTAGTGCTAGTACAGCTGCAATGAACTTACCCCTTGAAGCAGATTTGCCTTTTTGGTTTGATGAAATCACTTATAAAAATATTTATGGCAAAGGGATACTTGCTGAGTGGGTGATTGCCAACACACATAGTGTGACCTTGATGGCTTATAGAGATTCTGCTGCTTTGATTACAGAACTTGTAAAGAACGAAGTGGCCTATGCAGAAAAATACGGCAAATCAGTAGTAGTCGGAGTTGAAACTGGTGAGACTGATGAAGGCGACAACATTTCTTTCTATGAAGAGGGCGAAACTTTCATGGAAGGTGAATTAGCTGCAGTAACTGCACACTATGCAGGGATAACTGGTTTTGGCGGCGTCGCGATTCACCACGTAGATAGCTGGAAAACGATGACACCCTAAAAAAACAGCAAGGTTGAGCCATGCCGGCCAACCTCGCTGTTTTTTTTTATGATTTACTCATCTATAAAACCATAAACCGGACACGCTACTAACATGTCCGGTTTATATCACTGAGTGTTGCCAAAAGTTTCTTGAAGAATGTAATACGATTGCTTCAAGCGTTCTTTGGATTGTGGCAGTCCCCATGTGTCCCATGAATACTGGGCTGCTTGAGTTGTAGTAAAGGTTTCAGTTGCTTTACCATTATCATCCGTTAAACTAGCAGCGACATCTATTCCTTCAATTGTTCTCGAAGCCTCAATGCCGTCTTGTTGAAGATCCCCTGTAAATTCTCGTTTTGCGGGATCTTTAGCATTCAGCAACATCCAAGGAATTCGGATTTCCATGATGCCTGTTTTTTCATCGTAGTAATAATCGTTCAAAGAATCATAGTTTTCATGCTCCGGATTGGCAATACCAAATCGGAAAACACCGGTTTCATAAGAAGAAAATGGCAGTGTTTCTCCAGTATCGGGACGCACAAATTCTTTGTTCAATGCGAGTCGAATCGGATGGAA
Organism: Planococcus kocurii; assembly: GCF_001465835.2. Lineage (NCBI taxonomy): Bacteria > Bacillati > Bacillota > Bacilli > Caryophanales > Caryophanaceae > Planococcus > Planococcus kocurii. The sequence goes on from NZ_CP013661.2 coordinate 1,890,053, forward strand.
AGTCGATTCAATATTTTCTTCTGCAGGAATCATCTTTAAACGGTTGTGATAATCATAATAGAAGCTGTCGTAATCGCCTGCAACTTGCATTTGTGCTTGTTTTAAATCGTTCATCTTCAACTGAAAATCTGCGAGAAATTCTGTTTTTCCCAACGCATCAACTGCAATGCCTTGGTCTTCACGAATACTAAAGTACAAATTGAAATCCTGTTCAGTCCACCAGGTTTTATCGGTAGGATCGAATTGGGCTTTGATGTAAACGTAGCGCTCATCTGAATCCATGGTCAAGGTTCTGAGGGCACCGTTGTCTTTTTTGTATAGCTTTTGCCCATCTTGCCAATCATCTTCACCATCGACTTTCACTTTATGACGATCAAAGCTCAACAATCCGAATTGCTGCTCATTTGTTTGAGCATTGGACCAAAATGGCCGTTCGTTTGGATTGTCATACTCCATCGTATTCCACGTACGCTTAAACCACTCATCTTGCCATGTGAAAACCATACCGCCCATCAGTCCTTCTTCAAGGATATCCTCATACATATGGCTGACGATTTCGCCTTGCTGTTGTTCAGAGATAAACCCTTGGTTCCAACCGAACGGATTTTCATGAGTCATGCCGCGAGAAGAAGGAATACCGAACTCGGCGATGACAATTGGCATATCGTGAGAATCGTTCAAATCCTTCAAGTAGCCGGCGTAGTTATTGAATTCCCCGCGGTGGTCTACGTATTCAGTGTATCGTTCTTCTAAATTCAAGAAATCTGGATAGTACGGGTAAACATGATAAGAAGCGAACATGCCAACTGTATCCGTGATGCCTTTGGTTTTAATGTGATTTGGATCGACAGTTGCCATATCTTCTTGTTCACTTGGCTCTGCTGGTTGGTCCACATTATCTGTCGTTACCCAGTTAGTAAAACTCAAAGGACGCATACTTTGGTAGGTATCTAGTTCGTACGATGCTAACAAGTCCAGCTGCTGTGCCAACCAATTTTCCATCGGGTTGGCCTCTTCTGTGTATACATGCGTACCTTGAAAATCACCAAGCTCAGGATAATCAAGTTCCATTTGTTGAACCGTAAACGGATACCAATCATCCAACCAATAACGTAAGAGGAGATGTCAGTTTTGTAGGTACCATATGCATGGCCAGGTTCTTGTTCGACAACAGCATCACCGTGAATAACGTCTACTATTTTCTGAACCTCATTTTGGAAACGCTCAGTAATCTCAGGAGTAAAGGCGTCGAGTGTTTCAACTAGTGGCTCTTCATCAATCCAGACGCCGTGGTACAGGTAAAGTGGCTGTTTAGCACTTGCATTATAAGCAGCAAATGCTTCATAGAAAGCAGGCGGGTGAAGCGTATACACACGAATCGCATTGGCATTCATCTCACCGATTGCTTTAAACCAGCGGTCGTATTCATCACGCGAGATTGCGGCTTCTCCAGGAAACGTTCCGGGCTTAGCCATGCCCATATTAACGCCTTTAATCGTAAATGGCTGCCATTCGCCATCTTCATACACTTCGAATGTCTGTCCGTTTACACGGGAAGGATAAGAAATACCTTCTTCCTTAGCAACTTCTTTAACTGCTGTAACTTGTGATTCTTTGTCTTCTGCATTTGCTAAAATAGCTTCCATCATTGGTACATAGGTCTTCCAATAAAAACTCTTTTCAGCATCTAACGATTCCATGGAAAGGAATGAGCGCATTTTTGCAAAACCAGAATAACGGTAAAAGTTTGGAACATCGTCAATATCGACAAAATCACCTGCAAAATAGTATAGATCTGCACCGTATTTAGACTGGTGGAATACAGCTGGAAAGCTCTGTGGAATTCCTGCTTTTTCTAGCTTTTCACTACCTGTAGCTTGCAGGTCCCACTGATAATCTGCTAAGACATCCGTTCCTTCAGTGGCTTCATTAATATCAAACCAATAACCAAAAGAAGGGCTATCCGTTAAGTTGAATTGAGCGGTGCCTTGTTCAGTAAAGGTAAGATGAAGACCGTCAGAACCGATTTCACCTGCTTCTTCAGAAAGAACTACAATTTCGCCGGTATCGTCATTAACCAATATAAATCCAGCACCTTTAAAATGCCACTTGGCCTCATTTTTCTCGTAGTTATCAATAATCCATTGAGGGATTTCACTGTCAGAAGAGTCAAGATCGACAAAGTAACGACCACTCCAGCCACTCCACTCCAAGCCAAGAAATTTGTTTATGTCTGTTGCGACTTCTTTAGGCGTTGGAGAAGCAAATGTATTAAACTCCATTACCAAATCAGTGCCTTCAGCTTGAACTTGTTGCTTAATCGTGTTCCACTCAGCCATACTCAGTCCGCCGGTAATCATGGATGAACTGCCAGGCTTTTTCTCGGTCGTTTGCCATGGTAAATTTTCTTCGTAAACTCCGTAGGAATCTGCAAGATAGATCAGGTCAGTTCCAGACAAGTCTCCGGGTAAATCACGAGTAGTGTAGCTTTCTTCTTTTTCATTAGGGACGAAGCCATAATAATCTGTGTCGGCCAGATAAGCTTCTCCAGATTCACTTACGTAACGTTGATGATTTAATAGCCAAGTCAGGCCTTTATGCTCCCGGTAGCTTTCAGTAGGAACCGTTTTATCAATGATTGCAATAGTGACTGTTTTTTCATCTTTAAAAAACCATATGATAATAGGGAGTGCCAACAAAATAATGACTCCGAATAAGTATAGAAATGTCTTTTTCATACATACCACTCTTCTCTATTTACAAAATATAACTCACAAGTCATTATAGCTTAAAAGTCACTATAAATAGAAAGAAATTACCTGATTTTTTAAAGAGCCAAATTTTATCACAAGAAAATTGGGACACTGCTTGAGAATGTATCAATGACGTAAGAAGGCGAATGATCTAGCCATTCGGACGTAGAAAGACGCTGACGAAAGAGTCTGCAATAAAGGTTCTACACACTATCTTTATATGGAGTCGTACCGAGTAATCGCATATCTATCACTACTATGTCGACTTTTCGAATAACGTGTTTGAGTAATTGGTAGTTGGAACTCTCGAAATTTTTACTATGCTGCTTATCTAAATAAATATTCCGATCAGTGCTTCCAATTTGACGCGTATGCAATCAAATTTGCGATGGTGCATAATTCATCTCAGTAAACGATTCTTTCCTCTTATTCTAACTAAAAAGCGTTCGTAAAAGCGTCTGCAATTCCCGAACGTTCGTAAATTGATTTACTACATTTGCGAACGCTTTTTCCGGTCATTTTTAGTTCTTTTTAAAGCGTTCGTAAAAGTGTACTTTTACGAACGGTTTTATTTGTACTGCATTGATTTTAGTTTCAGGTATTTATACTTAAGAAATATTGTTATAATTCAATTAACAAATTATTCATTTTTATCAATTTATATCTAGTTAAAATAATGATATGCAAGGAGGAGAACTGATGGAGACGATATTTTTATTCTCTTTAATGATGATAATCTTAGCTATAGCAGTACTTAATACTTCCAAAGTTGAAAAGCTAGAAAAAAGAATAAAGCAACTTGAGGGAAAACAATAACTTGAAAGGTTTTCAAACTCCTAAACGTGTAGTTACTAATTTTTCGTTTTACCACTGACTTTTAAGTAGAGTATCGAGTTGAGCATGAGTCATAATCAAAAAATCAATGAGCTACAAACTGATCTGGAGGATTTTGTGAAACTCCCGAAAAAATTTAATTAGATTTTTTGCTGAAAAGACTGGAATGTGAATGTAGCTTAAGTGCACTTAAGCTACATTCACACTTAGTTAAAGTATTAAAAAATATTGTTTAGACAAGAATGAATATGAGGAGTTTAGGATGAAAAAAAATATCAGTACTATAATCGTGATTTTGGCATTGATCGGCTTTTTAGTTGCAACGTTTTTTCTTCAGTATGAAGTTTTATTTCTAACTCGTATTGCTTCACTTATCTTCACAATTGTTTATTTAGTAATTGAAGTAAAGCAAGAGTATTTCTCAACACGCAAGCCATTATTTATTCTCTTTGGTGTCATTAGCATATTAGCTATAGCGGTATGCATTATACTTGATGAAACTTCAGCGACTGATGGATTCAATGCTAGAAGTTTTATGCTACTGGTATTTATTTTCATTTTTCTGGTCATTAGCTATAACCATTTATACAACAAAAACGATGCTGCAAAGTAATTTCAGTTCAACTTTAGTTTTATAAATTCTTTGATTTGAATGTAACTTAATGTGAATTAAGTTACATTCGTTCTTAATGAAAATGGCAGATTGAGTGCTTTAATCATTTACTCTGGACCGTATTTTTCAACTCTACAATTCCTATAACTAACATTCCGATGCTTAAGGGAGAAAATATTAGAAAAAATACTTCTAAAGTAATTTGATTAGTAGCAACTAATAGCAATAAAAGGATTGAAAGTATCGTTATGGTACTTACATATTTTCCCATCAGATCCTCCTTTTCGGTACTCTTTATTTTTAAATCATCCGTAGAGTTACTATACCAATTAATTCCCAGTAAAGTTTCATTTCTTAAAAAAGAGAAATTTAGAGAAGATGTTTTGATGAATTTGAATGTTTATAAGCCAAGTATTGCTATGAAAATTAATGTGAACACGAAACTTGCAACGATGGACATTACCCAATGAGTCTTGTTCGTTATTCTTAAAAGTTTATTCACGATAAAATTAATGATTAAAATAGCTAAAAAGACGACAACGAACGTTACTAGAAAATAAATGAACAATTGGTTTCTCCACCTTTCATACATACGCTAAAGAAATAATAATGCACTTTGTTATACCTATTTATTTCCAGTAAGGTTTCGTTTTTTCTAAAAAAGAACTTCATATGGATTTTTCTACTCAAACTGAATGTAACTTAAGTGTAAGTAAGTTACATTCATTTTCTTGATTCTACTGGCTTCCCCAGAAAATCATTCCGAACTAATTTCATTAGAAAAAATGATACATTCAGAATGCTGTTTTGTAAGGTTTTCAAACTTGAATCTCAAAAGGTGTAGGTTTACATATCGAGAATTATAGGAAGGGGAGAAGTGTTAGGTTAAGCTTCCTTCCTTCTTTTTGTTCGTTTAAGTGTACTTTTACTAACGGTTAAATTCAATGCAGTTTTAAAATGCTACAACAGTAATTTTGAATAAATTTCAAAACAAAAATATATAAGTAAAAATTATGTATATTCATTAATTTAATCAATTTTACTTATAGTACATTAAGTTATATGCTTGGGTTAGAAGAAAAGGAGGAATATGGAAATGAAGTTTTTTGATGCGCACTTACATATTATAGATTCAAGATTTCCTTTGATAGAAAATCAAGGTTTTATGCCAGAGGCTTTTACTAGAAATGATTACTTAAAAAGCGTCGAGCACTTTGATGTAGTTGGTGGTGCTGTAGTTTCCGGTTCGTTTCAAGCGTTTGATCAATCTTACCTGATAGACGCTTTAAAAACATTAGGAGACAACTTCGTTGGAGTTACTCAACTCACTCATGATACTTCAGACGATAGAATCATCGAATTAAATAAACTTGGGGTTCGGGCATTGCGATTTAATGTGAATCGGGGTGGTTCAGAGGACCTTTCACGGTTGGATTACTTTTCGAGAAGAGTTCACGAACTGGTTAACTGGCATACGGAACTTTACATTAATTCCCGGGATCTAACCGAAATTGAAGAGAAAGTAGCGAAGCTTCCGGCTGTTTCCGTTGATTATCTTGGATTATCCAAAGAGGGATTTTCAACTCTTTTATCATTAGTTGAAAAAGGAATCAAAGTAAAAGCCACTGGCTTTGGAAGAATCGATTTTGATGCAGCAGAAGCCATTCGAACTATTTATTCTATAAACCCTGACGCCCTGATGTTCGGAACAGATTTACCTTCTACAAGAGCAAAAGTGCCATTCCAGCATTCCGATGTCTCCTTAATTCATCAGGCACTTGAACAAGACCAAGCTGAAAACGTACTCTATAGAAATGCACTCAAGTGGTACTTAAAATGAAAAATTAAATTAAGAATTAATGAAATATTATGAAGCTAACGATTATCTATACTAGAAATTTTTAAATTATAAGTTTACATATCGCAGCTTATCGGAAGTCTATAAAAGCAAACTGGAGAAGGTGCTGGTCCTAAGCATCTTCTTTTTTCGTTCATGGAAGTGTACTTTTACGAACGGTTATAATAAATCTTGTTTTTGCTAGTAGAATTACATAAAGGGAAATTATGTTAAAATTAATAAAATCAAAATATAATAATTCATAAAATAAAGCATTGAATAGGACAGGGAGGAAATAGAGTCAGATGAATCAAATAGAAGAAGTGATAAATAATGCATCAGAAATAATGAACAGTCAAAACTGCATTGGAATAGGGTCTACGAGAAAAGTTTACTAATACAAAAATTTAGTCGTTAAAAAGCATTTACATAAAATAGGACATTTGCAAAGCATAAAAGAAAAAGAAATATACAAAGAATTGAACCGAAAAGGAAAGACACAATTTTTAGTACCTGTATTACATACAGACGAAAAGCTGTCAATTCAGCCATTTTATGAGCCGTTACCTCTAAAGAGGGATGAAACTTATAATCTTGAACTTGAAACCGATAACTGTTTGACAAATGAACTGAGAGAGGTGATCGAAGAAATAGATAAAAAATATGATGGCTTCGATCTTCTTGACAGTGGGAACTATGGATTGAATCAAGATGGAAATTTAATCCTGATTGATTAGGGGATGACAAAAAACTATATGATAATGAGTAGGTTCCATTAGCAACAGCAGGTATTTTACCGTAAATATATTTCGAAAGTTGCCAGGTTTGTGGACAACAAAAGGAACTTAGGATCTACGGCGAAGATAACAAAGATCGCAGATGCTTAGATTGTGGTAAGGAATACTCCTTTGCAGCTCGTTATTCGAATAAATTCAGTATTGAATTTAAATTTAGATATCATGAAGTTATCGGACGCGGCATATCGTGCTGACAATTGTAGTAATAGAAATTAAAAAATCTCAATTCAGTTTAAATCGAGATTTTTCTTCTATTATTTATTTTCAATAGCTCCTTAAACTAAAGCAACAGTTATTTTAAATGCCGTGTTTATGAACCGTTTTTAACGTGATCCCTACTGAAACATACATAGTTTTGTTTAATTTTGTATGTATCACATGCCCCGCCATCTTCATCATAAATTTCTTTCTCTACAACCAATTCAATACTTCTATCCCCGTATTCATCAAAATTGGTGATAGAAAGTAAATCATCGTCAAGCCAATTTAACTGGACGCGCCCTTTCGCATCACTAAAATAAACTGTTCGTTCTAAATCGCCCTCTAAATGAAATACAACATTAACAAACGCATTGACTCCACCTGCTGCTCCACCATAATTTTGGTAATAAACTTGAGCAGAATATGCCTCATTTGGTGAAGTGACTATATCTCCATCTTTTTCACCGTTCGTATAGTAAAACTCATATGTAAAATGTGTGTAGATTAAATATAGGCAAAATAGTAAAGCCAGAACTAAAGTTACTTTGAGGATTTTCACCATATTCCTTCACATCCTTCAAGTTTTAATTGTGTTTCTTACTCTCTTCTTCACCTGACTTACCATTTTTGTTTTATTATCCCTCATACTCATTTTAAAAGATTTCTTATTAAACTAGACGCTTGCTTTTGAAGCAAAGTTGCAACAAGCAATAGTATAGAAGGCAAGAGGAAACTTTATCGGAAGTTAAATAAACCTAACAAACCTTTGCAAACTTATAAATGAATTGGGCCATCAATAAATGGGGCGCTTTTTTTCAAAGTGTCTACCATTTGGAGTTCAATTCACAATACAGTGCTTTTTCTTTTTTCTTACAAAAAAACTCCTCCCAGAAATTCAATTCTGGAAAGAGTATCTCATGATAAATTTTCTATTAGAATGTGTTCACTATTGGACGGTTACGTATATTTCTCACGAAGATACATAATTTCACATTCTATATTTCAAAGGAAATTTGTTTTTCCATACTGTACTCATTAGCTTAATTTTACAATCGGCGTAACTTAAAAACTAGTCATATTTTACAGCATTGTCAAAACCTCTTCTAACAGGAGCTTTATCTCCTTCACTATCAAGCGAAGCCTTGAACTCTCCTTTTTGAATATTAGTCATAAAAGAAGTAATAATCGAGACTCCGTCTCCAGCTGCAAGCAGATCCTTTTTACTAAACAACAATTCCCCTGTATAACCGTAATTGTAATTGCCAATATAAGCGGAATCAATGACTTTAGTTCCATCAAAAAAAGTCCCTAAAAATTTCTTATACCATGGCGCATAGCCGGAAACAGTTTTATAATCCCAAGAACCTTTTGGTTTTACTTTTCCTACAAAATATCCTATTGTTGCTGTGTATGGATTTCCTCCACCCCACTTAACAAGGGATTTTTGGGAACTAAGAAACGATTCAAGGTTATTTCTATTAGCAATAACTAGGTTTTTTATATTCCTTGAAGGTGGTGCACTTGGATCTGCAAATATGGTAACAGGTTGATTATCAATGATGATTCTTTCGGAAGGATTACTTAAAGATTTCTCATATACTATTTGAGATATTTCTTCTGGGCTGTAAATCACTGGTTGGAAATTTTCATCAAATGTTAATAGATCATCTTCAACAAGTGTGTTCATTTTTTTCAAATCAGCAGTATAATCATTAAATAGACTCATACTTACTTTTAGATATTCTGCATTGGCCTTTTCGTTTATCTCAAGCTGACCCTTTTCATTTAACCTTACTAAATTTTGTTCAATAATCAAATCATGCAATTCTTGAATATTATTAGTTTTTTCAGATGCATCTACAGAGTGAGAAATAGAAAAGCTTAATAGAAACGCAATAAATAAAGTTGGTATCAGATGATATTTCTTCATAAGTTCCTCCAAAGTAATGTTTTATTTTTCCTTCCGAAAATCATAACTATCTTCACGAATATTCAGTTCCATGTTATTAATTGATATTGTTTCTTCATTAATCCATTCAACGTTTAATGGTCCATCTACGAAGTTGTAATATATAGTTCTTAATCTTCGCTATCTTTATCAAATATTGAAACTCTAACATTTTTGTAATCGATAAATCCGGAATAGTAATATATTCTTGCTTCATACTCTTCATCGAGTGATGATATTTCCTGAATAAGATAGCCCTCAGGTAAAAATCTCAAATTAAACTGCCAGTTAAGCAGGTATATAGAAACTAAAAGTATACCTATAAGAATTGCGCCTATTTTTTTGTTGGAAAATTCATCCTTTTTAAAAAAGGTTTTTAACGATTCGAATTAAAAGAATCATAAAAAGTATTACAGATACTAATAAAATAAATAGAAATAATATTGTTTATAAATTAAACAGTTCATTACTCACATTCACACCTTCGAATTTGCAAGCAATTATACCATTTAATTAAGGTGAAGTTTAACCTCCTACTATAATCCAAATATCTATAAGTATTTGAAAAATTTCCATTTTCATCCCCCCTTTTTTCTATATCGTAAAGGATAATTTACTATCGATAACGAAATATTCTAGATAGAATATTTTAGAGGAGATTGCCATGTATTTAGGAGAGGTTTTAAAACGTATTCGAAGAAATAGAGGCTTTACCCAAATAAGTGTCTCTAAAAATATTATTTCTCAAGGTAGCTATTCTAAATTTGAAGCAGGATTAAATAATTTAGAGACAGATGTCTACATTAAGATTCTAAATAACTTGAACATTGATTTTGAAGAGGTAATTTTTATTCGAAATAGTTATAATTATGAAGCGAAGCAACTGATTATCAAACAGTTCTTCACCTTAAATTATAATAATATTGAAAAATTAGAAGAAATGAGTATAGCAATAGCAAAATTTTTAAAAAAGAAACAAGATTTAGATATTGAAGAAATTCAGATTGTCTGCAATGCATTTTTGCAGCTACATTTAACGAGAGACATCGAACTTACAAAAAGGATAATCCAGCCAATTTGGAACCGTATATCAAAATATGAACAATGGTATTTGAATGATATTCGTATGATTAATACTATATTATTTTTATTTCCAGTTAATGTAGCTACTGAATTTACTCAAAGTGTATTAACCAGGCTTAATAAGTATAAAGATTTTCGAGAAGCAGAACTTCTTAAAACTTCATTTGCAATAAATTTATCACTACTATTAATAAAGGAAGGAAATTATGTAAAAGCTCTTGAAATTATTGAGGGTTCACTTGAAAAATACAAAAAAAAAATGAACTACACTATATTAGCCTTATACTTTTCAAGAAAAGCAATATGTAGCTTTCACCTTGGAAAAGAAGATTCAATCATTTTTTTAGAAAAAGCAAAAAATTTAACGCTGCTTTATGAAGATGCAGAATATTGGGAGCGTATACGGAAAGAATATAACTATTATACTTCAGTAGTAAAATTTGAATGACAGTGTTTTGTTATAGAAAGGTGCAATTGAGAGCCTAAAATATCTTGTATAAATGAACTAGAAGAGAATCCTAATTAGGTATGCAGTTTACATATCGTGGCTTATCGGAAGTCTATAAAAGCAAACTGGAGAAGATGCTGGTCCTAAGCATCTTCTTTTTTCGTTCATTTAGGTGTACTTTTACGAACGGTTTGATATTTAGATAAATGCTCTTCGAATCTCTACTTCTTATATTGAGAAGTCTTTTGCTATTGGATATATATGTTAAAGTAAAAAGAAAATAGTTTATAGCTGAAGAGGAGTTGAGAAATATGGAGAAGTTTTATGTGGCATCAAGTTTTAGAAATATTGAAGCAGTTAATTACGTTACTAATCAATTAATAGATAAAGGATATCTTCACACTTACGATTGGACTAGAAACGAAAAAGCAAAAGAAGAACAGACAATCACATTGGAGGATCTAATAGAGATAGGGCAAAGTGAAAAAGAAGCTGTAATGGAATCGGATTTTGTTGTTGTTTTACTGCCAGGGGGAAAAGGTACTCATGTTGAGTTAGGAATTGCATTGGGACAGAAAAAGAAGGTTTTTCTATACTCACAAGATGGTGCAATTAAAAATGTTGAAACGACAAGCACATTTTATCATTTACCGGAAGTAGAAAAATGTTATGGGACCCTTGAGGAACTAGTGAATAAAATTGCTGCTTCAGACAATGTTATAAGCAGAATTGGAGATATCTAGGAAGAACTAATATAGAAAATGAAAAGTGGTGATAAAGTGAACTTCAAAAATAAAAAAGGCGACTTTGGTAATTTGGAACAATTGGTAGGGTCATTTAGCTCGATACCAAAAAAACAGAAGACTTTACTGATTGGAATAGATGGTTGTGGAGGTTCAGGCAAAAGTACGTTAGCAAACCACTTGAAGAAGGAATGTTCGGACGTAACAATTGTTCATATGGATGATTTTTATTTGCCGTCGTCACAACTAATAAACAGTCATCCCAAAGAGAAAGCTATTGGCGCTGATTTTGATTGGGTACGTATGCTGAAAGAAGTTATTGAACCCATTAGTCGAAACAAAGAAGGGTGTTACCAGAGATATGATTGGGAGAAGGACGATTTAACGGAATGGCATAAAGTGCCCATTGGAGGAATTGTTGTAATAGAAGGCGTTTATTCCCTTCGTAATGAATTAGTGGATAAATATGATTATACAATATGGGTTGATTGTCCACGAGATGTGAGGCTTTCACGAGGACTTGAAAGAGACGGAGAGGATGCGCGCGATACGTGGGAAAATAACTGGATGATCTCAGAAGACCTGTATGTAAAAGAACATAACCCTATTAGTAAAGCAGACCTCGTAGTTAACGGAACGAAATGAACTTTTTAATTTGTAATTATGAATAGCTAATTGAAGCATAAACAGCATGATTCAGATCGTGGGCTAGCGAGAACTTTATTGATTATTGGTTTACATATCGCAGCTTATCGGAAGTCTATAAAAGCAAACTGTAGAAGATGCTGGTCCTAAGCATCTTCTTTTTTCGTTCATGTAAGTGTACTTTTACGAACGGTTATTTTTAAGTTTTTCATTCTATTCGTTGAAGAAAATAAATTGGATTCTATGAGAAACTCTGTATAAGCGAATGATTGGGATTTCTTTATCATACAGAAATTGTAGAAAGCAGAAGTTTTATGAACACACCAATAACTTATAAAAATTTATTTGGTGTGCTTAGGCTTCAAGCAGGCGAATTCGCTTTTATTGACATACTTGAAAGCATCTATTAATTTGCAGTTAGTAAATGAGAAGGAAAAACATCAAATGCAACTTTAGTCTTGACAATAAATTCAGATAATTTTATACTTTAAACAACTACTTGGTAAAACAATGTAGTTAAATTTTTGATTAGCTATCTTGGTATACCGAGTACTGAAAGAGGTGAATGCTTTGACGCTTAGAAGCCAATTATTGAAAGGGGTACTCGAAGCCTGCGTTATGGCCGTAGTAGAGAAAGATGCGGTTTACGGCTATGAACTATCGCAAAAGCTCCAGAATATTGGATTGCCGGACATCAGCGATGGAACCATTTATCCGGTTTTATTGCGGCTGCAGAAGAATGGATTTATTTACGGAGAAACGAGACCTTCAGCATCCGGGCCAAACCGGAAATATTATTTTTTGACAGACAGTGGAAAAGAGGAATTGAGGAAAATATCCAGTGAATGGGAAGAAATTGCCGCACCTGTTAGTAAATTATTAAAAAGGAGCGAGGACTTATGAGGTCAGTGAAAGTATTAATCAAAGACAATAACGAAAAGCGTGAATTGCTGAGTGAAGAAAACCTGGCGTTTTATGAAGAATTTCTTTTTTACATCCGCACGGATCTGCGGGTTGATGAGCAGTCAGGGGAAGAAGTATTGATGGATTTACTGGATCATCTGCTTGAATCGCAGGATGAAGGCAAAACAGGCAAGGATTTGTTTGGCGACAGACCACAGGCATACGCGGATGAACTGATAGACGCTTTGCCCAAGGAGAAAAAGCGCAATGTGGCTGTCTTCGTCCTGTCCCAAATGTTAGGCATAGCAGGTTTTTTCAGTATTACATTAGGGATTATCTATATCGCATTGTCATTTTTCCTTGAAGTGGATACGACGCTCTCTTTAGGTAATATTCTGACAATACTTGTAACCGTTGCGATTCTTTCATTAATAGCAGTATCGTTTATCTTTAAATTAATCCGTTCTTCTTTGTTCCGTCCGAAGAGGAGTCGAATCATCGAATATTTGAAAGCCGGTTTGTTCGGTGCCACTCTATTTGCAGTTATACTACTGCTGGTTTGGCTTGTTCCAGAATTTGGTCCGGAAATCAGTTTGCAATGGTGGATGTATGTGTTGTTTGGTTTCGTTTTGCTGGCGGGAGATAAAGTGATGGATCGTTTGAAATAAGAATAAATATGTCTGATTTCAATAGAGATGTTACTATTGAGGGCTTTCTTAAAGGAAGTAAGTGAGTTAATTTCATTTCATTATTCCGCGTCTGTGTAGCTCTTAGATAAAATAGAGCATCTCTTCTAATCATGTTTAGTGGTAGTCGTCACAAGGAAGATTTTGTGGAATATTAGTTAATTCCCCGAAAGAAGAATCTTAATCTACAGTAAAGTATTAGGTTTACATATCAGCAGTTTATCGGTAGTAGGTTATTCAAAGCAAATAGAAAAAGGGGCTGTCCCAAAAGTGGCTGACTGGCGCCGAACTAACTCGGGCTAAATGCCCGAGTTAGTTCGGCACTGCGCTATCCCGCAGGAGTCGCCGCTTCCATTCCAGTCAGCTCGTTTAAAAACCGGCAAAGAAAAGGGTTCCTTTTCTTTGCCGGTTTTATATTTTGTAGTTATGGGACAGCCCCTTTTTTCCATATAGACAGAAAGATTACTGTTTCTCACTGCTAGCAGGTATTAGAGGTTTAATTTATTGGCAGAAAGCATCTTGATCATGTCCGGGTCCGCATGAGAGAAGAACTGGCTTTCGCCCAGATTTAAAGTGGCGATGGCTGCTTTGTCTTCGTCCGATAAACTGAAATCAAAGACATTGATATTTTCTGCCATGCGTTCCGGTTTCGTCGATTTGGCCAGAACCACAACGTCCTGTTCCACGAGCCAGCGAACAATCACTTGGGCGACGGATTTTTTGTATTTCGTCCCGATTTCATTGAGAACGTCATTTTGGAAAATGTTGTTTTTTCCTTCTGCAAAGGGCGCCCAGGCTTCCGGAACGATTCCTTCGGCTTTTAACGCTTCAATCGCTTCCGTTTGCTGGTTAAAGGGATTGATTTCGATTTGGTTGATAGCAGGTGTGATTTCGTTAAAGACCGTTAAATCCATGGCACGGTCCACGGCAAAGTTGGAGATGCCGATTGCTCGGATTTTTCCTTCTTTTTGGAGTTTTTCCATTGCGCGCCACGCCCCATGCACATCATTGTAAGGCTGATGAATCAGCAGCAGATCCACATAGTCGAGGCCCAGGCGATCAAGGGAACCTCGGAAAGAGTCCATGACGCCTTCATACGAAACGTTTTGAATCCAGATCTTGGTGGTGATGAACAGCTCGCCGCGTGCCACACCTGAGTTTTTGATGCCTAAACCAACTTCGGTTTCGTTCATATAGGCTTGCGCTGTATCGATATGGCGATAGCCTGCCTGAATCGCATCGAGTACGGCCTGTTCTGTTTCTTCCGGTGGAATTTGAAAGACGCCAAAACCGAGAATCGGGATTTCCACACCGTTATTGAGTTGGACTGTTTTCATCTGTTTGCCTCCTTAGAATTCATTCCCTCTTACTGTAAACTATGGAGTGGCCTCCATAGCAAGACCTTTGCTCAATCTGCTAGAGAATGCTTCATTTCCCACAGCTTCTCGACATTCTCGAGTGTAAGCTCTCCACTTTTAAACTTGTCCAAGTGTTCATCATAGGTATCGACTTTATATTGCAGAATGGCACGGATTTTTTTCATCTCGGCCATTTTTTTATCCATTTCCTGTAATTGGTTGTTTAAAATTTGTTTTTGCGCCTCGGCTACGTTTTGCGTTCCACTCAGTCCGGCAAGTGCTGTAAATTCAATCAGCGACTCAATAGGCAATCCAGCAGAGCGAAGACTTTTCGCAAGAAAAACCCAGTTCAAGTCATGGGTCTGGTAATTGCGATAGCCGTTTTCGTCCCGATTGACGGGTGGGATCACCCCAATGCGCTCATAGTAGCGAAGTGTATCGACGGACAAGCCGAACATGTCGGCAACTTTTTTACTGTTCATGGTATCGCCTTCCTTAACTTTTGGTAGTTGCATCTTACACTGTACGATGGAATTCTACTATCGTTCTATTTTCTGCAAGTACAATAAGCATTGCACAAAGAATCCGCAAAATACAGAGAAGTCGCATCTGGTGGAATACTTAACGTGAGAAAGAAATGTTAGGTTAACATATGACACATTATCGGAAGAAGAGGCTCAAACCTGAGTCTCTTTTTGTTTTGAAATTTGAACTTTTACAAACGCTCTTTAATATAGTCCCAGTAACTGATTTTACTTATTCATGAGCACCCATTTATACCGTTTTTAAAATAGTCGTACAAAATAAAGAAGTGTTTACAGGGGAACAGTTTTACGAGATTCCGTTTGTCAAATTAAGCTAGACGGATATACTCTATTCAGTTGACTCATAAGGCCTCTAAAGACGTGCGGCAATTTAATGACTTCTGAGGGATATTATTCCGCTTACTTTACTTTGGATTAAGTTATATTTCTATTTTGAATGATTTTCTTTGAAATCCCATATCTTTAAATGGTCAAAAGACGTAATTAGTAAGGCCAATTAGTTCTTCTATCAGTACCTTTGGGTATCTCTAGAAAATCAGAATAATAATGATGGACTCAACCCACAGTAGCTGCCAGGCAGAGTAACATTCCACTACAGACCAAGATTACGGCACACTCTTGGAAGCATTTGGGGGTCACCCGAATAGAATAATTCTGTTTAGTGTAAATTGACAAAGGAAACTTTATAATTTAGGCAAACTTTTTAAGAAGCTCGTCCGTCTAATAACTAAACTGTAAAAATTAAAAAAATGTGTTCACAACATGTTAATAGAGAAAAAGGTGATTACTTCGTCATGATGAAAAAAGGGAATTATAAACTCCTAGAGAATTTTATAATAAAAAATCAAGAATCTCATTATCGCCTAGCATACAGCTATGTTAAAAATAAAGAAAATGCGTTAGATATTGTACAGGATTCCATACTCAAAGCACTCAAATCAATTGATAGTCTAGAAGAAACCTCCTATTTAAAAACCTGGTTCTACCGAATTATTATCAATACTTCCATGGATTTCATTAGAAAACATAAACGGGTGGAGGTTATGGACGATGATATTCTGAGTATACTTTTGCCACAGTTAGAGGATGAAATACCCGATATGGATTTGCAAGCTGCCATTAATCATTTAACTCCAGAATACAAGACACTTATCATTCTTCGTTTTTTCGAAGATTTAAAAATCGACGAGATTGCAGAGATAACTGGGCAAAATATTAATTCCGTTAAAACTAGACTCTATAGCGTGTTGAAAAAACTACGCGTTGAAGTTGGAGAGGATTTTAAACTATGAAAAAAATAGAAAAGTTAAAAAAAGATTATCATGCGGTAGAAATTCCATCCGAGTTGCAGGCCATCGTAAAAGATTCAATTCGTCAAGCTAAAGCAGAGCAGAAGAAACGCCCAATTCTAAAGAAATGGTTGATTATAGCAGCAGCTGCCACTATTTTATTTATTGGCAGTATTAACTTGAGTCCGACTATGGCCAGAGCGATGGCGAATATCCCAGGGTTAGCAGAAGTTGTGGAAATTTTTACTGTTCAAACTTTAACTGTTGATGAAGCAACATATCAAGCCAATTTTAGTATACCTGCGATTGATGGTTTAGAAAATAAAGAGCTACAGGCTTCATTGAACGACAAATATATCGAGGAAAATAAGGCGCTTTACGAACGATTTGAAGAAGAAGTTGCTGAAATGAAAGAAGTAGAAGGTGGTCATCTTGGAGTTGACTCAGGCTACGAAGTACTGGCAGATAGCGAGCAACTGCTATCAATTGCTCGCTATGAAGTGAATACTGTTGGTTCATCTTCAACAACGATGAAGTATGACACCATTGATAAACAACAAAATATACTGATAACACTTCCAAGTCTTTTTGAAAATGATAAATATATCGAGGTGATTAGTTCGTATATAGCGAGAGAAATGAACCGACAAATGTCAATGGATGATGAGATCTATTATTTCTCGTTTGATGGATTGGAATTAGACTTTGAAGAAATTAATCCTGAACAAGGGTTTTATATTACTACTACTAATAAACTTGTTATTTCATTCGACAAGTATGAAGTGGCACCAGGTTATATGGGGATTGTGACATTCGAGATTCCTTCGGATATACTGAGAAATTTGTTGGTCAGTGACGTATACATCAACTAATTTCTTTGCATTTCAAAGTAGCAAACACATTCACCTGTTTGCTACTTTTGCAAAATAAATTGTCGAGTTGGATTTTAAGACGGTGTCCCCATAAATATATTGCTTATACTAAACTATTAATTTGAATCACCTGTTTAAATTGTTATATAAGTACTGAAGGAGTTTTTAGCTTGGAAAAAGCACGCAGAAATCATCGATACTTTTGGATTGATATCACATTTTTAATTGTTATGATTGCACTACCCATATCCACTATGAGTTTAATTACATTGATTACTAAAGAGTCGGCCGTTACTCAGGCTTCGACTAAAATCGAAACTACGGACTCCCATAAATTCGAATTGGTAAATAGCAATACGCTTGGAAATCTGATTTCCGAAACTTCTTTACAGAAAGGAAATACTGCTTCCTCTCTAAATCAGAAAGATAGCACTAAGTATGTTGCCAAAGACGAAGAAATAAAAGGGGATTATGTCGATAGCAATAAAAAAGTAGCCCTTACATTCGATGATGGACCGCATCCGAAAGTAACAATGCAAATTCTTGAGATATTAAAAAAATACGATGCAAAAGCAACATTTTTTATGCTTGGCAATATGGTTGAAAAATATCCAGAAATCGCAAAAAATGTTCAGAGAGCAGGTCATGAGCTTGGTAACCATGCTTGGAGTCATCTTGATTTGACAAACTTAGGTGCAGAAGCAGCGCAAAATGAAATTGCTGAGACATCTGCTATAATCGAAAATACTACCGGTCAAAAAGCAACTGAATTCAGACCCCCTTATGGAGCGGTAGATGGAACTGTTCGGAACCAGACAGACTTGCCTTTCATCTTTTGGGATGTCGATACACTCGACTGGAAACACCGCGATTCAAAACAACTTCTTACTCACGTTAAAGATATAACGAAAGAAGGAAGTACGATCCTTATGCATGATATTCACCAATCTACAGCAGATGGCCTCGATGCAGTTCTGGCCTACTTACAAAGTGAGGGCTATACTTTCGTTACAGTTTCAGATTTAAATAATTAATCGCTTACTCCCAAATTAAATATTAAATAGTACTTTTACATGTAAATTGAAGAAAATTGGCTTTTCAAAATTACCTATAAATATGATGAAGATTACTTTTTGACTTTTATTCTTCCCAAAAATATAGAAGAAGGTAGATTTAATTTTTTTACCGAAGGATATGAATAGTTTCTAAATTTTTAGTGTATTGACATTTTACTGATTTGAAAATCAGCTCTGCGTAAAGAATATTGGGAATTCCTTTTCATATAACGATAAAATTTTTAATTAGTTCCGGCAGTCAGTATACCTAATAACATAGGTTTACATATCATAAGTTATCGGAAGTAGCGGTAATTTCAATAGCAAAACACAAAGAGGAGGATGGATGCCGATTGGCACTTAACTTCCTCTTTTGTCTATAACAATCTACTTTTACGAATGCTGTTTCTCGATTACTACATTCTTTAAGAACGTTTTAAACTACAAAGGACTGTAAACGCTAAACTAGACTAAACAGTTTTCCACAAATAACGGTAAACAGATTCCACCAAATAAGACTCAACAGTTTACCGATACCGATTCACTTTTAATATACTTGAGAGAGTCTATTGAAAGTGAGGAATGAGGAGTGGAAAAGTTTATGATTTACAACGAGATTCACCAACTTCGCAGCGCGGGTTTTTCAAATAGCGCTATTGCGAAAAAGCTGAAGATATCTAGAAATCGTGTGATTGACTACGGAAATATGACACCTGATGATTTTTGTAAATTCGTTCTTTCGCTGCAAAGCAGAAGCAAGAAATTGGATCCTTACCACGAGGAGATTGTCAGCTGGCTAAAAGAGCATCCCGATCTGACAGGTGCACAGATTTTTGATTGGCTGGAGGAACGATTGGGTGTAAAGTCCATCGCTGAAAATACCGTCAGGAATTATGTGAACGAATTGCGGGAAGTCTATCATATTCCTAAGCAGGCTGCAGAGCGCACATTCAGTGCAGTTCCAGAACTTCCGATGGGCCAACAGATGCAAGTAGACTTTGGAGAGAAGAAGGTATTAACCACTGAAGAGACATACCGAAAGGTGTATTTCATTGGTTTTGTGTTAGCGCATTCGAGGTTCAAGTATGTGGAGTTTCTGGATCGACCCTTCCGGGCAAGCGACTTAATACATATGCATGAGAATGCCTTTCGCCATTTTGGGGGCATGTGCCAAGAAATCGTCTATGACCAAGACCGGCTCTTAATGGTTAGTGAGAATTCGGGAGATTTGATCATGACAGCGGAATTCACCAAATACCAACAGACACGAAAATTCAAAGTCTATCTTTGTCGGAAGTCGGATCCGCAATCGAAAGGAAAAATCGAACAAGTCGTGAAATACGTCAAAAACAACTTTGTTAAAAACCGAACCTTTGATAATTTGATGGATTGGCAAGCTGCCTGCATGAAGTGGCTGGAACGAACCGGTAATTACAAAGTTCATCACAACATCAAAAAAAGACCCTTCGAGGTGTACGCCCTGGAAAAGCAACACCTGCAAAAGGTCTCTGGTACTTACATTTTTGAAAAAGTCTTCACTTCGAGTATAACAAGAGATATCAAGCATGACAATGTCATTCGTTTCGACTCAAACCGTTACAGTGTGCCCCGTGGCACTTACCGTAAAGGTGCGCCAAATATCGCTTATGTTCAGACGGATAACCACTACCTGTACATACGTCTCCAGGAACATGGGGAGATATTAGCGAAACACCGATTGGCGAAGGGCAAAGGAGAAGTCATTTCGGACCCTACCCATCGTGAACGAAATCAGACCAAACGAGATGATTTAATCCAGCAAATTCAAGACCAATTAGCAGATGCAGAAACAAGCACCTGGTTCATTGAGCAATTGACCGAACGGTATCCCCGCCATTTGGTCGACCAATTGAAAGTCGTGCAATCTGTCATTGGAAATCACCCTCACTTTGTCGATGAAGCGCTGGATGAGATGAAACGGCTCAAGCTAACGAGCGCCAATGATTTACGGGACATCACTATCTCGTTAGAGATAGAAAGCCAAAAGAAGCAAAAGAAAGCCGGCACGATCAACGAGAAGTACAAAGACTTCGTGGCACCCGAACGAACAGCGGATATTTACCTCTCCGTCCTTCAAGGAGGTGAGAACCAATGAGTCTTCCCTACGAAGAATTACAAGAAAAGTGCCGAACCTTGCGGTTGGCAGAAACGGCCAAAGAACTGCCAAGTTTTCTACGCGAAGCCGAGGCAAAGGGATGGACGTATCATGAGTTTATCCATGAAGTGCTTAGTTATGAAATGCGTTGTCGCGAACGCAAAACCAGCGAAAAGCTCATGAAATGGGCAGAGTTCCCTGAATTACTTACATTCGAGGAGTTTCGCCTGGAAGAACAGACAGCTATCGGTGAAAAGCAGCTGAATGTGTTAAAGGAGCTGTCTTGGGTCGATGACTGTTTTACGTTGATCATGAGGGGGCCGACAGGCGCGGGCAAGACTCATTTATCGACTGCTTTAGGTATCCACGCCATCGAGCGTGGGTATCAGGTGTCGTTTGTATCGATGGAGCGCCTTATCTATGTGTTGAAATCAAAAGAATACACGAGCAAGTCAAAAACGAGATATAAGCGGATTACCACTTCTGATCTAATCATCATTGATGATGTCATGTACATGGCTTATGAGCCTCAAGAGGCTCATCTGTTCTTCCAATTCATTTATGAAATGTACGACAAAGCGGCCTTCATTTTGACTTCAAATAAAGGTCCAGCCGAATGGGGGAAATTCTTAGGCGATCAGACCTTAACAACCGCCATCTTAGACCGCCTACTTCATCGAAGTGAGATTCTTACATTTGACGAGAAGCAAGACAGCATCCGAATGAGATACAGAAAAACGTTATTTAGCAATCAAGGTGTTGAATCTTAATTGTGAAAAACTGTTTGTTTCTACTTGACGGTTACAAGGACCTTAACGAGAGAAGGAAGAGTAGAGTTTTGCTTCTATAATCAATAAGTAGAGTATAAGTAGAGTCATATTGACCAGTCTTTGAGTGAAAGCATTTAATGAAATTACTTCCTGAACAAGTAATAAATAATAGTGGGAAATTTCATCCCAAAAACTGCAACTCATGAGCGTAAGTGTTCTCCTTCATAATCAAAAAAAGCACAGCCACAAGGAAATGAATGGAGCCATTTCGTTGTGGCTGTGTTTTCAATAACTCAATGTCTACTCAGCCAAGAACATTTCCTCTAAAGAAGGTTCATTGACTTCCACACGAAAAATGTTCACATGGCAATTCGTGAAAGCGCGGATGAGTTCAGCTATTTTCTGTTCACTGTCAACAGTGATAGTGGTGAAGGATGCTGTTTGTTGTATTTCTGTCCCGGCAGTTTCCAGCCAAGCATACAGCTTTTGAGCTTCGCCAGTCGGAATTGGATCATGTTTTAGCTGAACGGTGATCGCAGACCGATAATATGCACGCAGTTCATCCATCGTACCACTTTTGACGATGCCTCCGTCTTTCATGATAGCGATGGTGGTGCAGATTTTTTCAACTTCATCAAGGTTGTGGGATGTCATGAAAACGGTCTTTCCTTGTTGTTTCAATGAACCAATCAGCTTATGTATGTGTAAAGCAGATTCAGCATCCAGCCCCGAAGTTGGTTCATCTAGAAAAACAAGACTTGGATTGTGAATGATGGCTTGTGCAATGCCCAGTTTTTTCTTCATCCCGAATGAAAACTTACTGACTTTCTTTTTGCCCTCATTTTCCAGACCCACAAGCTTTAAGACATGCTGGCACTCTGTCTCAGAGACTGATTTACCAGACAGAGCTGAAAGAAATTTCAAATGTTTCATTGCCGACATTGAATTAAAAAGTGTAGAATAGTCCGGCATCACACCGATGTGCTTTTTAATGCGTTCATTGGGACCATCGACGCCAAGGAGAGAAAAACTTCCGCTCGTCGGGTGAGTAATACCTGTCAGCATATTGATGAATGTAGATTTGCCAGCGCCATTGCGGCCAAGAAAGCCGAAAATTTCTCCTCTCTCCACAACTAGGCTGATCCCGTTGACTACAGGGGTAGAGCCATAGGTTTTATTTAACATATTCGTTTCAATTGCTTTCATCAAAATTCCCTCCTATTAAAAATCGCCATTGCAGCTGCCAGTATCAATCCAGCCAAACCAAAAATAATCAAAAACAGGTAATTGTCTGCAACCAAATAGTAATAGGGGCTAGCAAACTTGAGCCAGCTAATCCAATTGTTGTCTGTAAACACAAGCCATAAGCTAAGAATTGGAAACAGCAGTCCAACCAATATACCCAAGAACATTGTTATAGAAGGTTTAGGAATCATGATGGACAACAAAATTGTCAAAGCAATTTGGAATGTTGATAAAGCAATCACTTGTGAAAAGATAAAAAAATTGAATTTCAATGAAAACATACCAATCAACAAGAATGAAATGAGGATGCAGGTAAACCAAAAAAGCCAGGTGCCGGCAAATTTACCAAGTATAATACGAAGCCGAGAAGTCCTGGTAACCAAAAAACGCATAGTTCGTTCGTGGCTCTCTTTGTTGATACTGTCATGTGAAAGTCCCATCACGAACAGCTGGCCGAATAACAGTAGCAAAAGTAGAAGTCCACCGGTATGGATATCGGACATTTCTTTTTCTGTCATAGAGATGCCCGTAGTCAAAACTTGCGAGTACTTCGCTGAGTAATAGGAAGTAGTGAGCAATATAGCAATGATAAGAATAGATTTGATGCTTTTAAACATACTGATAAACTCTCGTTTTCCGATTGCGATCATAGTGGATTCCCTCCAAGGTTCTTTTCGTTGCCCTCTAAGTGAGGCCTGCTTTTATTATAGAACCTTTTCCTTAAGGAGAAAGAAACGTTACCTTAATTCTTCCTTAATTCTCCTTTTTTTAAAGTTAGTGAATGATATTATAGTTAACAGGAAACTATTTGGAAAGGGGGGGCAGAATGAAAGAACCGCAATTATTGATTGTTGAAGACGAGCAAGCGATTTTACATATGCTGATTACGATTCTAAAAAAAGAGAATTTCTTCCATATTGATGCAGCAAGCTCAGCAGAAGAGGCTTTGGTTTTGTGCAAGATGAAATCATATGATTTGATTTTACTAGATATCACGCTGCCCGGTCGCAGCGGCTTTGAAGTCTGTCCGCTTATTCGAGAAATCTCCGATGCATCAATCTTCTTTCTGACAGCACGGTCGACGGACTTGGATAAGCTTTCGGGATTTGCAGTGGGGGCGGATGACTATATCACCAAACCGTTCAATCCACTAGAAGTTGCAGCCCGCATCAAAGTGCACCTTCGAAGACGTCTTGGAAGCGTACCACGGGTCGAAGCGAACTTATTTGAATTTGGTCCACTCTCCGTCAATACGAATGCTGGAGAAGTGAGACTTCATGGACAGCCCGTTGAACTCCCAGCCCAAGTGTATCAGTTGCTGTTGTTTTTCTGCAGGCACCCTAATCAATTGTTCAGCAAGAGCCAGCTTTACGAAAAGGTGTGGGGCGAAGAGTTTTTTGGAGAAGATAATACGGTGATGGTCCACATCCGAAAGTTACGAGAAAAAATCGAAGCAAGTCCGAGCAATCCGAAGTTTATTGTCACAGTAAGAGGACTGGGCTACAAGTTCATTCCGGAAGGAGGAACCCATGAATCTTTATAAGCGCTTTATGGTTCAGTTCTTCATTCAGCTGTTCTTGCTGTCGCTGATTTTCCTTGTAGGGATGCTTATAGTTTGGGCAGTGATTGGCTTCACCATCTCAGAAGACGAGATTCAAACTGACCTGGCTGAAGCTGATGCTAGCTATTTTACCAATCGAATCATTCTGGATGACAATAACCATTTCTTTAAAAAGAATTTGGAGGAACTTGCGGAAAGCCAAAATGGCTGGCTGATTCTATTGGATTCGGACGGAGCTATCCTTGATTCTTTTAACGCACCAGAAGTGCTGCCGACCCAATTCACTGTGAGTGATTTTACGGATCGGCTATGGGGAAGCCTAGAAGATAACCAACAATTTACTTATTGGGAAATTGAGTTTTTGGACATGGCCCCTCTTTTATTGTTATACGGCAGGAATAACATGGCTGAAGATTTATTGGAGTCTGCGGTACCAGTTATCGACTGGCAACAGGAAAACTTGAATTTAACGCTTGGAACTAAAGAGGAGCTCGAGAAAGAAAAAGCATGGATTCAGCTACTCAGTCCTGAAGGCAAGGTCCTGGACACCTATGGAGAAGTTAGTGAAAGTAGCCTGTATACAATGCAACAGTTAGGAGAGCTGCAAAGTGAGAATCAGTGGCTTGCATCTTTGACAAATACGGAAACGGGACTGACGGTAGTCACGGGACTCAAAAACGTACCATCGACAGCTTGGGGAACAACATTCTCAAATCAGAATCTTTTCTTGTTCGCTTTAACAACATTGATTCTCTTAGCTATAGGGACTTTTTGGTATGCACGGAAATTTGGTGCCCCACTCCTTGTGATGATGCAGTGGATCCAAAATTTAGGGAATGGTCAATACGAGGAGCCCACAAATGAGAATAAAGGCTCTTTGATCACCAATAAAAAAGGAAAGATCAAAAAGAAGTATCGTCTTTATAAAGACCTGATCGACACGCTTGAACAGTTGACTGCAACATTGAAGATTCATCAGCATCAGCAGAAAACCTTAGAGCGGACCCGTGAAGACTGGATTAGCGGACTGTCGCATGATTTGAAAACGCCGCTATCATCCATTTCAGGATATGCCCAAATGCTCGAGTCATCCGATTACGAATGGTCAGCAAAAGAGACCCGGGAATTCGCTTCAATTATGAATGAAAAATCCTTCTATATGATGGAATTGCTTGAGGAGTTGACCTTGACTTTCCGTTTGAAAAATCAAGCGCTGCCGCTGGCTAAGGAACAAATAGACATCAATGAATTCATTCGCCGCATTGTCATTCATTTCATCAATGATCCTTCGAACACAGAGCTGAAGTTTACATTCGTGGCGGCTCCTCAAAGCATTCGTGTGAATATTGACCCGATGTGGTTTCAGCGTATCATCGATAACTTAATCGCGAATGCAGTGAAATACAATCCGTCAGGAACAGAAATCAAAATTTCCGTCTCAACTATTGAACAGCATTTATTTGTTGTGTTAATTGAAGATGATGGAAAAGGGATGGAAATGGAAATAATGGAAAAACTTTTCGACCGCTATTACCGCGGCACTAATACCCATGACACGAGTACGGGTACAGGGCTTGGTCTGGCAATTACAAAACAGCTGATCCAGTTGCATGATGGTTCAATCCATGTAGAAAGTATGCCGGAAAAAGGTACTGCAGTGCGGGTTATTGTACCGGTTTAAGGGAAAAAAGCATTCTGCATACGGCTAACAGTAGATTAGGGAAATCTCAATGAGACAAAAGTGGCTATATCTCATCTCTCAATGGAATAAAATGTCCATGCATCTACTATTCCTTTTTGCTTCTCACTTTTTTCATTCTGAACAACCAGAACTGTATAGCAAAATATTGTGCTTGTTTTTTAAGAATCTTGAGAAGAACTAAGGTAGAGTTTACATATGACACCTTATCGGAAGCTACTTATAGTGAAAAGGAGAGAAGGGGCTGTACGTAGCGCATCTTTTCTCCTTTTTGTTTGCGAAACTGTACTTTTACGAACGCTTATCTGTTCGAATCAATTTCATAATGCGCACTTTTAAAAAATCATAGAAGAGCCGAAAATCGATGATTCCTTAAAAAAACGAATGAAATGGTGAATTACGCTGCGATTGTTTGAAGAACTTTTAAACGGTCGATGGCGAGTTTGGATGCGTTATACGCTAACTGAACCAAATCGACATGCAATTTGGCTTTCTTTCCAGTGCGATGATAAATCTGATTTAAGAGGAAATACCCTTTCAAATAGGCATTGACCCTTTCAACGGCACTTCGTGCCTTGTAGAGCTGTTTCCATTTCAGCGAGCCTCTTGCCGGCGCCGTGTATTTGCGGAGATCGTCCGTGATTTTCTTTTTGTATACTTTTTGGCACAAGCTGTCGTGGGCTAACGGACAGTCCGCGCATTCGCTTGGCCTCGTATACTTAAGGGTTTCGTGCTTTTTATCGAAACTGTCATATCGGTAGCTATGTTCGCAGACGCAGGTTGGCGCAAAATGACGATCAAATCCAATTGGTTCTGGTTCGTTCTTTTTATTGTAGGCAATGACTGATTGGGCGCCCATCCGGTAAACTTGTTCGTAAATCGGAGCGTAGTCGTATCCGGCATCCATTGTGGCATAAGCGATTTTGAGCGAAGCCAACCGTTCCTGTATTCCTTTAAGTAGCGGGATGGCGGCTTTTCCGTCATTCAGATTGCCCGAAGAAAATAGAGACTGAAGGATGTACTGGCTTTCTGCCCCAACGGCGAGATGGATTTTGAATCCAAACCAGAACACGTTCTTTCCTTCGCTATTCTTTTTCACTCCCCATTCGGGGTGTATGGGAACTGAAGCTCGCAGTTCCGAAAGCAGAATATCCAGCTGATCGGCAATTTTTTTTTCATATAAGGGAAGACTCGCTTCTTCTTCCGCCTTTTCCGCCAGCCATTGTTCCCGTTCTTCTTTCTTTTTGCGGCCACGCTTTTTCGTTTCTTTTTCGACCGCTTCTTTCTTTTGTGGCGCACAGTCACGTGCCTCGACATGGGTGGCGTCTATGGCAACAATTTCATCTGAGATGAACCCTTCAGACATGGCCATCAAAAGAGTGCATTCCTGGACAATTTCCAAGGCATCCGATTCGCTGACCCACGTAATCATACGTGAATAAGAAGCTTCCGAAGGAATCTCGTCCGATACCAAAAAGCCGCAGTCCACTTTGAAGCGCAAATCACTTTCCAAGCGTTTGACCAAATCTTTGATGAAGGGAATCCGTTCGGTGATCCGCACAATCAGCAAATAGATCATCGCCGCGTAATTCAAGGTTTGCGGTGGTCCGAAACGAGACTTTTTCGTCACAACATTAAGAATTGGATGGATATCAATTCCCGATAAAATTGAGTTGAACCGGTGGGTAGGTTCCAAGTCATATAAAACTTGCATGTCAAACAGGCTTTCTTGTCGTATAATAGGCATAGGGCAACTCTCCAGTCTGTTAATGTTTGTGTCGTAACTCTCATTATACAGGATTTGGGGAGGTGCTCTATTTTCTTAGGATTTTACCCTTAGAGCCGCAAGGGCTCGGAGTTATGAAATTGATTCATTTATTAAGTATTTCGAAAAAAACAATAATTTAAAAAGACTTAATGATAGAATTAAACCACTACATAGCAAGGCATGATAGATATGAAAACTCAAAAATAGATAAGGTGGTTGAAAAGCAGAATAATCTAATCTTCTTTTCAGCAGTACGAATAAAAAATTGGAAAGCGAATTCATATGTAGAGAAATCAAGAATTAGCAATTCGCCCTGTTGAGGAGAAAGATTCGCCACAATGGAAAAAATGGGATGCTCCATATTTTACACATAAGGCAAGTAAAACTATTAAGATAAATCGCAAAATATAAAAACAAGCTTTTTCTGTTTTTTGGGAGGCAATCATTATGAAGAAAAAAAGAAATGTATTAGGATATTTATCAATAATTACAGCATTAACAAGTGTGATTTTTTTCTTTTCACCAATAGATAATGAAATAGATGCAATTATAATTGGTTTAATTTCGTTATTAGGAATAGGATTTGCTTTGGCCTCCAAAGAACTGTGGTATGTTTTTATAGGCACTATATCAAATATGGCCATGTTAGGAATGGCTTATCTACTAATAATCGGAACAGATTTTAGTAAACTATAATTTAGAACTATTTTAATAGGAAGAATCGAATTGTATACAATGTTTTTCAATTTCATCTCGAAATCATCTGTCAAAAATTTATTAATCTACTACCCTTGGAATGAAAGCAGAGATCCAAAACCGTTATACTGAACGTGCTTCATAGTTTACAATTTACATATGATGAGTTATCGAAAGGGAAAAGCGAGAAGTGAGCTTTTCTCTTTCTCTTCATCTGGAAAAGTGAACTTTGACAAGTTCTTTTAAAAAGTAGAATTAAGCGCGTTCTTATTTTCAAATAGAATGCATATTTTTTAACGCCACGTGCTTTTTCAGCATGTTTCTTTATCTTCGTTAAGCCACTGTCCTAAATTGTCCGACGGCCTAATTCTTTCTGAATCATCTCAAGCTGGGCGGCTCGAAGCTTGCGCTCGTATGGGTCCGTTTCGGATTCTGGCTTGGCGAGATAGTCCTCGTTATACTTGATTTCCAGGTAGAGAATGTCCGTAGTCTCCATAACGGCATGCCGGTGGGACTTTTCCACTTCGGCTTCGATTTTCCCCAATTCATACTCTGCTGGATCTCGCTGAGCAATTTCGGCTTGAATTAGCGTTAGTGCTTTCAAATCCGGACACTTTTCATTGTTTAATCGTGTCAGTCGCTCATATAACTTCTTATTCGTCATTTTTTTAACGTTCGCTTCACTGAATTTTGAAAATAAGTTCATCATTATCCTCCTTTAAAGCTCTATTAGTGTAGTTACTCATGCATTTCGTTCACATCATACGAAATGGGTTGTTCAAAATAGGGACTTCCACTGATAAGTACACAGTACCATAACGGAATCAACTCCTATAAACTTAAGGAGACTCGCAAAGTTTAAATCGTGCATGTTAATTGTCCCAGTTTCATGTGTAATTGTTTGTACTTGAACATTCTCCTTCGTCATTCATACAAAATGCATCAAAATGAAATGAGGGCTTTTAGAATGATTGAAAAACTTTTTAAGAGATTATTTTCTAGAGATTACGGGCTGTCATCAACAGAGTTTGCGTTACTAATGGGTTATAAAACATGGAAAGAAGCTCAAGGAAATACCTATGCCATGTTCTTTACTGAAGTGGATGACTGGTGGTTTGCGACAGAGCTTCCTGATGGTCAATGGGCGGTGTGGAAAGAAGAAGGAGACATGCCCTATCCCTTTACGGTATTTTCTAGTCGGAGTGAAGCGATTGAACATCTAAGAGTCTTGTTCATAAAAAGTGCCTTACCTGAACGCAATTGGATCGAGGAGGCGTCAAAAAAGAAAGGCAAAGTTTTAGTTGATAAAGAAACCCAAATACAAATCTTGCTCCGGGGAAATGCCTTACAATTTGCTTGTGAAACATTGGGTGTGAAAGATATGCGAATTCGTGAATACGCTGAAGTTTTTACAGTAAGCATGGATGAAGTCTATGACTATGCATTGAAACAGGGTCTTCCGCAAAGTGGCTCGACACGCGACGATATGCTAATTGAAGGCTTCCATTATTACAAAAAAGACGGCAAATGGCACACTTTTTTCAGGGAGAGAGGCCAGACATTCGACGAAAAGAATTTTAATGATGAGGAGCTTGGAAAAAGGTACATCATTAAAACCCTGGTTCAATTGAGTGGTACGGGACTGTACTGACACATGCAAGTGCAAAGGGTCACTAGCCGTTAATTTCTTAAGCTTTTAGCTAAGGTTTTTATGAGTTTGCATATTCCAGATTATCGGAAGTTGTAGTCATCAAATTAAAGAATATCTGTTTCAACAAAATAAGAGTCCGGCAAAGCGAGCACTGTAGAAGTGCTCGCTTTGCCGGACTCTTTTTAGTCGGGAAAACCTGTTCTTCATTTCAATTAGCTTAATCGCTCTTCAGCCAACTTATAAATCTTTTCTTTATCGCGTTTCCCAATGGCTACAATCTGAATCACTTGGATGGTCGCCTCGGCTTCTCTGAAAATAATCCGTAGGCCCATCTTCTTGGTTTTCAGCTTGTTGAATTGCGCCTAATTGCCGTGAAGGGATTGGCCCGCTTCCATCCCTCTCAATTTGATTCGATTCAGCGCTTTATTGACGAAAATCTTTTGGCTGCCATCAAGTTGTTCATAATCTTCCGTTCAAGCTGATACAACGGTTATTCCCACCCGTCTTCTTCATCAATGATAGGGGGATTCAGTAGCAATCGCACCGCGAACTTCCACGTCTGAAAAAGTAGAGACATTTTCTGTCAGCAGCCGTTTTTCAGCCATCAAATCAGCCAGCTGATCGTAAAGTTCTTCTATTTCTTTGTTCAAGGACTCGTATTGTTTTTGGGTGAGCATCACACCGACAACCTTTTCACGGTTGAAGACATACACGCCAGCAGCTTCTTGATCGGCTTTCTGAAAAACTTCCATGGGTGACCGTTTGACATTCGAAATCGAAGTTGTGGGGATATCAAGTATTCTCATCGCCATTTCCATCCACTCCTTTAAGTTATGTGCATTATATACTTTTTAAAAGACTTTTTGATTTATCTATAAAATTGAAAATGTATTAAGTCAGTAAGACTTTTGATATTCGTTCAGAAAACTGTACTTTTACGAACGCTTCATCGAAATAGTATTCCCCCCTATTTCTTTAATGTTAAATGACTGTAAATTTTATGGAATTGCGCTGATAGTATAAAAGTTTTATGTTATCTTAATAACAAACACTAATATCGGAATTCAATATTGGAAACCGTTATTAAAAGGAGAAGTAGAATGGAAGACAAAGTGCTTCGCAAACTTTTTTTGGGATTTATTCATATCCATATCTTGCATCATGCTAAAGTGATGCCGATTTATGGCGTTTGGATGCTGGAGGAACTTCAGGAACATGGCTACAGCATCGGACCGGGAACGCTTTATCCGATTCTTCATTCTATGGAATCCGATGGCTTGCTGATGAGAGAAGACCGGAACGTAGAAGGTAAAATCCGGAAGTACTATAGTATTACGGAAAAAGGGGAACACGTTTTAGTTGAGGCTCAAAAAAAAGCCTATGAACTGTTTAAGGAGATAAAAGACTGAATCAAAGGAGAGAAGAGAGAATGATGAATCGAAAAAAATCGACTGTCAGTTTCAAATCATTACTGGAAATCTTTATTGTTTCCATCCGGTTAGGACTTACTTCATTTGGAGGACCTATTGCGCACCTAGGCTATTTTCATGAAGAGTACGTACGAAGAAAAAAATGGATGGATGAGAAAAGTTATGCGGATCTAGTTGCGCTAGCTCAATTTCTTCCTGGACCTGCTAGTAGCCAGGTAGGGATCGGAATTGGAGCGATGCGTGCAGGCGTATCAGGGGGAATCGTGAGCTTCATTGGTTTTACCCTTCCATCGGTTATCGCGTTGATTCTATTTGCGTTGCTATTACAAAGTTTTGATGTATCGGATGCTGGATGGCTAAAAGGATTGAAAATTGTTGCTGTCGCAGTAGTGGCTCATGCCGTTTTAGGTATGGCAAAAAATCTTGCACCCGACTTGAAGAGGAAAGCGATTGTCTTGTTTGCCTTGATTGGGACGCTTTTCTGGCAGACTGCTTTTACGCAAGTGGGTGTCATCTTGATTGCAGCTTTAATTGGTTATATTCTGTATAAAAACACTGCCGAAACAACAGAGGGACAGATGCAATTTCCAATTACGAAAAAGATAGGAACTGCTTGCTTGGTGTTATTTTTTGGATTCCTTTTTTTTCTGCCAATTCTCCGAGAAGTTACCGGCTCATACTGGGTAGCGATGTTCGATAGTTTTTATCGTGCTGGCTCATTGGTTTTTGGTGGGGGACATGTGGTCTTGCCACTTTTGCAGCAGGAATTTGTCCCGACAGGCTGGTTGAGTGAAGAAGCCTTTCTGGCTGGATACGGGGCGACTCAAGCAGTACCGGGACCCTTGTTTACCTTTGCAGCTTACTTAGGAACGGTCATGAATGGCTGGATTGGTGGCCTATTCGCTACTTTCGCTATCTTTTTACCGGCGTTCTTGTTGATTGTGGGAGCCTTGCCTTTTTGGGATGCACTGCGCGCAAATCGGAAAGTAAAGGGTGCAATCATGGGGGTCAATGCGGCAGTTCTGGGGATTTTAATTTCTGCGTTCTACACGCCAATTTGGACAAGTTCCATCATAGAAGCAAAGGATTTCGCTTTGGCAGCTGTCTTATTCAGTATGTTGGCTTATTGGAAATTGCCACCATGGCTGGTAGTTGTCACAGGAGCAATAGGCGGTTCTTTGCTTACTTTATTCTAAGCGAATACCTAGAAAATGAGTAAATAATCGATTAAAAAGACATTCTTTAAGTATTCGAATTTATTTTTCAACTTTACTTGAGAAAAAGGATGTTTTATTTTCTAAAGTCGATTACTTAGTTTACATATCATCAGATTATCGGAAGAGAAGGAGCTAATAGGCTTTTCTCTTCTAAACATTCAAGAATGGGGAAGTTTTTATGAGAAAGTTGCTGCTTTTTTTGTATATTGTTTCTTTGCTGGCAGTTTTAATCGGATTCTATGGAATGAACATCTTCACTGAATCTATTGAAGAAGATGGCACTGGCGGTGGTAATGGTAACCCAGCACTGTTTATTCTAGTTTTCCTCATGCCATTTTTCTTTTATTTTTTATATGGCACTACAGAACTTTCCATGCGGTTTGTAGAAAGATATAAAAAGAGACGAACTCTTGTTATCAGCTTAGTATTTAGTGTAGTAGCAACAATAAGCATAGTTGTTTACACTTTTTTAAAAGCTCAAGCTTTACGAAACGAAATCATACAGAGACAAGAGAATTTTGATGATGTTTCTCAGATTTCTTTATGGAATGCCTTTTCCAACTCTGTTTTTTTTAATCCATTGACTTTTATTCTCGTTATATTAGTTTGCTATATTTTCGGTGTGATTTGGAATAGTAGTAAAAATTGTAGAAAGAAAATACTTTAAACTAAAAAAGAGCGCTTGATCGATTACTTTCGATAGCGTTCTTTTTAGTTTAAATTTCTCCCTAGATTGCAATATTAAATGCAACAAAACATGTGCGAAATAGCAACTAAAGTGACAGGCTACTATTTATCCGGTGTGTAACTGGCAATTAAGACGCCAGAATCTGTTGAACGGATGTTCTTGAGATTGAACATTTTCTGATCAGCATTTTCTTTAAACAGCCGCTTGCCTTCACCTAATACGAGCGGGAATGTCATTAAATGTAGTTCATCAATTAAATCGTGTTTGAGCAAAGATTCAACGAGTTCTGCACTGCCGTAGACTACTAAACGCTGACCTGTTTTTTTCAATTTGCTGACTTCTTGCGGTATGTCGCGGGTAATCAAGCGGGCATTCCACTCTGTGCGCTTCAAGGTAGTAGAAACCACATACTTTGGTAATTTGTTGATTCGTTCTGCAAATCCCTCTTCATCTTCTGCTGCTGGCCATGCTGCAGCAAATCCTTCGTATGTGACTCGGCCAAGTAGAAGTGCGTCACTCCTAAATAACAGTTCCAACTGGAATTTAGCTAACTCATCATCCCAGTAGGGTGCAGTCCAAGAAGGTTCTTCCATAACTCCATCAAGTGTTACATACATCACGACAACAATTTTTCCCATAATCATTCTCCTTTGTGAATGAAGTAAGAGCGGGTGAACAAAAATCTATGTATTAGAAATAATTCTAGCTCAATAGAAAATCTCCTTTAAACTGATAAAGGTAGACTGTCGTTGCCAAACGATTGAAAACATTATAATAAAGAAAAATTGGGTTTATTTATAAAATATTAACAGTTTTTAGTGTTTTTAAAGTAAACTATAACTACTGTAAAAGAGGAGTGATAAATTATGCAATGCAATAGCTGCGCAGTGGCGGCCATCAAATTTGAAATTAAGCTGGAAGGGGAAACTAATCTTTCGGCGTTGCAGATAGTTGTAGATCATTTGAACAGAAGAGAAATAGAAGTTGTGCAAAAAAAAAATAAGCTACAAATAGATGAAAAAGGTGCTAGAGAATTTCTCGATTTTTGCAGTGATTTACTAGATGTAAATCAAGTGGTGTTCCGTATTAACCAAGAGACATGGCAGCCGTTAGAAGGCATGCCTGCGGTGTTTGCAACTGAATGGATCGACGAGGTCATTAAAGAAGAGCGGCTCATTTGTCATTATCAGCCAATAGTAGATGCAGATGAAAACATTTTTGCTTATGAAATGTTGGCGCGTTTTCAACACAAAGACGGGTCGATGATTTATCCAAACGAAATTTTTCCAGCAGCTAAGACCCGTGGACGTTTATATGCATTAGACCGAGTCTGTAGAATGACTGCGGTAAAATATGCAGCAGCACTCAATGGAGAAAAAGCATTCATTAACTTTATTCCGACTTCGATTTATTCGCCCGAATTTTGCTTACGTTCAACTATTGAATTAGCTGAGCAATTGGATGTAAATCCAAAATCTCTAGTGTTTGAAGTGGTGGAAACTGAGAAAGTAGACGATCTTAATCATTTAAAGAAAATCTTGCGCTACTATAGAGATAGAGGATTTGATTACGCATTAGATGACGTGGGTGAAGGCTATAGCACGATTGAGTTACTAGCCGACTTAAAGCCAAATTACATGAAGTTAGACATGCAATATGTCTTTAATGTCGCTGAAGATACAGAAAAGCAAAAAGTCGCAAAGCGATTTTTAGAAAAAGCTCAAGAAATCGGCTCTGTTCCGTTAGCAGAAGGAATTGAAACACAAGCGGATTTTGAATGGCTGAAAAAGCTCGGCTATCAATTGTTCCAAGGCTATTATTTTGGTAAGCCAGCAGCAAAACCTTTGTCTAAACTATGAACAAGACCTTAATGAAAAGCCCAACAACCGTATGTGGTTGTTGGGCTTTTATAAAAAAAAAAACGTATACTGTAGAAATGCTAAATTTTTAACTTAGCAATAGAAAGAGGGAACACGAGGATGATATCGTTTGTTTTAACGTTAAGACGAATGCTAAAAACTTTTTTTCAATTAATTCGAAACAAAGAGTTCCAAGTACTACTCGGGTTAACAATCATGATGTTAGTATCGGGCACTATTTTCTATTCAACTGTAGAAGGATTCTCTGTAGTGGATGCATTGTATTTTAGTGTAACGATTTTGACAACAGTTGGTTCGGCGACGCTAGAGCCTTCAACGGACTTCGGTAAAATTTTCACGATTTTTTATACGATTACCGGAATCGGGGTCATGTTGAGCCTGATTTTGCAATTGTCTATTCAAATGCGCAATGAAAAAAAGCGACCAGTTGTAAAAGACGAAACAATAGCTCCAAAATAAATCACAAAAACACACAGCAAGCTTCGTTTATGAAGCTTGCTGTGTGTTTATTTTTTTAGTAACAGATAAACGAAATAAGGAGCTCCGATCAACGCAGCCATAATACCTGCTGGAATACCAGAAGGTTCGAGCAAATTCCGTCCGATGGTATCAGCTAGCAGCAGCAACCAGCCACCGATTAAAATGGCGAGCGGCAAGAATAGTTGATGCCGCGGTCCGACAATGGCTTTCGCAATATGTGGTGCCATCAAGCCGATAAATGCGATTCCACCGGTAACAGAAACTGCAGATGCGGCTAGAGCGACAGCAGCCAGTAGCAAGATTATGCGTTCTTTTTCAATAGAGACACCAATGCCTACAGCCACCGGATCACTAAGACCAAGAACATTCATGCGATTTGCTTTGTATAAAGTGAAAGGAATTAAGACGACTAGCCAAGGGAGAATAGCCAAGATGAATGGCCAATCCGCCCCCCAAATACTACCGGCCAGCCAGTTGGCAATAAAATCGACTTTTTCCGGTTCAGCAGAAGATATTAGTACAATCATGACGCCAGACAATGCCATCGAAAACCCAATTCCGACGAGCACTAAACGAATAGGTTGCAGCCCCGTACTGCGAGAGTATGAAAATGCATAAATCAAGACAGCAGTTAAAAGTGCCCCAACAAAAGCCACGATAGGAAGCAAATAAGCAAAAGCACCAGCTTCTACAGGAACAAATAAGAAGAACACTGAAATGGCGACACCGGCACCTGAATTGATACCGATAATGCCAGGATCTGCAAGGTCATTGCGTGTGATGCTTTGCAAAATAGCTCCAGACAAAGCCAATGCCATTCCGGCAAGCAAGGTGATTAAAATACGTGGCAGCCGGATGGAAAACAGGATAAATTCTTCTTTAAAAGTGCCTTCTCCCAATAGTGCAGGCACTAAGCGGTCATAGGAGATAGGAGAATAACCTAAGCCCATACTCGTGATGGCAGTCAACAAGATTAACGTCAGTAATAGGTAATACGAAATTCGTTGTTTTTTTCGTAAGCTTGGATGAATCATGCGAATGCTTTGCCTCCTTTACGGACAATAACGAGGAAGAAAGGCAAACCGATAATCGCAATAATTGCTGCGACTGGCGTTTCAAACGGTGCATTGATTGTTCGGCCGATCAGATCAGCCAACAGCATCCCAATGGCTCCAGCTACTGCAGACATGGGGATGATAAACCGATAATCAGTCCCCACAATGGCTCTTACGACGTGAGGAATCATTAAGCCGATAAAGGCCATATTACCAGCAAGTGCAACAGCAGCCCCCGCAAGTAATGTGATGATAACAAAGAGAATGGCTTTGATTTGTGCTGTTTTCTGCCCAAGACCGATGGCGGTTTCTTCGCTCAAACTGAGAATGGTCAATTGCCGTGACAGCAATATAGCAATCAATAAAGACACAGCGATAAAAGGAACAACTACTTGCAGTTGTCCCCAGGAGGTACCGATCAAACCGCCTGCTGTCCATTGTGAAATGTTTTTAGAGATATTAAAGTAAAGACCAATGCCTTCCGCAATCGCTGTCAGAAACGCAGATATGGCCGCACCAGCGAGCACGATACGAAATGGCGAAAACCCACCTTTTTTAGCAGCACCAATCCCGAACACTAACGCTGCACCGACTGCCGCACCGATAAAGCAAGCAATCATGATGCCGAAATAATTAGCAGCAGGAACAAACGCTAAAGTAAATGCAAGCGCAGCATTCGCACCAGCTGTTAAGCCGAGTAGCCCAGGGTCAGCGAGCGGGTTGCGAGTCATGCCTTGCATCATGGCACCCGAAACGGCGAGTGCTGCGCCAACAAAAACAGCAGCAATTTCACGAGGCAGTCGAATTTCGCGAATTACCCCGATGCCATCACTAGAAGAAGTCGAAAACAAAGCGAGTGCGACTTCTTTTAAGCTAATATCTGCTGCGCCGAAAATCAATGAAACAATTAAGGTTAGTACAAGTAAGGCTAGACTCAACGTTAATTTAATTGGGAAGGGAATTTTAAGTGTCATTGTCATCATCTTTTCCTAAGAATAAAAGAGGGATTCTTCAGCAGAATCCCTCTTTTTTGTTAGATACGTTAAACCCATCGATGTTCCATCACTTACCTAAAAA
Source organism: Planococcus kocurii (assembly GCF_001465835.2). NCBI lineage: Bacteria > Bacillati > Bacillota > Bacilli > Caryophanales > Caryophanaceae > Planococcus > Planococcus kocurii. The sequence continues at coordinate 1,928,014 of NZ_CP013661.2, forward strand.
GTTTTCAATAAAGAATTCCAATTGGTATTCCAGTGTAATCGGATCATTAAAATAAAATTCTTTGGCATTGGCCACAAAAATCTGTCCGTTTTTGGCAGCAGGTGTATTTTTGTACAGGTCTGTTTCCTGGAACGAATTATCCTGTGTGCTGTCTTTGCTAAAGATGACGTAGTCGCCCATGTATTCCGGTAACACTTCTTGAGACAACATGTAATAACCGTCCGCTAACGCCATTTCTTTCACTTTTGCAGGCATTTTTAGTTTCATTTCTTGATAAAGAATTTCTGTTCCGCGGCCCCAGTTGTCGCCGAAAACATACAGTTGCTTGTCAAAGTTTTCAATAACCGAAACGGTTGCATCTTCACCGATTTCAGCGCGGATGTCTTCTCCCGCTTGCTGTGCGCGTTCTTGGAAGTCGGTAATCCAAGTTTGTGCTTCTTTTTCTTTATTGAGGACTTTACCGATTTCAAGGTGTTGCTCCAAATAACCCAATTTGCCATAAGTAAAAGTAACAGTCGGTGCGATTTTGCTTAATTTGTCGATGTTGTTAATGGTTGAACCGCCAATGATCAAGTCCGGCTCTAATTCAATGATTTTCTCAAGGTCTGTATCTGCCACTTCTTCTACATCTACTAACTTTTCTTCAAAACGCGGGTTGTTTTTTGACCATGAATCGACGCCTACTAAAGGAACGTCTAGAGACATCACGTCACCGCTATACGTGGAAAGAACAATAACGCGTTGTGGATCCGCAGGAACTTCAACAGGACCGCTTTCAGATTCATATGTAATTGTATCAGGAGCTTTGTCACTTTCTCCAGCAGTCGTTTCCTCAGCAGTTGACTCAGAATTACAGGCACCCAGGATTAGCAGTAACGTAAATAAGAATAGCGGTAAAATAATTTTTTTCATATCGGTTAAACTCCTTTAACTAAGTTGTATGTTATGCACATCGGTTTTTGTGTTCGCGGATCGAGCCCGATGTCAGCGTCGATGCGGAATACTTCTTTTAGAACAGGTTGAGTAATGACTTCATGGCAGTTGCCAGATTTAATGATTTGTCCGTCTTTCATGGCGATGATGTGGTCTGCAAAACGTGCTGCTTGGTTCAGGTCGTGGAGCACCATGATAATGGTCCGCTCTTGTTCACGGTTTAGCTGCTGAAGCAGTTCGAGAATTTCCAATTGGTGAGCCATATCCAAGTATGTGGTAGGCTCGTCTAGAAAAATCATTTCGGTTTCCTGTGCCAGAGCCATGGCAATCCAGACGCGCTGGCGTTGGCCACCCGATAAAGCGTCAACCGGATGATATTTGAAAAATTGCGTGCCGGTGACGTCAAGCGCCCAGTTGATGATTTCATAATCTCTTTTAGAAAGTCGGCCAAAGCCTTTCTGATAAGGAAATCGTCCGTAAGAAACTAGCTCGCCAACGGTTAATCCGGCGGCACTATCTGGCGTTTGAGGAAGAATCGCCATTTTTTTGGCTAGCGACTTCGTATTCTCCTGTGCAATATTACTACCGTCTAATACGACTGTCCCGGATTGATGCGGAATCACACGAGTAATCGCTTTTAGCAGCGTTGATTTGCCGCAGCCATTTGAACCAATAATCGTCGTAATTTTTTTGTCTGGAATTTGGACAGTCAAATCTTTGACAATCAAGCGGTCTCCATAGCTAATAGTTAGCTCCTCGGTGAACAAACGCACCATCCAAAAAACCTCCTAATTTAAATTTATTATCTTTTTCATTGATAATGATTATCATTTTCAGTACAATCAATACTATAAGACTAAATTATAAGGTTGTCAATAGAAATACAATGCGATAGGAGTGAAGATAGATGGTGGAAAAAGAGCTTTTTGATGTAACGATTATAGGTGGAGGTCCTGCGGGTTTATATTCAGCCTTTTATAGTGGTTTACGAGAAATGAAAACCAAGCTTGTTGAATTTCAGCCACAATTGGGCGGTAAAATTCATGTGTACCCGGAGAAGATGATTTGGGATGTAGGAGGACAGCCACCAATTCAAGGAGCAAAGCTTATTGATCAACTAGTTGCACAAGGGCTAACCTTCCAACCAGAAGTCGTATTGAATGAAAAAATAGAGGCTATAGCGAAAAACGAGAATGGTTTTTTTGAACTAATTGGCTCTTCCGGCCAGATTCATTTATCAAAAACGGTTATTGTAGCTGTGGGTGGAGGTATTTTGAACCCTCAAAAGCTGAAGATTGAAGGGGCCGAACGTTTTGAAGTGTCGAACTTGAATTATACGGTCAAGTCCCTTGAACGATTCAAAGACAAGATCGTTCTCATTTCGGGCGGTGGAAATTCGGCAATCGATTGGGCCAATGAGCTTGAGCCACTTGCCAAACAAGTGTATGTCACTTATCGGAAACCAGAGCTTGCCGGACACGAAGCACAGGTGACACAGTTGATGAATGGATCGGCTATTTGTTGCCTTCATACGAATATTACACGTTTGATCGCTTCAGACGATCGAGATGTCATTGAATTTGTTGAACTCACTCATCAGGAAACAAAAGAAATACAGCTGTTGCCAATCGATGAAATGATTATCAACCACGGGTATGAACGCGACATTAGTTTACTCGGCAACAGCCCATTGAACATTGAAGTTGCCGATGATTATTACATCGCAGGTACGTCGAATAGTGAATCTTCAGAGGAAGGTCTTTTTGCAGCCGGTGACATTCTGCAGCATGAAGGGAAATTGAATTTGATTGCTGGGACATTCCACGATGCGGCAAATGCAGTCAACAAAGCCAAGCAATATATTCAGCCGGATGCGAATAAAATCGCAATGGTTTCTTCTCACAATGAAGTGTTCAAAAAACGCAACAAAGAATTGGTTAAGCAACTGTTAGTATGAGAAGGTAGAAGTTAGTCGACGTCTATCTTTCATCGTTCAATTGGAAAACAGCTATTTTATCCATTGTCGGCAACAATTCAAAAAACAGACGGAGAAAAAGTATTCTTTTTCTCCGTCTGTTCTATTTTAGACGCTTATGTGACAGCCTCTTTTTTAATTATTTATACCCTAATGCTACTGCATCAGCTCGTTCTTTTTTACCGTGCAATACATAATATAAAAATGCAGTTGCAAGTACCACAAACCCTAGTATTCCATAGAGTGAGTTATAGCCGATCACCGGAATGATAAAGCCGAGAAGATAGGGACCAAAACCTAATCCAGCGTCCATCGCAATGAAAAATGTTGAAGTGGCAAGCCCCATACGATGCGTGGGTGTCAGTTTGATCGCGACAGCTTGAGTGGTTGACTGCATATTACCAAATCCCAATCCAATTAAAGCACCTGCGACCAATAATCCGGTGCTGCTACTGGAGACGTTTAATAAAAACAATCCCGCTGCAAAAAGAGCGAACGCTGGATACATAATAAAATTAGCACCTTTTAGATCCATAAGTCGTCCTGTAAATGGACGAGATAGCAAAATCGCAATTGCATAAACCAAGAAGAAGTAACTAGCAGCTTGTACAAGGTTTTCTTCCATCGCATAAAAATTGATAAATGATAGGACGCTTGAATAACAAAGCGCAACCACTAAACAAACGATGGCAATAGGAACTGCTTTCAGTTCAACAAATTCTGAGATTTCAAACCCTTTCGTAACGTTCTTTGTTAATGGCACTTCGACTGGAGGTACATAAACTAACAAAGAGACGACTAGGCTGACCACACCAAGAGCTAGACAAACAGAGAAGATCATTTCATAGCTGCTATATTGACTCAACATCAAGCCAATAAATGGTCCGAAAGCAGCTGCCAATGTTGAGCTCATACTAAAATAGCCGATGCCTTCACCTTTACGGGTCATGGGAATAATTTGTGCGACAATCGTTCCTGCAGCCGTACTCGCCATTCCCAAAGTCATGCCATGAAGAAAGCGGTTGGCCATTAAAAACGGCAGTCCGAAATTTAAGAAGTAAAAAAAAGTTGTCAATGTAAACAAGGTCGTGCCGATAATCAGCGTTTTTTTACGGCCAATTTTATCGATGCTGCGGCCAATAAAAATTCGACCCGTCAATGCACCTAAGATGAATATTCCTGTCACTAGTCCAGCTTCGCTCGTTGAAGCGCCGTATTCTGCAACCGCATAAACTGCGATGGTTACCATTAATAAATAAAAAATAAGGATTAAAAAGAAATTCACTAACGAAGTGAGGATAAAATCTCTTGTCCATAAAGTAGGTTTTGAAGTGTTCAATAGAAATGCTCCTTGCTAAGTAAAATAATTCGTAAGGCTGGGAGGTAGATAGGCACAAAAGAAACAGACAGCCAACTCGAGGCTATCTGTCAGTTTTTATCAGTTTGAAGTTTTGGCTTCAAGTAGGCCAACGATTTTCGTAATAGTCAGTTGACTGTCAAGCATTGGCGATTCTTTTTTCGGTTCGTTGCTGTCAGCACTTGCTGCAGGACGTTTATGTGCTTCTTTAAAGACGTCGCTCGTTTTCCATGCTTCATAATTTTCAAGAGTCTCCCAGTACATACTGACATTCAATTCATCGTACTCAGTCGAATCTTGTGTAATTGCGACTTCAACTTTTATAAATCCGTCCATTTCTTGTAAAGCACCAGGGCGTGAAAAGTTAGGCGCCATTTTTTCTGCGAATCCGGATTTCATTTTGATGCGGTTGGTTACGATATACATGAAGAATCTCTCCTTTTGCGTTCGAATTTGAGTTGCTCACTGCTATTCACTTTATCACATTTTGGATATAAATGTCTGTGCTGTTAGTACCGAATTCTTTTTCTATTTAATTTACTAGCCGTCATTTATAATTGAAAGAATAGGGAAAGAGGGGTTTTCATGCCACGTCAAAGAGAAATCATCAGTTGGATAGGGAGCAATAACGCTTATATTGATCAACTAGACATTCAGCAATTCAACCATTTGGTACTCGGCCGATTCGGTGGAAATTCTACAGCTGGCCAAGTTAAAAATGAAGACGGTTGCTTGATTTGGATGGACGAAAAAGAAGGTTGGGAATTTGTTATGATTTTGGATGCCCATCGTTCAGCTGAAAGTGCTGAATTGGTTGTTAGGCAATTTCAAAAAAATATGAGTATTGTCGCTTCTTTACTATCTGGTAAGGTTAGTGTTGGGGTTTTTAGTGAATTAGAAAAAAGGTTGCTGCAACTGTTTCAAGAAGACAGTTTTTTAGAGGCATGTCGTCGTGTTGAAGGCGAGACAGCTTGTCTAATTGCGGTGAGAAAAGAAAAGTACCTTTACTGGTTTTCTGTCGGTGATTGCCTACTATACTTGTTTCATCCCGAATTGATCGATTTTGGACAGTATCAACTTAACCAACGACAGTTTTATGAATGGATTGGACAAGTAAATACTTTTGAACAAGCGGTGCCCTGTTTTAGTAGCGGTGTCCGAGAATTACGGCAAGGAGAAAATCAGCTCTTGCTGACGACAGATGGACTGGTAGAATGTCCTGGCGCCGTATTTTCTGAACCCGACAGTATTTGGCAACAATGCAAGGACACCGCTACCACTGATAGCGTAAGTGCTCTACTCGCTACAATTCAAAAAAACCACGTTCGTGACAGCACGACAGTGGTTTCGTGGAAAGTAACTATTGCAGAAGCAGCAAGTTACGCTAGCAATCAATAGCTTTCGCTTTTTACTAAGTGCGTTGTGCAGTTAAATAGAGAGCAACGCCATTGAGTTTCAGTATGCGTTAATAACGTGATAGAGGTGTTATCCATAGACGTTTTTTGGAACGTTTCAGGCATGAGTTTTTGCAACGTTAGACCAATCAAAGCGCCATGGCTGACAAGCAATACGCGTTGATCACTGAAATGTTCTAAGACATCTTGAACACAGGCCAGTCCTCTTTCAGCAGCGTCTTCCAAGTTTTCCATCGCTAAATCTAAGGTACGCCAATCGGCTCCCCATTTTTCAAGACGCTCTTCTTCTGTTGTGCCTTCGATTTTGCCACCACTTCGCTCACGCAGCCGTGGTTCAAAATGATGAACGGGTAAACCAAGCGTGTTACCAATAATTTCAGCGGTTTCTTTAGCACGTGCTAAATCACTAGAGATGATGACATCCCATTTTTCTTCAGAAACGAGTCGTTCTGCAAGTGACGCGGCTTGTTGTCTGCCCGTTTCATTGAGGGCAACGTCTGCAGAACCTTGCGCGATGCCTTGTATGTTCCAATCTGTGATACCATGCCGTACAAATCCAATAGTTGTCATTCAAGCCAACTCCTTTGTTATACTCTGTAATAGGATAACTGAAAAAGATTGGATACAACAAGGCGAATAGGTTAGGAGAAAGATTAAGAGTCGATTTATCCTAGCGAATGACTTGTTGCTTTCTAAGTGAAAAAAAGATTTTAATAGAGGTGGGTTCAGATGAAAAAAGTAGCATATGATGGTTATTATAAAGAAGAAAACTATTTTGGAAACCCTTATCCGGGGCTACTGGAATTTTTCTCGACTTTTCAACCTAAAGGAACTGTTGTTGATTTAGGTTGTGGGCAAGGAAGAGATGCATTGTCACTAGGCGAGCTTGGTTACAAAGTAATTGGAGTTGACCATTCGGCTGTTGGTATCGAACAGTTGAATCGAGAAGCTAAGAAGAGAGAGTTAACTGTAGAAGGAATAGTTGGTGATGTATACACATATCAAATTTCAAAAGATATCGATGTGGTGTTACTAGATTCGATGTTGCATTTTTACAAAAATGATTTAAAAAAAGAAACCGAATTTGTAGAGATGATCCTAACTCAGCTTAAAGAAGGCGGAGTTTTCGTGAACTGTATCATTAAAGGCGATAAAGGTGAAAAGATTCTAAAGAAAATTATTGACGAGTCGCCATCTGAATGGGAAATCCTTATCGATGAATATACAGACTACTGTGAAGCGAGTGTGGAATACCATCTGCTTGCTGTTAAAAAAGGAAAGCCTAGTAAAAATTTGTAGAACATACTAGCAACTTGTAGAAATACATTAAAAAAATCCCCCGAACTGAGCTAGTGCTCAGTTCGGGGGATTTTATCTATTTAGCAGTCATGATACAGTTTGTCGTTTCTTTTCATTTTTATCAATCACTGTCGTACCCACTAGGTCTCCCGTAACATTAAGCCCTGTAGCACCCATCCCTACAATTGCATCAATAGCTGTTAGTAATGCGACAGCTTCTATTGGCAATCCTAGCTGGACGAATACGGTAGCAATCATGACAATCCCAGCACCTGGAACGCCGGCAGTTCCGATAGATGCCAACGTACCGACAAGGACAACCATGAGCATTTCAGAAAGACTCAGTGGGTCTCCAACAAGATTTGCTGCGAAAACGGCAGAAACGGCAATTCGTATTGCTGCGCCGTCCATATTGATTGTGGCACCGAGCGGTAAACTAAAGCCGTATAAACTTTTTGATAATCCTAAGTTTTTAGCAGCATTCAAAGTTAATGGCAACGTACCAGAACTGCTTTGTGTCACAAACGCAGTCAGCATCGGCGTCCGTGCTTGTTTGAAAAATTCTAACGGATTCACTTTAAACACGAATAGAAGCAATACATAGAGCAGAATTTGAACAAGTAATGCGGCATATAACACTAAAATCATCTCACCTAGGGAAAACAACGTATCTAAGCCTTGGCTTCCAACGGTTTTTGCCATAATAGCAAAAATCCCAATCGGTACATACTGCAGAACCGCTTTCAGTACGATCAACGTCATTTCGTTTAATGCATTAACGGTTTTGTACAAATGTTCGCCTAAGCTTCCCAATTCAGTGGAATTGCGCATGTAAGACAATGCAATGCCAAAAGCAAAAGCGGTAAAAATAATGCCGAGCAAGTTAAGCTCAGTAAAAGCTGTGAAAATATTAGAAGGAACAATGTTTAATAGCACATTGATGACTCCTGGGTTTTCTGGAACATCAAAGGTTTCATTGCCTTGTAATTGCATCCCCATGCCAGGCTGTAGCAAGCTAGCCACTGCGAGGCCCACAATAATGGCAAAAGCAGAACTCAATGTGTAGTAAATAAACACTTTTCCACCCATTCGTCCAAGATCTCCAATGGATGATTGGTTAATGCCGACCATCATTGTGAAAAGAATTAACGGAATGATTAAGAAAGTTAACAAGTTCAGTAACAAATCACCAAGCGGAGCCAAAACAGCCGCCTGCTCTCCAAAAATTAGTCCAACGGCAACGCCGAGTATAAGTGCAATTGTGATTTTCAAAATCAATGATGTCGTAAGGTATCGATTCCATACAGCTTTCATATTTTCACTCCTATTTTCAATTACTGTTAATCCTTATAAAATCTATCGGGATTCATTTCATTAATTTATAACAGTCTATAGCTTAATGTCAAAGCATCTGTTTGCATGACCAATAGAATTCTTGACTGACAAGCACTGAGTTGCTCACTAACGATTTTCAATGACATTATTTTTTCAATAAAAGTTCATAAAATTTGAATCATAAGATTTTGTTGAGATACTAGTAAGTATAATGATTTTTAGTTTGAATATTCAAATAATAAGAACTTATCGATTGACTATCCTATTCAAAAACTGGAGAAAATGAAAGTTTATGTCAAAACAAGTGCATTAACTTAGGGAGTTGAATTACAGGAACTAGCAATGCCCGATAGCATTAGTTTTACGCAAGGTGCCGCCATCCCAGTAGCCGGAAAAACCGCTTTAGAAAGCTTGCGGACTCTTGACCTTAAACCAGGAAATACGTTATTTGTAGCTGGGGCTTCAGGAGCAATTGGAACAATCGTGATTCAATTGGCGAAAAACCGAGGGATTCGAGTAATTGGTTCTGCCTCCAGCAAAAATCATCCACACTTACTGTCACTTGGAGCTGAAAAAGCAGTTGATTATTCAATTGCTGAATGGAAAGATCAAATCAAACAATGGATGCCAGAAGGAGTAGAGGCAGCTTTAGCTATTCACCGCGGAACAAGCAAAGATAGCATGGATATAGTAAAAGCTGGCGGAAAAGTAGTAACGGTTTCAGGTGACAAAGTAGATTCGGAAAGAGAGATTAAAGTAGAGCAAATGCAGCATCAACTCAGCATACAAGAGGCAGTAAACATGCTGATTCAAGATATGGTAGAAAAAAAGCTCCATCTAGTAATAGAACACGTCTACTCGTTTGAACAAGCACTGGATGCGTTAGAGAAAACAGAGACAGGACATGCAAGAGGAAAGCTTGTTGTTTCTATGGAAGAAGCCTGATTAAAAAAAGCTCGCTCCTATCAAAAGGAGTGAGCTTTTTGTTGTTATAACCGTTTATGGGCCATCGCTTCGCGCATGTCTTGAAGTGCTTTTTTGCCGTCAGTGCCGCGAGCAATCATTAAATTGGTATAAAGCGCATCGATCAAACTCAGTTGGGCGATACGAGAAGCCAATGCTTCAGAACGAAAATCAGTTTCTTCTGAAACGGTATAAAGAGCGATGTCCGCTTCCTTAGACAAAGGCGATTTGGCAAAATTTGTGACAGAGATAATGGTAACGCCTTTTTCCTTCAACACATGAAGAACGTCAAGAACATCAGTAGTCGAACCTGAATGAGAAATAACAATCGCCACATCATCTGATTGCAGTTGAGAAGCGGCCATCAGTTGCATATGAGAATCCAAATTCATGGAAACGTGAAGACCTAAACGAACAAATTTATGGTAGCCGTCCATCGCGACCATGGCAGAACCACCATTGCCATAAAAGTCGATCTTTCGAGCATTCATCAGTTTATGGGTCGCCTGTTCCATCGCTTCTGCATCCACAATTTGAAGCGTATCTTCAAGCGTTTTGATGTTGGAACGGAATACTTTTTCGGTGACAACGCGAATGCTGTCGCCGTCTTCAATTTTTTCGTGAATATCTTTTAAAGGCGCCACGACTTCCGCAGCAAGCGAAATTTTAAATGCTTGGAAACCTTTAAAGCCTATTCGTTGGCAAAAGCGGAAAATAGTCGATTCAGCTAATCCCAACTCATCCGCGATTTGATTGATGGTCAAATGAATAATGTTTTTTGGATCATGTAAGACATAATCGGCAATCTTTTTTTCTTTTTCACTAAAATGGCGGTAACTACCGCGTATGGCAGCCAGCGCAAATTGCTGTTCTTTCATACTCCGCGCCTCGTTTCTGTCTAAATAGTTTCGTCTATTATACAATAACATGTTGCGCGCGGAAAAATATTTGATACAATGAACTTAATAAAGAAAAAAATTCTTTTTTATGAGGAGGATTCTACAATGGAAATTGGGATTATAGGGTTAGGCAAGATGGGATTAAATCTTGCACTGAATATAGTGGATCACGGCCATGAGGTGATCGGCTATGACAGCCATACCGAAATCAAAGAAAGCGGTTTCACACAAGTTTCTTCTATTGAAGAAATGGTCAAGCAACTAGAAGCACCGCGCACGCTGTGGTTGATGGTACCTGCAGGCGAAATTACAGAAACAGTTATCGAGCAATTAATCCCTTTGCTTGAAGAGGGGGATGCCATTATTGATGGTGGAAACTCGAATTACAAAGATACATTACGACGCGCGGCGATTTTAAAAGAACATAATATGTTCTTCTTTGATTGCGGAACGAGTGGTGGAACAGATGGAGCACGTCATGGTATTTGTTCGATGATTGGTGGCGACGCAGAGAAGTTCAAAACCATCGAGCCCCTTTTAAAAGACATTTCTGTAGAAGACGGTTATTTGTACACGGGTGAAGCAGGTAGTGGGCATTTCTTGAAAATGATTCACAACGGTATTGAATACGGCATGATGCAGTCAATTGCCGAAGGCTTTGATATTCTCAACAAAAGTCCATTTGATTATAACTTTGAGAAAGTTGCTGACGTTTGGAACAATGGCTCGATCATCAGCTCCTACTTAATGGAAATGACCAAAAATGCATTTTCTAAAGACGCGAAACTAGAGGGCATCAAAGGGGTGATGAACTCTTCAGGCGAAGGAAAGTGGACAGTGGAAACAGCACTCGACTTAAATGTACCAGCACCGGTAATTACCTTGTCACTTATGATGCGCTACCGTTCATTAGAAGACGATACTTTTGCAGGAAAAGTCGTAGCCGCACAACGCAACGAATTCGGTGGACACGCAGTAGAGAAGAAATAACTTTTACTTCGTGAAAAGAGACTCTTGCAAAAATGAAGTTGGTTTGCGGAATACCCAACTATAAATTAGTTACACATTGAGGGGGAGAAAATTTGTCAGGTTCAACGTTGATTATGGTCGCACTTGCAGGTATATTCTTATTGCTATTCTTAGTTATTCGTACGAAATTACACGCTTTTGTAGCATTATTACTAGTCAGTTTATTGGTAGGTATTGCGGCGGGCATGCCACTTAACGAAGTCATTACATCCATTCAAAATGGTATGGGAGGCACACTAGGCTTTGTTGCTGTCGTAGTAGGTCTTGGTGCTATGTTCGGTAAAATGCTAGAAGTATCGGGTGGAGCAGAACGTTTGGCTTCTACGATGATTAGTAAATTTGGTGAAGATAAAGCACCATGGGCATTAGGGGTTACGGGATTTATTGTTGCGATTCCTGTATTTTTTGATGTTGGTTTTATCATCTTAGTACCAATCGTTTACGGTTTGGCTAGAAAAACAGGCAAGTCGCTTTTGCATTACGGAATTCCGCTACTTGCGGGTCTAGCCGTTACGCATAGCTTTATCCCACCAACTCCAGGACCGATCGCGGTTGCTGAACTGGTTGGGGCGGAACTTGGTTGGGTTATTTTGTTCGGTGTGCTTGCGGGTATTCCAGCGATGATTTTAGCAGGGCCAGTGTTTGGTCGCTTTATCGGCAAAAAAATTCATGTGTTAATTCCAGATTATATGGAACTTGAAAAAAAGGAATACGATAAAGAACTACCAAGTTTTGCGATGATCACTTCGTTGATTTCGATTCCACTTGTATTGATCCTATTAAATACGCTGTCAGCCGTCTTACTAGAAGAAGGCAATATGGTTCGTGAGATTTTGACGTTCCTTGGTCATCCATTCGTGGCGCTGACAATTGCTACGTTGCTGACGTTTTATCTACTTGGGACAAAACGTGGTTATTCGCGTCAAGAAGTACAAGACATTGCTACTAAAGCGCTTGAGCCTGCTGGGATTATCATCTTAGTCACAGGAGCAGGTGGCGTTTTCAAACAAGTATTAATCGACTCGGGAGTTGGTGCAGTGCTTGGTGACATGATGGGCGATTCATCGTTGCCGCCAATCGTTTTAGCATTCCTAATCGCCGCAGCAGTTCGTGTTGCGCAAGGATCTGCAACGGTTGCGATGGTAACAGCAGCGGGTCTGATCACGCCACTTCTTGAAATCGTTGGTATGACCGGACCTGCTCTCGGACTTATTGTTATTGCTATCGCTTCAGGCGCGACCGTCTTATCACACGTCAACGATTCTGGATTCTGGTTGGTTAACCGATATTTCGGAATGGACGTCAAGGATACCTTAAAATCCTGGACGGTTATGGAAACCATTATCGGGTTAACCGGTTTCGTGGTAGTGTTAATCATCAGCTTTTTTATCTAAATTAAACTTGAAAGAGAAAAAGGGGATTTCGCCTTTTTCTCTTCTTGTCTATAGAGGAGGGCTCTTATGCCTGAACAGTCATATTATCTTGGGGTAGACATTGGTACGACTTCCACCAAAGCGGTTTTGTTTGATAAATCTGGTAAAATCCTAGCGGCAGACACGGTTTTTTATGCGCTCGAAACGCCAAGTCCGTTAGTGGCCGAACAAGACCCAGAGGAGATTTTCCGAGCGGTGTTAAGTTCCGTTCGAAAAACCATCCGTAAAAGTGAAATCGATACGAATCAACTGAAACTCGTATCTTTTAGCTCAGCCATGCACAGTCTGATTGCAGTGGATGCTAAGGGGAATTTGCTAACGCAAAGCATCACATGGGCCGATACGAGAAGTTCAAAACATGCGAAGTACATCAAAGAACGACTGAATGGCCACGAAATTTACTTGCGCACAGGTACGCCGATTCACGCGATGTCGCCACTATCCAAATTGTTGTGGTTAAAAGACGAAAAGCCGGAAGTTTTTGAAGAGGCTGCTAAGTTTATTGGCATTAAGGAATTTGTCTTTCAGGAATTGTTTGGAGAGTACGTTGTTGATCATTCAATTGCGTCTGCAACCGGATTATTTAATTTGCGGGAACTGGATTGGGACAAAGAGGCGTTGGGAGTAGCAGGCATCACGCCCGAACAGTTGGCGCGACCGGTTCCGACAACCCATCAATTGACAGGTCTCGTCTCGGAACACGCCTTGTTTATGGGCATTCCTGAAGACGTTCCATTTATTATTGGCGCGAGTGATGGAGTGCTCGCAAATCTAGGAGTAGATGCCATCGAACCAGGTGTCCTAGCTGTAACAATCGGCACAAGTGGGGCCATCCGTACGGTCACGACCGAGCCGAAAACCGATCCAAAAGGACGGACATTTTGTTATGCCTTAACGGAAAATCATTGGGTAGTCGGCGGACCTGTCAATAATGGCGGTATCGTCTTGCGCTGGCTACGTGACGAGTTTGCTTCATCTGAAGTGGAAACCGCGAAGCGTCTCGGCATTGATCCGTACGATGTGCTGACGAAAATCGCTGAGACGGTCAATCCTGGAGCAGACGGCTTGCTGTTTCATCCCTATTTAACAGGAGAGCGAGCTCCTCTATGGGACGCGAATGCGCGTGGGTCGTTTTTCGGATTGAGCATTCATCATAAAAAGCAGCATATGATTCGAGCTGTGTTAGAAGGTATTGTCTTTAATTTGTATACCGTCCTGCTGGCGGTCGAGGAATTGACCGGCGAACCAACACGTATCCAAGCATCTGGCGGCTTTGCTCGTTCAGGAATGTGGCGTCAACTGATGGCTGATGTCTTCGATAAACCCGTAGTTATTCCCGAAAGCTTTGAAAGCTCGTGTCTCGGGGCAGTCGTTCTCGGCATGTATGCGATCGGCGAAGTTGATGATTTCAGTATCGTTTCCGAAATGATCGGCCAAACGCACACGCATGAGCCAGATGAAACGTCAGCTGGTATATATCGTGAGCTCTTGCCAATTTATATCCGCTTGTCGCGCCTTTTAACAGCAGAATACGAGAGCATTGCCGATTTTCAACGAAAGCATTTAGAGTAAGTGCAACATCCTGGACCAGTCTTGCTGGTTTGGGGTGTTTTTTTGTCGATTTTCTTGTGGGTAGGTGCGGTTGTACGCGATTTTTGAGGAATACGCACGTTCAGCGGGAGATACGCACGTTCAGCAGGAGATACGCACGTTCAACGGAAGATACGCCCGTTCAGCGGAGAATACGCGCGTTCAACGGAGAATACGCACGTTCAGCAGGAGATACGCACGTTCAACGGAAGATACGCCCGTTCAACGGAGAATACGCACGTTCAGCAGGAGATACGCACGTTCAGCGGAGATATACGCACGGTAAAACAAAAATACGCGCGTTCCAGCAAATTTAGTTGCATAGTAGATAGAACTATCAGAAAATAATGAAAAATATCTATAATTTTCCAAACGTACATGATACGATAAAACGAAAAACTCATTGAACATCAAAGGGGATGTCTAAATGGAACCAAGTGCGATTGTGGTAGGAGCGGGGCTTGCAGGGTTAGTGGCGGCTGCGGAAATCGCAGACGCTGGCAAAAAAGTGTTGTTACTAGACCAGGAGCCAGCAGCTTCTTTTGGCGGACAGGCGTGGTGGTCTTTTGGCGGACTGTTTTTAGTCGACTCACCGGAACAAAGGAGAATGGGCATTAATGATTCAAAAGAGTTGGCTTGGCAAGACTGGCTTGGGGCAGCTGGTTTTGATAAAGAGCAAGATGAAGATTATTGGGGCAAGAAATGGGCTGAAGCCTACGTAGACTTTGCAACCTATGAAAAACGAAACTGGCTTGCTGATATGGGCATCAAATTTTTTCCTGTCGTTGGATGGGCAGAACGGGGTGGTTATTTAGCAGAAGGACATGGCAATTCTGTGCCGCGCTTTCATATCGTTTGGGGAACAGGACCGGGAATTGTCGCACCGTTTGAGAGACGTGTTCGGGAACATATCAAGAATGGGTTAATCGATTACCAGCCACGGCACCGAGTAGATGAATTAATGATAAAAGGTGGGCGAGTAACCGGTGTGACAGGATCGTTATTAGAGACGAGTGATGTAAAGCGTGGAGAAGCCAGTTCACGAAACGTTGTCAGCAATTTTCGGTGTGAAGCAAAAGCAGTCATTATCACAAGTGGCGGAATTGGTGCCAACCATGAATTGATTCGAAAAAATTGGCCAAGTCGCTTGGGTATAGCACCAGAAACCATGCTCACAGGAGTTCCGGCGCACGTAGATGGACGTATGCTGGCTATTACCGAAAAAGCAGGTGGGCGAATCGTTAATCGTGACCGGATGTGGCATTACACTGAAGGCATTAAGAATTGGA
This sequence comes from Planococcus kocurii, assembly GCF_001465835.2. Lineage (NCBI taxonomy): Bacteria > Bacillati > Bacillota > Bacilli > Caryophanales > Caryophanaceae > Planococcus > Planococcus kocurii. Next base: position 1,943,531 of record NZ_CP013661.2, read on the forward strand.
ACCCGGTTTGGAACAAACACGGCATCCGAATTTTGCCAGGTCCGTCTTCGATGTGGTTTGATGCAACAGGTAAACGTTTTTCTGCGCCTAATTTCCCGGGATTTGATACGCTCGGAACACTTGAGACTATCCAAAAAACGGGCTACAGTTATTCGTGGTTTATTTTGACGCAGAAAATTATTGAAAAAGAGTTTGCGCTGTCAGGATCTGAGCAAAATCCTGACTTAACCGGCAAAAGCATTCCTCAAGTCTTGTCTCGAGTCCGGGCAGGAGCAACAGCACCGGTAAAAGCTTTTATGGATAAAGGCGAAGATTTTGTTGTCGCAGAGACACTGGAAGAGTTAGTCGCACGTATGAACAAATTAACGGGAGAAAACTTATTGGATTTTGCTCGAATCAAGCAGCAAATTAGCGCGCGAGATGCGCAGCTCGATAATAAATTCTCTAAGGATTTGCAAATTACGGCGATGCGCGGTGCTCGAAATTACCGGGGAGACCGTCTAATTCGAGTAGCGGCACCGCATAAATTACTGGATCGTAAAAAAGGACCGCTTATTGCCGTTCGTTTACACATTTTGAGCCGCAAAACTTTAGGTGGTCTGCAAACGGATTTATCCGCACGAGTACTCGGTGATACCGGTCAACCGGTACCTGGACTCTATGCTGCAGGAGAAGTTGCCGGATTTGGTGGCGGGGGTGTCCATGGATATCGCTCATTAGAAGGAACTTTTCTTGGTAGCTGCCTGTTTTCTGGGAGAGTAGCGGGGAGAGCGGTGGCGAGCGAAGGAGGTGCTGAGAGTGATTGTTGAAGATGTTGGATGGCGGATTTTCCTTTTCCTACTTGGAGTCGTATCGAGTATCTTTTTAGTCAACATGTTGTTAAGAAAAATTCTTGGAGTGGAGAGAAAAGCATTTTTTTCAGACACTCGCGTAAATGATGTGCATAAAAAATGGGATCGGATATTGAATGGCCTCTCAGCGGTAATAGTCTTTATCATATCGCTTGTAGCGATCAATTATGGTCCAGCAGCCGTTTTTTATATCCTACTGGTTTCTGTGCTGTTGGGGAGTATACAGCTATTGGTCCGTTTAGGATTTGAAAAAAAACATGCTGAAAATCCCAATGACTATTTGTATACGCTATTGGAATCGGTAACTGGAACCATTATTTTAATTACTTTTGGGGTGAGTTTATTTCCAGACTACCTTTCGGTGGTGTTTAATATCTAAGGTAGATACGCCCAGTAGCTGAAAGCAGGTTCTGGGTGTTTTTTTGTCGCACCTTAATATAGTTGAATAAAACCGTTCAGTACGCTTTAGAGGAGCTTGTGTAGGCGTAAGAAAAATACGACCATACATGAGCCTTTACTAACAAGATAAAAAGAATTATCAGAAAATATCTATAATTTTCCATACGCTCGTGATACGATAAAAGACATTACGAGATTATTCAACTTCGAAGGAGATATCTAAATGGAATTCAGTGCGTTTGTAGCGGGAGTCCATCTTGCAGCTGTAGTCGGGAGTGAGCTTTCTGAAAGTGAAGTGGCGCTTCGCTTTATCTTTTTCGTAGGTGGAAGCATAGCCAGTATTTACCTAGTGGACAAGGTTCTAAAGAAAATTCTCAAAGTAGAAAAAAACAAATCGTCTACGGATAGTTATGTAAACGATCTTCACAAAAAGTGGGACAAAATCATTAGCCTCTGGTCAGGTATTGCTTTGACAGTCATAACGTTTATCCTTTTCAATACGAATGCATCTATAAATTTGTTTTTTTTGCTACCAGTCGCAGCCTTACCGTTTTTACCGACAATTATCCAGGTTGGATTTGAGAGAAAATATGCAGAGAATCCCAATGATTATCTGTATACCTTATTGGGATTAGGAATGTCTAGCGGGATTATCATTACGTTGTTGCTGATCTTTTCGCCAGGAATCTAAGCTCAGTAGTCATAATAAAGGAGGAAAAAATATGGGAGACATTATCGCAGTATTTGCGTTATTAGTGCCAGTTTTTATTGCTGCGATGGCATTGAGATGGGTACGGATCATCCGCAGTAATTCGGAAAGACAGATAGAACAAAACGAAGAAATCATCGCTTTGCTGAAAAAATCCAATGAATAAACAAAAAGATGTGCTCATTCGGAAATACAACGAAGCTGATTTCCGAACGATTCATGAGTTGAACAAGCAGCAAGGATGGAACAATCTCGTTGAAAAGAAGCAAGAGACACAGCAGGCTTGGGCAAATTCTACGGTGGCTGTGGTTGCTGAAATCGATGGACGAGTCGTTGGGTGCTTAAGAGGATTAACAGATGGTTTTATTTCTCTCTATATTTGTGAATTGTTGGTAAACCAAGATCATCGTAAATTAGGCATCGGAAAAAAGATGCTGCGCTATGCTCACAAGCTATATCCGAAAACTCGTTTGGAATTACTAGCTAGCGATGCTTCACGTAGTTTTTATGAAGCGCAGAGCTATCGGCCATTGTACGGTTTTCGTAAGACAATAGTAGAGTAAACTGTTTCACGTGAAACGTTTAAATCTAAAGGAGTGATTTCCTAATGAGAAGTGAGCAGGTTTATATCCGATTTTTTCAGCCGAGAGATGCTGCTGAAAAACTAAAGCTAGAGGTCGCAAACCGTGACTTTTTTGAAGCCTACTCGGTTACGCGTTATTCGGATTTCTATACGCTTGAAATGCAGCGGGAGCTTATTGAAATTTATGCCGATCAAAAAGAAGATGATTTATCGTATAGCTTTGGAATTTTTGAGAATGAAACCGATGTGTTGGTTGGAACAATTAGTTTAGTGCAAGTGATTAGAGGACCGTTGCAAAGCGCCATACTAGGATATGCGCTAGACAAAACCTATAACGGTAGAGGCTATATGACAGAAGCAATTGAGCTGACCGTGGCATATGCTTTCAAAAAACTAGCGCTACACCGAATCGAAGCAGGCGTTATGCCAGGAAATGACGCTTCAGTTCGCGTGTTGGAAAAAGCAGGTTTCCATCAAGAAGGTATTGCTTCAAAAAATGTTGAAATTAACGGCAAATGGCAAGACCATCAAATACTCGCAATCATCAACCCAAGAGACTTTTAATACTATACGATTATGCAATCAAAAAGGAGCAGAGCGATGATATTTCCTCTATTAGAAACAAAAAGGCTGCGTTTAAACCAAGTTGAAGAAAGCGATGCGGTGCGATTTTTCGACATCATGTCGCGAGACAAAGTGACCGAATATTACGGAATGGATTCGTTGAGTTACGAAGAAGAAGCTGTAGAAGTTATTCGTTCATTCCGTCTTAGTTTTGAAGTGAACCGAAGCATACGCTGGGCGATTCGCCTTAAAGAGACAAACCAGTTTATCGGAACAATCGGTTTGAATAACTTGAATCCAAAAGCAAAGAAAGCAGAGATTGGCTATGAATTACATCCAGATTATTGGCGTCAGCAATTCATGCAAGAAGCTATACACAGCGTGCTAAACTATGCTTTTACAGAACTCGATTTATATCGAATGGGTGCTGTAACGTTTCCCGAAAATACGTCATCTAATCGTTTGTTACAAAAGCTAGGCTTTACAGTAGAAGGAAAACTGCGTGGTTATTTGTATCAACGGAACCAATCTCATGATGCGTTGATCTTTTCTTTATTAAAACCGGAATGGTCATCTAGCTAGCTTAAAAAGCATCATTTTATGTGCTTTCCACTCGTTCAGTAATCATCTTTTGCATCAAGGTCATTATTTTATTAGGGTCAGTTATGTGCTGATGAATCCAGCCAATTTCTTTTGCTAAAAGACGCCGAACAATTAAAGCGGCTTGTGCGTGATTTTCTGGCGTCATTAAGGTCGACATTTTCTCGACTTCTGCAAAAATAGTTTTGGGCAGTGAGCGACTGATTGCTTTCAATCCAAGTTGCGCGCGTTCGGGTGTATACCGATATAGTAAAACCCGGGAGAGATGTTCGAGGACTTGCGACAGCATCTTTACCGCCCAAATCTCATTTCCTCGTGCAGCGGCTTTCCGGTATTGGAATAAAAACCAAGCAACATCAATAACATGGTCGGTGTATTCCTCTTTACTCAGCGTAAGACTTTGCGACGCAACGAATTGTTCAAGTAAATTTTCAGGATCGTAAACGACTTTGAAAAAATCTTTTGCCGTGAATGATTCTACTGTCACCGTAAACAAATCGATATGCAGGAAATTATCAAAAACTACTATAAGCTGTGGCGCGATGATGAAGATGTCGTCTTGAAATAGTACAGGGCGATACGCTTCAAGGTGAGACAGCCGCTCTTTCAAAAATAACGATTCTTGTTCTTGGTCGACCAGGCCAATACAGGTCGATGTCTGAATGCTCGTCGTGCTCGTTCCTACCCATCGATCCCTTCAGAAAAATAGCTCGCACATATGAACTTTGTATCAAACTAGCCGTAATTTGTTGTACAGCAATTTCTTGAATGAGCATAATCGATTCCTCCAATAATTGAATTTTTTAATTGTATCAAATAAGGATAAATATCCCAATTATTTATAGAGGAGGATTTAAAATATGTGCCAAATTATTGCGATGGGCGGTGGTGGGTTCTCGATGGAACCCGACAATCCACTCCTCGATCAATACATACTCAAACAAGCAGGTAAAACGCGACCTAAAGTTTGTTTTATCCCAACAGCAAGCGGAGATGCAGCTAGTTATATTGAAAAATTTTATGATTTTTTCAATCAACAACACTGTGAGCCGAGTCATTTGTCTTTATTCAAACCACATACACGAAACTTAGAAGCGTTTGTATTACAGCAAGACATTATTTATGTAGGCGGCGGCAATACGAAAAACTTATTGGTGCTGTGGAAAGAGTGGGGACTGGATCAAATTTTGAAAAAGGCTTGGGAACAAGGCGTCATTCTTGCAGGACTCAGCGCAGGTTCAATTTGCTGGTACGAACAGGGTGTTACCGATTCGTATGGTGACAAACTCGAACCGCTCGAGGCGCTCGGCTTTTTACGAGGAAGTCATTGTCCGCATTACGACGGCGAAGCTGAAAGAAGACCGGCCTATCGTCAGTTTGTGAACCAAGGGGTAATGCAATCCGGCATCGCCGCAGACGACGGAGCGGCTGTTCATTATATCGACCAAAAAATTAAAAAGGTAGTCAGCTCAAGACCCTCAGCCAAAGCGTACCGTGTGTTTAAAGGTGGAGAAGAAGAATTGGCGGTTGAGTATTTGGGGGAGTGATCTGCAACAATGATGGATATTTTTTCGATCACATCAGAGAAGTTACAAGACAATCGAATGATTCGAGTTTATACACCTAAAGATTACCGATTAACTGATAAGCAGTATCCAGTATTGTATATACACGATGGCCAAAATGTTTTTCGAAATGATACTGCAATTGGTGGGATGTCTCTAGAGTTAGAGCATTATTTAGATATAAATAATTTAGACATAATCGTTGTAGCGATAGATCAAAATAGCAAAGAACGAAAAAACGAATATTGTCCTTGGAGAAATGGAGCATATAGCAAACAATTTCTAGAGAATAAAACAACGTCTTTTGGAAGCAATGGAGCGAGCTACATACAATTCATTGTTCAAGAACTGAAACCTTATATTGATAAAACGTACCCAACACAAGAAAGTCATGCAGCAATGGCTGGAATTTCGCTTGGCGGGTTGATTACTTTATACGCAGCTTGTATTTACCCGCATATATTCACAAACATCATTCTTTTTTCAGCCGGATTTTATGCCAATCAAGAAAAAATCGAAGAGTTGATAGATACAACAGACTTATCTGTACTAACTTCACTATATATGGACTGCGGTACAAGTGAAGCGGGGAGTAATTCAACCACTAGCCATGAATTTTTGGTTTCGAATCAGAGGGTTGCAAAAAAGTTGAACAGAAAGTGTTCTGTTGTCACTTTTAACATATTAGAAGGGGAGAAACACAACTACCTTTCTTTTCAGAAAAGAGTTCCAGAGCTTTTTAGTTTTTTACAAAACGAGGTGCTTTTATGAAAATAGAATTAATTAAAGCAGAAGTTTCGGATGCCCCGTCTATTTTAGCAATGCAAAAAGAGTCTTTCATGCCACTATTAGTAAAATATCAAGACATACAGACAAATCCTGCGAACGAAACACTGGAACAAGTTCTCACTCGAATCACAATGTCGGGCTCATTTTTCTACAAAATCGTAAAAGGACAGAAAATGGTAGGCGCAATACGCGTCAAGTACGGCGGAGAAAACCGTTTTTGGATTAGTCCTATATTTGTAGATCCACAGTTCCAAGGTCTTGGTATTGCTAAAGAAGCAATGAAGCTAGTTGAAGAACAGCATGCAGAAGCGCATGTTTGGGAGCTCGCGACCATTTTAGAAGAAGAAGCAACCTGTAGGTTTTACGAAAAATTAGGATATCAATCAACAGGAGTGACTCAATCCTTAAATTCTAACGCGACATTAGGTTATTTTAACAAAATAGCAAAGGATGCGGACTAAATGAAACTAACTACAGAGCTTTCAAGATTTAAAGTGAAACAGGGAAAGGAAGTTGCAGTTGAGCAATGGATGGGATTTTTAGAAAAGCAAATGGATAATGTATTGCTTACACTTGAGGATGAAAAAATGTTCGTCGAAACAATTTTTAGCGAAACACTTGATGGCAACACCTATCTTTACTGGTACTCGGTACAAGGAGAAGGGGGTGCAGAGTTGGAAAACTCAAGTCATGAAGTGGATCAAAAGCATATGGAATACTGGAACGACTGCATCGATTCGACTTACTCGCCAGTTGACTTAGAAGCAAAGCTTGTCATGATCCAGAAAAAAGTAAGGTCTGTAATGAATTGATAAAAGTGGAATTAGAGGAGAGACAAGTAATGCTTGAAACAAACCGCTTCTATTTGCGAGAGTTTATTAAAGAGGATTGGAAAGCTGTACATGCCTATGCCTCACAGGAAATAGTTACTCAATACCAACCATGGGGACCTAATACAGAAAAAGAAACGCAACAATATCTAGTAGATGTGTTAGAGCAACAGGTAACAAACCCTCGTACGAGTTTTACTTTTGCAGTGGTATGGAAACAAACAAACGAAGTGATTGGAGCGGGAGAGCTTTCTGCAATAGATAACATGAACCAGTCAGGTGAAATCGGTTATATTCTTCATCCGAATTTTTGGAGAAGGGGAATTGCGACAGAAGTCACATTATTATTACTCGAATTTGGGTTTAGAAACAAAGAACTCAACAGAATTTCAGCTAGTTGTGATCTTCAAAACAGTGGGTCGCAAAACGTTCTAGAAAAATCAGGAATGGTAAAAGAAGGACTGCTTCGCCAAAACTTACAAATGAAAAAAGGCTGGCGCGATTCTCTGCTCTACAGTATTCTCAAAACTGAATACATGAGCTAGTATTCGTGTTCTCCTAACGCAACTTCTGCTATAGTGACATGAAGGGCAGTATCCTTGCTGAACTGCACCCCCAAAATTGCTCAACAACTGCATAGTTCTGCCTTGATCTTAAATCGACAGGGACGGAGAAAACCTACAATAAACTTTCTGCCCGTCTGTCCAAAATTGGAAAGATGGGCTTTATTTTTGGTTTTCCTCCCAAAAGGAGAGAAAAAAATGAAGAATACCGCATCACTCATCAAAATGAAAACACAAAACGAAAAAATCGCCATGCTGACCGCTTATGATTACCCGTCAGCCAAGCTTGCTGAAGAAGCTGGAATCGATGTCATTTTAGTCGGCGATTCTTTAGGAATGGTCGTTCTTGGATATGATTCTACTGTAAAAGTAACCGTAGATGACATGATTCATCACGGAAAAGCAGCTCGTCGCGGAGCTCCCGACACATTTTTAGTGGTAGATATGCCATTTGCTTCGTTTCATGGAAGCGCACAACGTATACTGGATAACGCTGTTCAAATTTTTCAGGAGACTGGAGCGGAAGCGGTAAAAGTAGAAGGTGCAGATGAGGTAGTTGACGCCATACAATTATTAACACGTGCCGGCATTCCGGTTGTTGCGCATCTCGGATTGCTGCCTCAGTCAGCAGGTGTTCTAGGCGGTTATAAAGTTCAAGGGAAAACCGCAGATGCCGCACAAAAGCTAATTGAGGATGCACAAGCTTGTGAAGCAGCAGGAGCGTGTATGCTGGTTCTGGAATGTATTCCGTACCAATTAGCTGACAAAGTCACCACAGCTCTCACCATCCCGGTCATCGGCATTGGAGCGGGCAGTGAAACAGATGGCCAAGTTTTGGTTTATCACGACACCTTGAAATACGGATCGCACCATTTGCCGAAATTTGTACGGTCTTATGCAGAAACAGGCGAGATCATAAAAAACGGCTTGATTCAGTACGTCAATGAAGTGAAATCAAACACATTTCCTGCGGAGGAACACCGCTTTACGATGAGGGAAGAAGAACTCCAGCAGTTGTATGGAGGAAAAGAATAGGTAAACAAGCTAAACCCCGCCATCTTGAAAAAGATAGCGGGGTTTCTCTCTTTAAACTACTGCATCATAGACCTATAAGAAGGGGGATTTACCTTTTAGAGTAAAATTTTCTATATTTTATAGTTGTTGCCTCTCAAAAGCTTATTACGATACATATGTTTATCTGCTCGTTTGAATACTTCTTGAATTGCATGATTCTTGTTGTTCTTCGTTTCATGACCAAAGGAAACAGAAACACTAAGTGAACCTACTTTTTCTAGTGCCGACAACTCATTAATGCGTTCAATAATTAGCTCTGCTTCAGAAGAGTCTGTATTAGGTAATAGAATAACAAACTCGTCGCCACCGATTCTGCAAATAATATCATTTGTCCGACAGCCTTGTTTGATTACCTCGGCCGATCTTTTCAATAAGACATCACCCATGGAATGTCCAAACGAATCATTAATCAGTTTTAAACCATTTACATCTCCAATTATAATGGTCAAAGGCAGATTTTTTGCTGTATCCATTCTTTCTAGTTCTTCCTCGTAAAATCTTCTATTATACAAACCTGTTAATTGGTCATTATAGCTAAGATATAAAATTTCTTCATTTTGGAAGATCAGTTCTTGATTCGCAATAGTTAATTCAGCTGCCCGTTTATCTTTTTCTTCATTTTGAAAGATCAGCTCTTGATTCGCAATAATCAACTCGGCTGCACGATCTGCTTTTTCTTCGGTTTGAAAGATGATTTTTTTATTGGCAATGACGAGTTCTGCCGCACGGTCCGCTTTTTCTTCAGTTTGGAAGATCAACTCTTTGTTGGCAATGACGAGTTCTGCCGCACGGTCCGCTTTCTCTTCAGTTTGGAAGATCAACTCTTTGTTGGCAATAACGAGTTCTGCGGCACGCTCTACTTTTTCTTCAGTTTGAAAAATCAATTCTTGATTTGCGATAATCAGTTCTGCTGCACGATTCGCTTTTTCAGCAGTTTGAAAGGCCAGTTCCTTGTTTGCGATGACTAGCTCAGCCGCGCGTTTGTCTTTTTCTTCATGTTGAAAAGCCAGTTCCTTATTCGCAATGACTAACTCAGCCGCGCGTTTGTCTTTTTCTTCATTTTGAAAAACCAGCTCTTGATTCGCAATGATTAACTCAGCCGCGCGTCTATCTTTCTCTTCATTTTGAAAGACTAACTCTTTATTTGCGATGACCAATTCAGCCGCACGATCTGCTTTTTCAGCAGTTTGAAAGACCAGTTCTTTGTTTGCGATGACTAATTCAGCGGCACGCTTTGCTTTTTCTTTAGTTTGAAAAGCCAGTTCCTTATTCGCAATGACTAGCTCAGCCGCACGTTTGTCTTTTTCTTCATGTTGAAAGGCTAGTTCTTTGTTCGCAATGACTAACTCGGCAGCCCGTTTATCTTTCTCTTCATTTTGAAAGACTAGTTCTTTATTTGCGATGATCAACTCAGCCGCACGTTTGTCTTTTTCTTCATTTTGAAAAACGAGCTCTTGATTCGCAATGACTAATTCAGCAGCCCGATCGGCTTTTTCTTTGCTTTGAAAGATCAATTCGTTCTTCGCATTAATCAGCTCGGCTACACTTTCTTTGTTTGGTAAGTAAAGGTTATTGCCCATAGCACACTACACTCCAATTTCTTTATGGTGGGATATCTAAACTTCTAAGAATTATGGGTAATCCTCATAAGTTCATACTGCTTTTTTAACTTTTCTCTATTAAATAAAATATTTTTTGCTGAAAGCTTCAGGTGACAAAGGTTTATCGTGAAGATAACCTTGATGAATAGAACAACCATTTTCTTGAAGGAATAAAGCTTCTGCGTGTGTTTCAACGCCTTCAGCTAACAATTGACAATCAATCCCTTTAACAAACTGGATCAGTGATTTGAGAACTGCTTCGGATCGGGCATCTTGACCAATTTTGCTGATAAACGATTTATCCAACTTAATTTTATCGATAGGATAATCTACCAAATAGGCTAACATAGAAAAACCGGTACCAAAATCATCCAAAGCAATTGAGATTCCCTTTGATCTGCAGGTCATCAAGTTAGTTAGTGTCAGTTCCGAACCGGTCAGTTCTACACTTTCTGTGATTTCAAGTTCAATCTGTTCAGCAGAAATCTGGTTTTTTTCCATTAAGAGAAACAAATCATGAAAAAAAGTTTGACTTGTAAGTAGCGACGAAGTTACATTAATAGCTATTTTAGGAAAACTTTTACTGTGTTTTTTCTCTTTATTGATAAAAGTAAAAACTTCCTCTAGCAAATGGTTTGTTAAACGTGATATAGTTCCGGTTTCTTCAGCGATGCCAATGAATTCAATAGGAGAAATAGGACCGAGGGTTGGATGATTCCATCGTGACAGTACTTCAACGCCGGTGAGGTCACCGGTTTCACAGTTAATTTGTGGTTGTAAAACAAAGTGGTAGCCAAGTTCTTGGAGATTACCTGCCAGACTTTTTTCAATCAAAAATCGACGAGCTAAATCAATTCCCATCCCTGAGTGAAAAAGGGAGTAAGAAGAACCGTTTTGTTCTTTAGCTTTTCGCATTGCCGTCTCAGCATATGTGATCAGTTCTTCGGCACTGTAAGAATCTTGAGGATAGGAAGAAACGCCAATGCTGGCGTTTACTGTAATCGATTTACCGCTTTCTAATATCATAGAATGAGGAAAGACATTCCGAATCTTTTGCGGGAAGTCTTCAATTTCCTCTTTTAGTTGATGCAAGTGGAGAAGAATGAGTTCGTCGCCATCAAGTCGACCAGCTAAATCTTGAGAAGACAGCAAGTTTTCTACTTTTTCTGCGAGTTTTTTAATAACCTGGTCTCCAGTTTTGTGATTGTAGAGTGTATTAATATGCTTGAAATTATCTAGGTTAATATAGACGAGAGAAAAAGGGAGTTCTTTTTGCAGAATTTGTTCAATACTTTCTTCAAATTTTATCCGGGTTAACCAGCCGGTTAGATAATCAGTAGAAGGGATTTTTAGAAATTTTGTTTCCAGAGTTTCTTTCTTATGAGTTTTTTGATAATAAACAGCGAGTCCACCATCAGAAACTGGTGTAACTTTGACACGAAATCTAGTGTCCAATGGCGCATAGTATTCTTCAAATTGTAGAGTTACCCGATCCTGCATTGCCCGGATATAAGTCGAATAAAATTTAGTTCCAACAGCTTTTGGGAAGCAACTCCAAATACTTCGACCAATCAGTTCTTGTTTTTTACGCTGAAGAATTTTTTCCGATTCAGAATTTAAAAAGTGAAACCTCATTTGGTTATCGAGAAGGAAAAAGGCATCTGCCATATTCTCGAGAACAACTTCTGTCTTCAGACAACTTAATGAGGACATGTTGGTCAACAACTGTTTATAAAGGATAATTCCTTTTGAATTACTGTCGAGTGAAAAAGGCTTATATTTCACAGAAAGGCACTCCATTGTTTCTTGATCGTAGAAAAGCACAAGCTGAATTACTTCCTTCTCGCTTCCCGCCAATATATCTTTTATAGATTGTAACTCGTTGAATTTCTTCATTTCTTCCAGACATTTGAAGTAGTTTCCCCCGTCTTTCCAAAGAGCAGTTGGCAGTTGACGACTCTGACAATACACTCTCCAATTTTGGCTAGAATGGGCAACGAACCCCTCTGTGTTCAAAATCAGAACAAAATCTTCTCGCGTTTCATCTAACTCCTGAATTTGTTGTTCGATGTTTTGCATACTCAGTCATTCCTATCTATCTTCACTGTATTTTAAGTACGTTGTTACTTATGGCTGCTTAACTGACAATTATCGAAGATAGTCCATCTTTATTAAAACTGGATGTTATCTTTTACATAATCATTACTAATAAATCGATATTCATCCGCTAGTAAAACGATGATATTCAGTGTCCAAGGATTTAAAGCGCAATAAAAAGATTGGAGAAATGTAATCTCCAACCCTTATTCTATATACTCTCCAAAATAGGCAATGATCTCTTAACTTATATAATGAGAGTTTTTATATCTTTTTACATATAATCCATTTTAAAAATGTACATACATCACAAGAAAATAATAATGCTTTTTTGCTAACTCGGTTAATATGAAATATCTAATTAATTGGGGTTTATACTTAATATATATTTATTTTTTAATAATTTTTAGACACAAATGCTTATTTAAATGGATTAAAATGAATTATATAGTCTTCATGTATAATATAATATAGGTATTTTGAACCTAAGATTTTATTGGTGAATAAATTATATAGTAAGAATAAATAATTATTTTTTATTTTACCAATTGAATGTAAAAAGGACAGTAGAATAGAAGAAAAGAATAGCTAAACAGTAGAACCCCACCACTTTCAATAGGTGGTGGGGTTCTACTTAATTAAGTGAGCTTTTGCGCTAGCTTACCTTATACAGAACGTATACCAATTGCATTAGCTGCTTATTATTTAAAAAGAGAAAGCAATTGAAGTTTGAACAAGCTCTTTAGTAGGTTTATCGGGTATTTGGAGTCATTACTCGAGCGGCTCGAGATTTAAATATTGCGCTATTATTAAATTTAGAGTCTTTGACTGCCATGAGCTTCAGTTCCATAGGCTTACCATCTACTTTCAGAAGAGGGTGAGCCAATGTCACAATTCCAAAATCTGTGTATGTTTTTCAAGGTTGCCAGATAAATTTCCAAATTCTCCATAAAATTTTTCTGTTTTTTAAATAGTAGTATGGTAACTTCTATTTTTAAAGAAAAGGCGATTTTTTGTCCGTTTTTTAGAATCAGCTAGGGGACATCCGCCAGTTATTTCCCAAGGGGTAAAAAGGTTGTCACCAAACGTCATTTTTTAGGAGTCGTGTCTTAGTTTCCCTGAAAAAAGATAGTAAAATAGAGGATTGCATAACAGAATTACCGATTTACAAATGAATACTTCCTGTTGAAAAAAAGAAGGACAATTCAAAATTTTTGGTTGTCTAGTCCATCAAATCATAAGAACGTGTACGCGACATGTTGGAAATTGGAAAAGGTGAAAAAATTGTCATGACAAAAGCAGAAAAATTTAAACTCATAGAAGAATTTATAATCGAAAATCGCATTACCAACTTGCTTATAGCTATGTAAGAAACAAAGATACAGCACTCGATATTGTGCAAGATGCTATTGTGAAAGCTCTCAATTCGATTGATCGACTAGACGATATTAATTATTTAAAAACGTGGTTTTACCGAATTGTTATTAACACATCGATTGATTTTATTCAAAAAAATAAACGATCAATAGAAAAAAAGCCGAATTCTCCACTGAGAATTCGGCTTTTTTTTCTATTATCGTACGTAAGGAGAAGGGTTAACAGCGTTTGAACGTGCGCCATTCCAAGGTCCTACGTGAATTTCAAAGTGAAGGTGTGTACCAGTCGAGCGACCAGTGCTACCCATGCCGCCTACTTGTTGACCTTGTGAAACAGATTGACCTACTGATACGTTGATGGAATTCATATGAGCGTATACCGTAGCGTGTGTTTGGCCATTAATAGAATGTGTAACGATCACAACGTTGCCGTATCCGCCCATGTTGCCAGCATAAGAAACGATTCCGCTAGCTGCAGCAGAGATAGGTGTTCCAGTTACGTTCGCAATATCCATTCCGAGATGGGATTCTGCGCCTACGCCGATGTCTCTTCCGCCAAAGCCAGAAGTAAAGCGTCCAGATGCAGGTAAGATAAATGTTGAACTGCCTGCGCTAGAAGCAGGTGGAGCTACCGCTTGTACAGGTGCTGTAGCTGATGCCGATGCTTGACGCTGAGCTTCCGCTTTACGTGCAGCAGCTTCTTTAGCTAAACGTGCTTGTTCTGCTTTACGGGCGACTTCTGCCAGGCGTGCTTGTTCTGCACCAATTTTCTTTTCAAGAGCTGCACTAATATCTAGTGTTTCACTATGTTTTGTTTCAAGCGTTGATTTTTCTTTAGCTAAACGTGCTTGTTCTGCTTTTAAGTCTTTTTCAAGTTTTGCTTGTGCATTTTTCTGAGAGGCTAGTGAATTTTTCAAATTGACTAATTCCGCTTTTTGAGCTTCCTGCTCGGCTAACTTTGTTTCTACTTCCGCTTTTTGTTCAGCAAGAAGTTTTTTGTCTGCTGCTTGTTCACGCATGATTTCACGATCTGCTTCGATTAAGATGTTGACTGCTGAAAAGCGGTCAATGAAATCAACAAAACTATTTGCGCCAAGAAGCACATCTATGTAGTCTACTGATCCACCACTTAATTGAATGGCACGTGCACGTTCTTTTAAAAGTTCTTCGCGTTCTGCAATTTTTCGTTCAAGTTCTTTAATCGACTTTTGCAATTCGTCGATTTCAACTTTTGTTTGGTCGATTTCTGCTTGAGCAACGTCGATTTTGTCTTGTGTTTCGATGAGTTGATTATCCAACTCGCGGATTTTTGCGATGATTTTCTCGAGCGTGGTTTGGTTTTGAGAAATTTCGTTTGTTTTTTGTTGGATACCGGAGTTTAACTCGCTTTGCTTTTGCTTAACCTCTTGCTGTTGTTTCTCTAAATCGCTTAATTTATCTGCGCTTGCAGCAGGCAAAAACATCGTTAAAGCCAACACAGCCGATAAAGCGATCGTTAGAAATTTAGATAATGTATTCAAGCTTTTGCTCCCCTTTCGTTGTCCGTGACTATCTATGAGTTGTTTTAAAAAATTTTACTTAATGAGAATTTTCATGCCTAGTTGTTTCGTTCAGGAAAAATCCAGCAGACTTATTGTAACACCGCATAAACCTATTTATTATTACAGTTTCTTATCAATTTGAATTCGAACATGACAAAACATCACGAAATAACAGTAAATTGTCATTTAATAATGAAAAAACGTTCATATAGCTTACGTTTTTTGAAAATTATATTTTTTCTAATTAATTGAATGGTTAATATGGAGGATGATTATGAGGGGGAGTTGTGATAGATAGTGACTAATCAAAAAAGCCTTCTCCCAATTTTATGGGAGAAGGCTGTTGTTAGTCGGTTGCTAATAAGTCAGGTTGTTCTCTTCGCACGATTAACACATCACATTTAGCTGTGCGAACGATTCTTTCAGAGACGCTGCCCATTATGAATCGCTCAGCGGCATTTAAGCCAGTTGCTCCACAAATAATAACGTCAGCATGTAGTTTGGGTGCTAATTCTTTTGGAATAACGATTTTAGGTACACCATATTCAATGATGACATTTACATTTTCGACACCAGCAGCTAATGCTTCTTCTTTGTACTTACCTAATAATTCTTCAGAAGTTTTTTTCGTCCGATCTGCAATGGTGCGATCGTAAGCTTCGATAGAACCGAACGATCGATTATCGATGATATGAACCAAATGCAAAGTGGCGTTATTGCGCGTAGCTGCGGCTGCACCTTTTCTAAAAGCAAGTTCTGATTCCTCAGAGCCATCTACTGCTACTAAAATATTCGAATATTTTAACGTCATTTTGCGATTCCTCCTCGTCTCTATAGCTAGTGATTCGCTATAAGTTAAAGGAGTTCCTTCTTATTTGTCATAATCTTTCCATGATAGATGTCCGAATGGTGAAGTTCCGAATAAATAACAAGAGATTTATGATAAGATGAGTCAAACTGAACAGTTCGGAAAACAGCAGGAGAGGCTGGTGCGAGATGAAAAAAAGCAGTGAAAGCACGAAGTCGTTGACAGGAATAGAAGAATTGCTGTCTATCCGCCATCAAGTTAAAGAATTTAAAAAGGATCATTACTTGTTTCGTGAAGGAGATAGGGTCGAGGGAATTTTTATTATTCGCTCTGGTAAAATTAGCATTGAAAAAGTGACGCCGAACGGTCGTGAACTTACGCTAAAAATTTGTGGTCCAGATCAGCTCGTCGGTGAAGTCACTATTTTTTCTGAAGCACCAACATATATGTTAGATGCTCGTGCAGTTGAAGAGACCGTATGTTTTCATATAGGGATGAAAGATTTAGAAGAGGCATTGCTGCTGAATAGTCAGCTTGCGATGAATTTTATGAAATGGATGGGCATCGATCAGCAAAAAACCCAAACAAAATTTCGTGATTTATTGCTTCATGGTAAAAAAGGAGCTTTGTACTCAACGTTAATCAGGCTCACCAATAGCTACGGAGTTGAAACAGAAAAAGGAATTTTGATTGATATGGTGCTGACAAATCAAGAGCTGGCTAATTTTTGTGGGATGACGAGAGAAGTAGTTAATCGTCTACTCGGAAATTTGAAAAAAAATGGAACACTGAGCTTGTCTGAAGGAAAAATTCTTCTGCATGACGTGGAACATTTAAAAACAGAAACAAATTGTGAAAACTGTCCCATTTACCTATGCAAAATCGATTAGTGAAAAGCCTGCCCATGTGGTGGGCTTTTTTTGTTGTGAATTTGTGAATTTGTTAAAAAAAGATGTGCAGTGTGAGAAATATCACAGTGTGAAACCTCAAGATAGCATAGTCTAAAAGTAATGATGATAGGAATAAGAGGTGAGGGAAAATGCGTCAAGAAAAGCAAGAGCCGGAGACGAACCTTAACGGAACTTTCGCAAGTGTTCTTATCGTGGGAGTAATCATTGTGGTGATGTGGGTCGCTGTTTATTTGTTGTATGTAGCTCGTTAAGAAATGACGAAAGGAGTAGGTTAACATGCATTTGCATAAGTATGAAAAAATTTGGCTCGCGTTAGGGATCGCATCTCTAGTTGTATTTTTAAGCGTAGTAGGAGTGAGTGCATTTTCTCAGAATCACACACCTGCTGGAGGAATGGAAACCATTGATCCCAAAAAGGTAAATGAAACGGCACCGTTTGACAATCCGGGCGTTACTCAATTAGATGACGACACCTATCAAGCAACAATTGTGGCGATGGCCTTTGGATACACCGCACCGGAATTGAAAGTTCCAGTGGGCAAGGAAGTTATTTTTAAAGTGACCAGCACCGATGTAGTTCACAGTTTTACAATTGATAACACGAAAGTCAATATGATGGTCGTTCCAGGTCGCATTACGACAAAATCTTACACGTTTGAAAAGCCCGGTACGTATTTGATTCTTTGCAATGAATACTGTGGGACTGGTCACCATATGATGTATACAGAAATAGAGGTGTATGAAGAATGATTGCTTTGCAGGATCGAAAAATTGCTTTATGGAATATCGGTGTCGCGTATACTGCGTTTTTAATCGGAACTTTATGTGGACTTCTTCAAGTATTTATCCGAAATGATGCACTTCAATTACCAGCGTGGTTAGATTATTATCAGATTTTAACGGCACATGGTGTTTTACTGGCACTTATTTATACGACATTTTTTATTTTCGGATTTTTTATTACAGGTATGAGTAAAAGCTTAGGCAGCTTTGGACCTAAAGTTCGCTTGTTTTCTTGGATTGGTTTTTGGGTGACGTTGCTTGGGACTGTTATGGCAACGGTCATGATCATTTCTGGACAAGCCTCTGTCATGTATACATTTTATGCACCTTTAAAAGCAAGCGGCTTTTTCTATGTCGGACTTGCGTTGGTCATTATTGGAACGTGGATTAGTAGTTTCGCATTGGTCGGTCATTACCGCGTATGGCGTAAAAATAACAAAGGTCAATTGAGTCCTTTGTTTGCCTTTATGACCATTACCACCATAATTATGTGGATCATCGCGTGTCTAGGTGTTGTAGCGACTGTGCTTTTCCAATACATTCCGTGGGCGTTCGGGTGGACCGATACAATTGACGTCGAACTCAGCCGCTCGTTATTTTGGTATTTTGGTCATCCACTTGTCTATTTTTGGTTGCTGCCAGCCTATATGGCTTGGTACGTAATTGTACCAAAACTACTAGGTGTAAAAGTATTCAGTGATTCTCTGGCACGGTTGTCTTTCGTTCTGTTTATTTTATTTTCAATTCCAGTTGGTTTTCATCATCAGTTGACAGAACCCGGTATCTCAAATTTTTGGAAGTTTCTTCAAGTGGTCTTGACGTTCATGGTCATTGTTCCTTCCTTAATGACGGCGTTCTCGATGTTTGCAACGTTTGAAATTGCAGGTCGTAAAAACGGCGGCAAAGGTCTTTTCGGTTGGTTTACGAAATTGCCTTGGAAAGATATTCGCTTTACGTCTATTTTTATCGCCATGCTGTTCTTTATTCCCGGTGGAGCTGGCGGAATTATCAATGCAAGTTTCCAGTTAAACGAAGTGGTTCATAATACATTATGGATTGTTGGACATTTCCACATTACTGTAGGAACTCCGGTAGCGATGACATTTATGGGCGTAACATTTTGGCTGATTCCCTATTTAACGGGTCGTAAATTTACTAAGTCTATGAAAGTTTTAGGACTGGTGCAAATTATCACGTGGTCTATCGGAATGCTATTAATGTCGACAGCGCAGCATCTATTAGGTCTTCTCGGAGCACCAAGAAGAACCGCTTACTCTAGTTATAACAATCATCCCTCTTCAGCAGAATGGTTTGATGGTATTTTAACCAATCATGTCACAATGGCAATTGGCGGCAGCATTTTATTTGTGTCGGCAATGATCTTGATTTACATCGTTGTCATGACGATGTTCCTTTCGCCAAAAGCTGTTGAAGCGAAAGATAGGGTTGAGTTTCCGTTGGCTGAAAGTGATATGAGCAATACACCGAAATGGTTAGAAAATTGGTGGATTTGGATTGGGCTTGCTTTGGCACTGATTGTACTTGCCTATGCAATTCCATTAACACATATGATTCAACATGCACCGCCAGGCTCAGAAGGATTCAAAACGTGGTAGGAGTTGAAGAATAATGTTCACAATGGTTTTATCGTTAATGGTTGTGTTTATCGCATTTACTGCAATGTTAGTTGAAATCTCTTCTATAGAAGATTGAACAGGAGGCAGTCAAGAAATCAGTTTACGTGATTTCTTGACTGTCTTTTTAATTTTATGAGTAGTCGCAATTGTGTTGTGTGGCAGCTTTCGATATATTGGAAAGAAAGAGACAGGAAGTTGAGGCTTATGCGATGACGATTTTAGAATGGCTGTTTACAGCAATAAGTGTGTTTTGGCTAAGTGAATTTCTAATTTTTCGCAATCGTGGGATTGGCCAAGGCGATTCGTTGGAAAAACGTACCTTTTTTTCGATTTTCGGCGTATTGATCGCAACAATTCTAGTGGCCTTTGCATTGCAAGAACTGGCACCGTTTGAATCACTCGTAGTTGTCGGGCAACTAGTAGGTGTCATCTTACTTGCTGCGGGTGTGTTTTTGCGGTTTTGGGGAATTTTACACTTGAAAACACAATTCACACGTTACGTTACAGTTCGAGAAGGCGATGAAATCGTCAGTACCGGGCCTTACCAGAAGCTACGGCATCCATTGTATACGGGTTTGTTGTTGATCACACTTGGCATGGCGCTTTTCTTTAGCAGTATGATTGCAGCCGTTGTGGGAGGGAGTGCCATGATTTGGGCATTACTTCAACGCATCAATTATGAAGAGGCGTTGCTTATTGAGAAATTTGGGTCTGATTATGAGCAGTGGATGAAGCAGCGCGCTCGATTGATTCCGTTTATTTACTAATCATAAGATCTGAGCAAAAGCTATTATTTTCTTCTGTGGAGAATAATAGCTTTTTATTGAAAGTGTGAGCATTTTCTTTTACATCGTACACGATATAATTTAATGTAGATCGTGTAAGATATAAATGGATGGAGGAACATATATAATGAAAACACTATTTGAAACAACAATGATTAATACAGGCGGAAGAGACGGAGCGGTTTATTCACCGGATAACATTTTTTATATGGACGTAGCAAAACCACAGGCTCTTGGTGGAAGCGCAACAACTGCGACAAATCCTGAGCAGCTTTTTGCGGCAGGCTATAGCGCATGCTTTAACAGTGCGTTGGAATTGGTACTAGAAGCCGACAAAGTGGACATAGAGAAAAGCGAAGTAACCGCGACTGTTGCGCTGATTGTGGATAAAGACAACGGCGGTGTGAAACTAGCTGTGAAACTAGTTGTTGATATTACTGGGATTAGTGAAGAGTTAAAGCGGACATATGTTGAAAAAGCACATCATACGTGCCCGTACTCAAAAGCGATTCAAGGATCTGTGGATGTGGAACTAAGCATTCTATAATAATTCATGTAGGTGAGAGAAGAATGGAAAAACCAACAAAACTGGATCAGCAATTATGCTTTGAAGTGTATAAAGCTTCCAGTAATTTTTCGAAAATGTATGCTAAAGCACTAGAGCCGTTCAACCTAACATTTACGCAGTATCTCGTGTTGCTCGTTCTATGGGATGAAGACAAACTGCTAACAAAAAATATCGGTGAGCGACTAGGACTTGGCACAGGAACGTTAAATCCTATTCTTAACCGGATGATTGAACGTGGTAGGCTAATTAAACAGCAGTCCGAAACGGATAAGCGTGCATTTGTCATTTCGTTGACGGAAAAGGCCAAAAGCGAACAATTAGCGGTTGAACAAGCTGTCTTTGAGAAAGTCACTAGCTGCAATTTTATGGGGGTCAACGCAATAGCGTTGATGAAAAACTTAAAAGAGTTGAATGCCGCTTTCAAAACCATGGATTTGTAAGGAAAATGGCTTGAATCACTAAATAAGGAGTGATGGCAGATGAATATTTACGATATTGCCGTACCGAAACCGAATGGTGAAGAATATCAGTTAAGTGAATATAAAGGAAAAGCGATGTTAATTGTTAACACCGCCACAAAATGTGGGCTGAGAGATCAGTTTGATGGCTTAGAAAAAATGTATGAAGATTATAAGGACCAAGGATTAATGGTTTTAGGATTTCCGTCCAATCAATTTAAACAAGAAGAAGCCACTGGAGAAAAAGCGCAAGAAGCTTGTCGTATGACATATGGTGTTACTTTTCCTATGCATGACTTAGTAAAAGTGAACGGCGAAGACGCACATCCGCTTTTTAACTATTTGACTAGCAACACAAAAGGATTTTTGACAAGTGGTATCAAATGGAACTTCACGAAATTTCTAATTGACCAGAACGGTAACATCGTTTCACGATTTTCTCCAAAAGATACACCTGAATCGTTTGAAAAGGACATTCAGAAAGTACTTTCCAAGTAACCAGCAAAGAGCCATGCCCACTCGATCGGGTATGGCTCTTTTTATATGTGGATATGACATGTTGTCACTTCTTGTTAGACATATGACATTCTGTCATGTTAAGCTTTACTTGTGAAAGTGACAAGGTGTCACTCGTATGCGTTCGGTTTAGAAATATAAAAATAAAACTACGACTGTACGCTGGAAAATCAAAATTGAGCAGAGCAGGTTCATAGTTGAAGATTGATAAAGTGAATGTTTGAAAATGGAAGGGGACAACAAAATGGAAGCTAGTATAAAAGACGACTTACGAAAATTGAAAGATTCTAAAAGAGAAATTATGAGATTTATGATGGGTTACAAGTTCGCATTAGATGAAATAAATACAAAAATTAATATCTTACAACAGGAATTCCAATTTGTTCATGATTATAATCCGATTGAAAATGTCAGTTCAAGAGTAAAATCTCCTGAAAGTATTATGAAAAAAGCGACAAAAAAAGGAATTGAGCTTTCGCGTTCAGATGTAAAAAAGACGATTAAAGACATAGCGGGAATTCGAATTACGTGTTCATTTGAAACGGATATCTATCGGCTAAGTACAATGCTACAAAACCAAGCTGATTTAAAAGTTCTTGACGTGAAGGATTACATCAAGAATCCAAAGCCAAACGGTTACCGCAGTTTGCATTTATTGCTGGTGGTTCCTGTTTTTATGTCGGACCGCGTGGAAGAAGTTTGTGTAGAAGTGCAAATCAGAACCATTGCGATGGATTTTTGGGCCAGCCTCGAACATAAAATCTACTATAAATACAATAAAGAAGTTCCCGTTGATATTATTAGAGAGTTGAAAGAATCGGCAGAATCAGCAGCACAATTAGATCGCAAAATGGAAAAAATTCAGCTGCGTATGAACAAGTTGAAAGACCAGATTGGTGATGATGAAGATCTTTCTGAGATTTTGATTGATAAAGAACGGTTCCGTTTACCAACTAATTTCACGTTAAATAGAATGACATAAGTTGATAGAAAGGAAGACAGCGATGCCAAAACTAACCTTTTATAATTTACCTAAGGACAAGCAACAGCACTTGATTGGAGCAGCTAAACAGGAATTCTCAAATGCATCTTTGTCAGAGGCTTCTATTGCTAATATCGTTAAAGCAGCGGGGATTTCTCGAGGCAGCTTTTATCAATATTTTGAAGGGAAAGAAGATCTTTATTTTTACTTGCTGAATGGCTACGCGGTCGAACAA
Organism: Planococcus kocurii; assembly: GCF_001465835.2. NCBI lineage: Bacteria > Bacillati > Bacillota > Bacilli > Caryophanales > Caryophanaceae > Planococcus > Planococcus kocurii. Next base: position 1,966,356 of record NZ_CP013661.2, read on the forward strand.
AAACAAATTTTCAAAACAATATTGCAGAAAAAAAGTGGGGATCTATTTCAAGCTATTAGTGAATTTTACCGATTTACCGTAAACGAAGAAGAATTACTCGACTTTAAACGAAACGTCCTTTTGAATATGACAGAACAAGTAGAAACTAAATTTATTAAAATTGTCAATGAAGAAGAGTCTGCAGAAGAATTCCGAGCGATTAGCCTTTTGATCGATACGACCAAGTTAAACGTTTCTGGAAACAAAGAACTATACCATCTGCTTAAAATTATGATGTCGGTGACCGTTAGGAATTGGATTGAATATTTCGCTAAAAACTTAACGATTGATGAGTCTATTGCAAATTACGAATTAGAATTAAAGTTGTTGAGAACAGGGCTTTCCCGTGTCTAACAAGAACATTTTGTTTAATTTTACGGCTTGATGTGATAAGATGTACTTCATCGTTGCAGTAATGTAGCAGTAATGGAGTGATTAAAATGAGCAAAGCAAAAGCGAAACCGAAAAGTGGTACGGGTCAGGGAACTGGCAAAAAAGGATGGACTCGCTGGAAATCCGGTGCCAACAAAGCGAAGAGTTTTAAACCGTATACCAGCAAAAATACTAAAAAAGCGGACGAGCCGAAAACAGAAAAAGAACTAGCTTCTGAATGGGTCGATGCATAGATAGGAAAGTAGAGAGAGTTGCTTAACCGGCAACTCTTTTTAATTTGATGTGAACTTCTAGTGGACGATAAGAAATTTCTGTCTTATAAGTGATGAAAGGATTAAGAATAGATCAGCTGTTTTTACGTGTTACTTAACACTGAAAGTTTTCTCGAAAAAGTGTAAAATAGGATGTAGATAGTTTCCGAAACGGAAGGGGTGAAGGGATATGCCGAATGCACCAACTTCGTTAGCAAGTATTCCAGAAAAAGAAAAAATGTATCAGGACATTGTGAATTATTCTGACGAAACAACAATTATCCATTCAAATCAGAAGGTTTTATATATAAACCAATCAGGTGCTGAATTTTTTAAAGCGAAGCAAGAAGAAGTTGTGGGCGCAGATGTAGTAGAGGTCTTTACAGACGACTACAAAGAATTAATTACGAAGCGAATTCAAAAAGGGATGGAAAATCGTACAATTGGAGAGTTGATGGAAACGACTGTTAGACGTTTTGACGGGACTTTAGCCGATGTTGAATTGTATTGTTACCCAGTTCAGTACGGAGAAACGGTAGCCATCCAGTCCACTATGCGTGATATCACGCTTCAGAAAAAAATGTCGCATGACTTACGCCAACTTAAAAACGAAATTTCAGCACCAATTGTTCCGATTATTGATGGACTAGCTGTGTTGCCACTTGTAGGATCAGTCGATGGGGATCGGAGTATGCGCCTGCTGGATATTATCCCGCAGAAAGTTCAAGGAGAAAATTTGCATTGTCTCATTATTGATGTTTCAGGGATTTATAATATTGATAATGTGGTTGCAGAATTTCTATACAAAATTGATCAAATCATGCGCTTGTTAGGCATTCAGCTTATTTTTACAGGAATTCGTCCTGAACTGGCATTAAAAGCTGTCGATGTGCGCGTAGACTTTAGCAAACTAAAGACAATGAGTACCGTAAAACAAGCGTTAAAACAATATTTGACGGCTAATTAACACGAGTTTGTAAATAGTCTTGTTAAAAGTATGAAAGTGGTTTATAGTGTATAGATACAACATTTAGTGTTTTTTATTATTCAGATAACTATATGTAGTGAAAATAGTGATAAAGGTGCCTGAAAAGGCTTAAAAGGGAATCCGGTAATACCGGAGCTGTACCCGCAACTGTAAGTGCTGACGAGCTATCACAATCCACTGTCCAATGGACGGGAAGGAGATAGCAGAGGATGACGCACAAGCCAGGAAACCTGCCTTTGTTCTAAGTTTATGATCTTCTCCGGGAGTTGAGAAGGATAACGAAGATATTCTGCGCGAGCAGCTATTTTTTGCTGCCTTTCTCCGCTATTCTGCGTTTTCCACCCCATCCTCCCTGAGAGGATGGGTTTTTTTGTTTTACATAGAAGGAGGAAATGCAATCATGACAGAACCATTAGCAGCAGGTGTGGCAAGAACCATTCAAACAAAGTTAGTGTTGCCACCTGATACGAATCATTTAGGAACGATATTCGGTGGAACCGTACTCGCGTATATTGATGAAATTGCCGCTATTACTGCCATGAGGCACAGCGGAAAAGCAGTCGTTACAGCTTCGATTGATACGGTGAATTTTTTATCTTCCGCTAAAGTAGGGGACATTTTCATCTTAGAAGGTGTTGTAATATCGACAGGAAGAACATCGATGGAAGTGTATGTTAAAGCAGAATGTCAGCAGATTGAAACCGGCAATAGAAATTTGACGACGACAGCTATTTTGACAATGGTTGCAGTCGACAGTGACGGCAAACCGACACCGGTCGTTGGTGTTATACCAGAAACTCCTGCTGAAAAAGAATTATTTAAAAGCGCACAGGAGCGGAAACAGCGACGCATGAAAGTGAACGAATTCGCAAAGGAGTTATGCTGATATGAATATGAAAACAGATACAACAGAAATGGACGCAGTAGAAAAAGCGCTCAAGCGAGCAACTGAGGTTTATGGACTAGATACGCGCGAGCTACTAGAGCGAGCAGCAAAACTCGCTGAACAAGCAAAAGGCGAGCAATCCTTACTTTATGCATTAAATCGTATCACAATGGACGAGCCAGACTGGACTTACGTAGCGGCAGAGTTGTATGTCAGTGATTTGTATAAGAAAGCCGCAAGCAGCCGCAATTATTCCGCTACTGAAAAATATGGTGACTTTTATGAGTTAATCAAAGCATTAACACAAGTCGGGATCTACTCAAAAGAGCTCTTAGCTTCTTATTCTCAAGAAGAGATTACAGAAATAGGTCAAGAAATCGAGCCGAGTCGGGATTTGCTATTTAACTACATCGGTTTGTTTTTACTGGCAGATCGTTATTTGGCAAAAGACTATGAAGGGCAGTTGTTTGAACTTCCGCAAGAGCGCTTTTTAGTTATTGCCATGACGTTAATGCAAAATGAGCCGCAAGAGCGTCGATTAGAGCTCGTTAAAGAAGCGTATTGGGCGATGAGTCATTTGTATATGACCGTTGCGACTCCAACTTTATCGAATGCAGGTAAAAGTTTTGGGCAATTGTCTTCGTGTTTTATCGATACGGTAGACGATTCTTTAGACGGCATTTACTTAAACAACTGGGATATCGCGCGCCTTAGTAAAGATGGTGGGGGCATCGGCATTTATTACGGCAAAGTGCGAGCGTTAGGCTCAGACATTAAAAAATTCAAAGGCAATTCTTCGGGTGTCGTACCGTGGATTCGTTTGCTTAATGATACAGCGGTCAGTGTCGATCAGCTAGGTCAGCGTCAAGGAGCAGTCGCGATTTACTTAGACGTCTTCCATAAAGACATTATGAACGGCTTCTTGGATTTGAAAACCAATAATGGCGACGAGCGCCGCAAAGCACATGATATTTTCACAGGTGTATCAATTCCAGATTTGTTTATGGAGCGTCTGCAAGAAAAAGACGAAAACGGACGCAGTATTGGGGAATGGCATACGTTCTGTCCACACCAAGTCAAGCAAGTGATGGGCTGGAAAGATGCGAATGGCAACGCATTAGGACTTGAAGATTTTTACGATGAAAAAGATTCCAAATACTTTAGCGAAAAATACCAAGAAGCAGTTGATCATCCGTTATTGCCGCGTAAAACGTATCGCGCAATGGAAATTATGGCGCGCATCATGGTGTCTCAGCTAGAAACTGGCACACCGTATATGTTTTACCGTGACGAAGTCAATCGTCAAAATCCGAACAAGCACACAAGAGGTCGCGGGCTGACATCGATTTATTGCAGTAACTTGTGTACAGAAATTATGCAAAATATGTCAGCTACTACTATTGTTAAAGAATATACTGATGAAGACGGCAACCTCGTTATGATCCGCAAGCCAGGCGATTTTGTGGTGTGCAACTTGTCATCAATCAACTTGCCAAGAGCGGTCAAAGCTGACGTATTAGCGCGTTTAGTACCGATTCAAACACGCATGCTTGATAACGTCATTGACTTAAATACGATTTCAGTAGGACAAGCTGAAGCAACAAATAAAAAATACCGCGCAATTGGTTTAGGAACGTTCGGATGGCACCACTTACTTGCACTTGAAGGCATCCATTGGGAAAGTGAAAAAGCGGTTGAGTTTGCCGATAAGCTTTACGAAGAAATTGCTTATCAAACGATACGTGCTTCTATGCAATTAGCGGAAGAAAAAGGTGCGTTCAGTCAATTTTCTGGATCAGAATGGCACACAGGCGAGTATTTTGAACGCCGCAACTACACGAGTGAGCGCTGGAACGACTTGCAACAACAAGTGGCAACAACAGGAGTTCGAAACGGCTGGATGATGGCTGTTGCGCCGAACTCATCAACTGCGAAAATCGGTGGTTCAACAGATGGCATCGATCCGCTATACGCCGTTGAATACGCTGAAGAGAAAAAGAACTTCAAATTTAAAGTGACTGCACCTGACTTGGATCACAATACGTATGATTTCTATCGTCGTTCACGTCATGTGCTTGATCAAAAATGGAGCATTCGTCAAAATGCAGCACGTCAACGCCATATTGATCAATCCATCAGCTTTAACTTTTATGTCCCGCACACGATTAAAGCAAAAGAATTATTAGAGCTGCACTTAGAAGCATGGAAGCAAAACTTGAAAACGACTTATTATGTTCGCAGTACATCGCAAGCGGAAATCGAAGAATGCGAAGCGTGTCAAAGCTAAAGGAGAATGATCATGACGATACATGAACCGTTAAAAAAGATTAAATTATTAAATCCAGAACATCCGAATAAATCGACTGGCGTGTTAAACGGTCAGTCTTCGGGGTTATTGAATTGGAACGACATTGCGTATCCGCAAATGTACGATTTGTATCAAGCGCTATTAGCCAACTTTTGGAAAGCGCAAGAAATTAATATGCAAGACGATATTAAGCAATGGGATAGCTTGAGCAGTGTGGAAAAAGACGTCTTTTTGCGTATCAATACGCAACTCGCCTCACTCGATAGCTTGCAAACACCAACGATGAGTCAAGCAATGGATTACGTGACCGATTCGAGCTTTAAAGCAATATTTGCGGTAATTTCTCAACAAGAAGCCGTTCATACCGAGTCGTATTCGTATATTTTAAGTTCACTTGTTTCAGTGAGCGAACAAAACGAGCGCTTTGATCAAGCAAAAAGCGATCCGGTTGTTCAAAAACGAAATGAGTTAATTTTGGATGCATACGAAGAATTTCGCCAAAACCCAACGCCGCAAAACTTGTTTAAGCTGAGCGTCAATTCCATTAACTTAGAAGGCATTTATTTTTATGCGGGCTTTGCGTTTTTCTACCATTTGGCGCGTCAGCAAAAAATGTTGAAAACCAGCACGATGATCAGCTACATTCAACGCGACGAAATGCAGCATGCGTATTTTATCGCGCAGTTTATCCGCATTATGCTGACAGAAAATCCGGAATTGCATACAGATGAAAACATTCAATATATTTATACAACGATCGACAAAGCGGTACAGCTAGAAAAAGAATGGGCGCATTACATTTTGGCTGATATTGAGGGCTTGGATTTAGTTGAGTTTGAGGGCTACGTTGAGTATTTGGCCAATAAGCGTCTGCGTCAGCTAGGACTAGATAATTTATACGAAGAACGCAGCAATCCGATGCCTTGGATTCACGTATTTGGTGATGACATGATGAACGACACAAAATCGGATTTCTTTGAACAGAAATCACGCACGTATACGAAAGTGTCGCAGTCGAATGGTTTTGACGAGCTATAAGCCGAAACTGGCGATTGTCTATGCTTCTGTTACCGGCAACACAGAACAACTAGCAGAGATGCTGCAAGCAGCTATTTTGCAACAAGGACTTCATACCGAGCTATACAAAATAGAAGATTTTCCACTAGTAGCCTTGTCGGATTTCGATACGCTGTTAATTGGAACGTATACGTGGGGAAGTGGTGAAATTCCTGGAGAACTGCGCGATTTATATCATGCGATTGAAAAACTAGAACACAAAGAATTGCAGACGGCGGTTTTCGGGACGGGCGATAGTTTTTTCGCAGAGTTTTGTGGAGCAGTCGATCGTTTTCGAGACATGCTGTACGTAAAGACAACACTAGTTGCCAGTTTGAAAGTAGAATTAACACCGCAGCCGCGTGACTTTATTCGCTGTGAAAAATTAGCTGAGCTGATTCAATCTACTAAATGATAAAACCAAGATAATGAACTAACCCCTAAACGATAGCCACTTTTAACGTGAGCCGTTTAGGGTTTTTTTATTTTCCAAAAAGTGTTTACTTTGCGGAAACAGGGTATAGAAGATAAAAGAGCGAAAATGTAAATTCTCTCTACTTCCAGTCGTATAAAACGTTGGAACTTTTTGTTGTGAACTTTTATTTGCTGTATTTTAAGATGCTAGATACACCTATACGAGAGAGCAGATTAAAAAGTACGGAAATTCGGCGTTCCCGTCAAAAAAATCTACTCCATAGATGTCTATAAATGTAATCATATATACCGTTAATGATTTGGCTGGATGTAACAGACAATAGTGCTGTAAACAACGCCGAAGAGAATCGTACGATTCTTTTCGGCGTTTTTCTGTCTACATTTCTTTTCCAAAAGGATAGATAAGTTTGGGCAAAAAATAGAGAGGGTGAGCTGGATGAAGCAATTGCAACAATTAGCTGAACGAGTAGGCATACTGATGAACGCAGAAGTAGAGTTACAGGCAGGAGAATGTTTAGTTAAAAGAAAAAGAACGATCAATATTGTTTCTCATAATAAAAATTTTAGTTGTACGTTAGATCACGATATTTCTTTTAAACATGTACAAGAAAATGGAGATGCACTCAATCAGGCAGAGATTTTTTTGCTGCCAAGCGAGCTAGATTCGTTTATCAATGCGCTTCATCAATACCCGATTCCATTGCCAACAACTTATCAGCATCGCGTGGATACGAATCCGGACATCATCTGCGTTTACTTGTCGTCAGAAGAACCACCTGAAGATTTTGCTAGGAGACTATCAACTGCGCTCAATGCCATTCAACAAAATTCTTTAGTTTGAAGGACTAGCGAAAGAGGGGGATATTGATGATTCACAGATATAGAAAATTGCATGAAAAAATTGCAATGGGTTTGCTAGCATACATGCCCCAAGAGCGAAATGTGAAACAGTTGAAAAAGACGATGGCGCTATACAACGAGCGTCCGAATTGGCAACTTTTCTTCTGGAAAGCAGACAATTACTATGTGGGCATTATTGGTATTCACGTAGAAGACGACGAGTTTTACACAGTCCAGCACATTTCCGTGCTTCCTTCATTTCGAGGAGAAGGTATGGGTCATGAAATGATAGTATCTGTCGGAAGAGTAATGGGGAACCGCCAAGCAAAACCTTCTAAAGAAACAAAGAGTTTTATGACGAAGTGCAGCGCATAAAGGGGGTTCAAAATAGATTGATGGAGAAAAATGATTGGTTTTCCTCCATCAATTTTTATTTTGTAGCCTTAGTAAAAGCAGGCTAATTGGAACGGGGGCGGAAAAGGGCAAATATCACTACGCTAAATTCGTCGCAAAGACATTGCTCAAGCTCTTGTATTTGCTATGGATAAATTTCCATCAAACGCTTTTCACAGCGTATAATAAAAATAGCGAAACGATTCACTAAAGTAGAGTTAAGAGGTGTGCCCGTGATTATCATCATCGATAACCAAGATTCATTTACTTATAATCTCGTTCATTATTTTGAGCAGTTAGACGACGCTGTAATCGTTTTTCAAAATGACGAACTTACTGTAACACGACTAGAAAACCTCGCGCCGGACCTCATTGTACTGTCACCTGGACCTGGACGTCCGACTGCAACTGGCGCGAGTCAAGCTGTATTGACAGAGCTAAGTGGGCAGATCCCAATACTAGGTGTTTGCCTTGGCCATCAAACCATTATTGAACATTTTGGAGGACAGGTTGTAAAAGGAAGTCGGCCAATGCACGGGAAAGTTTCCATCTTAACGCATGATGAAGACGGATTGTTTAAAGGAATAGCCAATCCAACAGCTGTCACTCGCTATCATTCACTAGTAGCACAAGAACCTCTTCCTACCTGTTTAATCGTGACCGCACGTTCAGAAGACGGAGCTGTCATGGCCGTTCGGCACGAAAGCATGCCGGTTGAAGGCATACAGTTTCATCCAGAATCGATTTTAACAGCTGAAGGCTTTGCCATGCTGAAAAATTGCTATGAACTTGCGAAGTGGTGGAAAGAAAATAATAAGGGAGGTGCTGGAAATGTCAAACCCTCACCTATTGTATGAGTTTCGAAATGAAGCTGGCGAAATTGAACCGCTTTTTTTAGCGAGCCAGTAAGCATCTTCGAAACAGCTGTATTAGAAGAAGTCCCAACAATGATGGATAAGGTAGAGAAGGCAGTCGGAGATGGCTTTTACGCAGCGGGCTATGTTTCTTATGAAGCAGCTCCAGCTTTTCACCCCGAAATGCGCGTGCAGTCACGAGGGGAAATGCCACTCGTTTGGTTTGGCATTTTCAATGAACCCCAACAATATGCACCTGTTGAAGAACTACAAACATATGCCGTTTCAGAATGGAACATGACGAGCTCTATCGATCACTACAAAACAGGCATTCAGCAAATCAAGCAGGCAATTGAAAGAGGTGACACGTACCAAGTAAATTACACAGAACGGCTGTCTGCAAAGTTCACAGGGAACGATTTGGCATTTTATCGTCAACTAGCGAGAAATCAACAAGCAGATTACGGGGCCTATTTAAACCTCGGCAGGTTCCGTGTACTTTCCGCATCTCCAGAACTGTTTTTTAAAGTGCAGGGAGGCAAAATTACTGCCAAACCAATGAAAGGCACAGCATCAAGAGGTCGCACGACATATGAAGATAACGAGCACGTAAAGGCATTAGTAAGTTCTGAAAAAGAACAGGCTGAGAATTTAATGATTGTTGATTTGCTTCGAAACGATATGAGCCGATTAGCTAAAAAAGGAACAGTCAAAACAGAGGCACTGTTTACAGTAGAAACGTATCCAACAGTTCATCAGTTAACATCTACAGTTCAAGCGGAACTAGATGAAACAGCGACAATTTTAAACTGGTTTCAAGCCTTATTTCCATGTGGTTCGATTACCGGTGCACCTAAAATTAGCACGATGAAATACATAGCTGATTTAGAACAAACACCACGAGAAGTATATTGTGGCGCTATCGGATTTATAACGCCTGAAAAACAAGCCGTCTTTAATGTGCCAATTCGAACCGTTGTCATCGACCGAGAAAGAGATACTGCGCGTTTCGGAGTGGGTGGGGGTATTACATGGGATTCAACTTCTGAAGGGGAATTTCAAGAACTTCATACAAAGGCACAAGTGCTAACAGCGAAACGGCCTGTGTTTCATTTGTTAGAATCCTTGAAACTAGAAGACGGAAATTATCCATTGCTGCCGTATCATTTAGCTCGTCTTAAAGATTCCGCAGAATATTTTCATTTCCCGGGAAATATTCGGAAAATCGAAAGTGAATTACGGAGACTTGCAGAGAAACATGCAGTGGGGCTATACAAAATTCGGTTGCTAGTGGATAAAGACGGTCAAATAGAACTGCAAGCACAAAACATAGTACCCATCGCTCAACCAGTCAAGTGCATATGGGCGCCTCGCGCGGTAAATAGTCGTGATCCGTTTTTATTCCATAAAACGACGCATCGTGATGTATACGAGCAGGCGTCTGGAAAACTACCAGAAGGAATATTTTCGGCCATTTTATGGAATGAACAGCAGCAGATTACAGAATTTACGATTGGAAATGCAGTGCTCGAAAAAAACGGTAAGTTTTTTACACCTCCGGTTTCTTGCGGCTTGTTAGCAGGAACATTTCGACAGCAATTGGTGGACCAGCAAGTTATCGAAGAAAAAATGATAACTAAAGAAGAACTGGCTGACTGCGACGCTTTATGGTTGGTCAATAGTGTACGAGGATGGCTAGCTGTAGAGCTAGTAAATGACTACGGTGTAACTGTTTGACGCTGTAGCGTGTGAAAATGAAAAAGCCCAGCCGAGAAAAAATTCTCTCGCTGGGCTTTTTCGTTTTTATTCAAAATCAACTTTGTAATCATCAGCTTTAATTATTTTCAGCTTACGTGTGAAGATGTACAGCAAACCAACATTCAAAATGACTGGAAGTACTAGAAATGTACTGAGCATGATTGCAACATTACGGCCACTCCAACCACCTTCTGCAAGGTTTATGTAATTCAATGGACCAACGAGACCAGACAATCCAAAACCGGCACTATAAGGAGTGCCTTGTATGTTCAAGATGCCGGCCAAAGCGCCTAGAACAGCAGCTGTAATGACCATGGGTATGGCGATTTGTGGTTTCATTAAAAAGTTTTTCATTTGAATTTTTGGAGACCCGAGTACGTGCACGAGTGCGGTTCCTAGAGAATTGGCTTTATAGCTCGAAATAGCCAAGCCGATCCCCGCTGCCACGATCCCCAAATTTGCAGCGCCTGCCCCGACACCAGACAGCATGATAACTGTAGCAATCCCAACGGTTGATACCGGGAGTAGAATGACAACGCAAAAAATCATTGCAATAACAGCCCCCATTACTATGGGCTGCAAAGAAGTAGTATGCGCAACCAGTGAGCCGATCAACCCAGTCGATTGTTTCATCATTGGTAGCAATAAATAACCAATCATTCCGGGAATCATAATACTTAAAGTAGGCATTAATAGAATCGCGTACGCTTTTAGTTTATCGCCGATTAATTGGACAAACAACACTGCCAATGCCGCTGTAATGGCAATATTGACGACAATGCCAATCCCATTTAACGTCATAACGCCTTCTGCCGTTTTTTCGACGACACCGCTACCAACCATAGCTGCAATGCCGACACTTGCTGTTTGAATTGGAGTTAATTTAAAAGAAATACCAACCATGACGCCAACTGTTACGGGCAATAGGCTCATGGTGAAAATTGTAATATCAAACAAATGCTGCAATGGAGGAAAGTGCGGGATCAATAGCTTTAAAATCTCGCCTAATAATGCGTTGGGAATTAGGGCTACGACCACGCCAATACTTACACCATTCAACAGTTTACTCATAAACTCTTTCATCTCTGCAACTCCTACCTTGCTTAGTTAAATTATGTTACTACTATAATGAATACTAGAGTATAAAGCAATGAAAATTTAGTGAATTAACGCGTTGGTGTACGAAAGTATTTAATTGAGCAGAATAAAGACAATAAACTAACTAAAATTGAAAATAGCGTATAATGACCATAGTGAAAGTAGATAGAAAAGGGAGGGGTATTTATTTCGGTTGATAAAGAGACGCAAATTTTAGATGAGTTAATGGAAAAAATCACATTAAAAAAGTTTGTTGCTGGTGAAAAATTGCCTTCAGAAAACGAACTAGCGAATTGGTATGGCGTGCCCCGTATGACTGTCCGCGCAGCGTTGACTAAGCTAGAAGAACGTGGTTTTATCTTTTCAAAACAAGGCAAAGGAAGATTTTTAAAAGAAAAGTCTACGCTGATTAAGTTGCATTTAACCGGAAAAGTGAGTTTTACTGAAAAAATGCAGCAAGCCGGTTATGATTTGAAGACGCGTCTTATTTGTTGTGAAGAAGCTCCGTACGAAGAAAAAATTTACAAGTTGTTGGAGTGTGAACCAACAGACAAGGTCTACAAGGTTTCAAGAATTCGGATAATCGGTGGACAGCCCATTGCTATTCATCATTCTTTTGTCAGTGAGAAAATATTTTCTGAAATAGCAACAGAAGGACCTCATATTCGTTCAATGTTTGCATACTATCGACAACATGGCTATAGCAAATTTGTCGACAGCAACACCTTATTAAGCATCTCTTTTCCAACTTCGGCAGAGCAACAGCTCCTGCTTTGTAAAAGCATGGTGCCTCTTTTGCTAGTAGAGAATGACTGTATTGATGAAAAGACGGGTAAAGTGCTTGAGCATACAAAAATTTTGTATCGCAGTGATAAATTTACATACGATATTACGATGAATTAAACAAGTCACACTCGCTCATACATAATAAAAATAAAAGCAGGTAGAGAAAACGATTCAGTTTCCTCTACCTGCTTTTTGGGTTGTCCAATTGTTAAGCGCCTTTACAAAAGCTTAACGACAGCTTAAAACACGGCCACTTGGCGACAAGTTACGATGAACTTACAGACGAGGAGGCAGTGAACATGAAAAGACGCAGACGAACAGAAATTCTTATTCAAGGCGATGGCAGATTGGCAAAAGAAATGGCAACCAGTGTCACAAATAAATACGAATGTCGTGAAGTAACAGCTCCTGAACAAGGAATGATTATGGTGAAGATGAGAGAATCTGCTAAAAACTCTTTGTTTTATATGGGGGAAGTCCTAATAACAGAAGCAAAAGTAGAAATTTCAGGAGAAATTGGGACAGGTCTAATAGTCGGAATGGACGAACTGCGCGCTGAATATTTGGCGATTATTGATGCAGCCTTTAAAGCGCAACTTCCTGAAATGCAGGATTGGGAACTAAGATTACTAGAAGAAGAACGGCAAATCAACAAAGCCAAAGCCCAGCAACAAGCTGAACTTTTCAAAACAAAAGTTAACTTCGAAACGATGGAAGTCTAAGCAACAGTCTAAAAACTAACTGAGCAGGAGAGATAATATGGCGATTGATCGAATACATGACTTGCAGCAAGTTTATCGAAAAATAGTACATAGTATGTCACGACCAGGAACTATTTCTACCATTAAACAACAAACAAAAAATGTGGACATTGATTTTGGCTGTACGGACGCACTTATTTTGAGTGCGATGGCACTGTTGGATGCTGAAGTCACGTTTCATGTAATAGCGAAAAATAGAACAGACTTAATCGGTAAAATTTCTGAGTATACTTCAGCTCGTTTTGTATCAGTGCAAGAAGCCGATTTTATTATCGTCTTAAAAGATGATAAAGAAATAGACATTTTAGAGGCGATGATACAGTGCAAAATCGGTAATTTGATTGATCCGCATCAATCGGCAACTTGGATCATTGAAAGTGCGGATTTGGTTAATGAAGGGCCCCTGCAGTTGACTGGACCAGGAATACGGACAGAAGATCACTTACAAACCGGCCAATCCAATCAGTTTTGGCAAACGAGAGACAGTCGCATCAAAGAGTATCCAATGGGCATCGATCTCATTTTTGCAGACAAAGCGGCTCAAATCGCTTGTATACCGAGAAGCGTTTCGGCAATTCCGATGGAGGTGAAATAGATGGGCTATGTTCCTGTAAAAGGTGGAACTCAGGCGATTGATGCTTCGATTAAACGCCTGACGTACGAACGATTAAAAGGTCAAGAAATTTTGGAAATCAAGACAATTTTGTCGACAATGGGCAGTATGGTGGATCAAGTAATGTCGGAAAGCAGTCTGTACTCACCAGAACTAGCAGCTTTGGCTATCAAACAAGGTGAAGGCAGTATGGAAGAAGCCGTTTTCTTGATGCGTGCGCATCGTTCGACTTTGCCGCGTCATTACTATAGTGAGACGGTCGAAGTTGAGACGATGCTTGTCGAACGGCGAATATCGGCAAGCTTTAAAGACATTCCCGGTGGCCAATTGTTAGGTGCTACGTACGATTACACACACCGTTTGCTGGACTTCGGAATGATGGAAGAAAACGCTGAAGTTAATCGAAAGTGGCTGCAAGATTACCGAGACAGTTTGTCAGTCATCCAATCGGGACAAGAGGTTGTCTATTTCCCAAAAGTTGTCGACTACCTACGTGAAGAAGGCTTGTTCGAAACATTCGAACCGGATAATGCGCAACCTACTGATGTTACTAAACAAAGTTTGCAGTTTCCAACAACGAGAAGTGCCCGTTTACAAGTAATGACACGGGGCCAAACAGGAGCTGTTACTTCATTTGGATATGCATCGTTACGAGGATACGGAGAAGTCCATCCGACTGTCGGCGAAGTTCGTGTCGGAAAAGTTCCCATTTATACAGCTCATCCGAACAAAACGGATTTGGACCCCGAAGACCAATTTTATATCGGTGAAATACGCATAACCGAAGTAGAGTCATTTGTACCGGTCACTGTAAAAAACACCAACAATGAAGATGCATTGGAATTTGAAATTGGTTACGGTGTTTGTTACGGCCAAAACGAAACCAAAGCGATTGCGATGAGTATTCTAGATCAGTGCCTAGAACATCCAAACACCGAATTCCCAACTCATGACGAGGAGTTCGTCTTATTACATATCGATTCAGTAGAATCTACTGGTTTTATTTCTCATTTGAAATTACCGCATTACGTCACGTTTCAATCTAAACTAGACAGTATTCGCCAAGTAAAAAAGGAGGGAACGGCAGTTGAGAGCTAATACGCATTTTGCCTTTTTTGATGAAGGTTCTAAAAAAGAGATTCGACGAGCTACATTGAAAGCTGTGGCGATTCCGGGATACCAAGTACCTTTCGCTTCAAGGGAAATGCCGATTGCACGTGGTTGGGGAACAGGCGGCCTGCAGTTGACGCTGTCTTTAATCGGCCAATCGGATGTACTAAAAGTCATCGACCAAGGGGCTGACGAGTCAGTCAATGCAGTCAGTATTAAAAAACTCGTTCAAGAAACGACAGGTGTTCAACTCACTGATCAAACTGAAAATGCTGATTTGATTCAGTCACGCCACCGAATCCCTGAAGTGCCGTTGACAAAAGATCAAATCCTAATTCTTCAAGTACCTATACCTGAACCTTTGCGACCTGTTGAAGCAAGCGAATACAAAACAAAGCGCATGCATGCTGAAGATGATTATAGCGGAGCTTGGCTAATGTTGTTCGAGCAAATTGTGAAATACGGCAAAACCGCAACTTATGCAGATCATCCAGTTTATGTGAATGGACGCTATGTCATGGCACCAAGTCCGATTCCGCGTTTTGACAATCCTAAAATGCATCATTCAGAAGCCTTGATTTTACTCGGTGCGGGACGTGAAAAGAAAATTTACGCCGTTCCACCTTATACAGCTGTCGAATCATTAGCATTTGATGATTATCCGTTTGCTGTCGAATCATTTAATGGACAAGGATGCCGTCTTTGCGGCACAGGAGACGTTTTCTTAGATGAATTAATTGATCAAGAAACAGGGAAAACTGTCTACCAATGCAACGACACGAGTTATTGTATGGATCAGTTGAACAGCAAAGAGAAAGTCGGGGTGACGAGCAGCTATGCGTGAAGAACCCATTTTGAAAGTCCGCAATTTACGCAAACAATTTGGACCCGGTTGTCCCCATTGCGACAATTTGGATGCCGCTCAATTAGAGAAAAATTTCTGTGCGAAATGTGGCACAGTTTATGCAGTGCGCGATGTATCTCTTGATTTATACCCAGGCGAAATTCTAGGAATTGTCGGAGAAAGCGGAAGCGGGAAATCAACGTTAATGCAATGTCTTTACTTTGACACTGACGTTGCGTCAGGGAATGCGTATATTGATAAACCCGCTTTAGCTGGTATCAATGTATTTGAATTGTCTTCTCAACAAAAGCGTTCCATTCGCAACCACGACTACGGAATGGTTTATCAGAATCCAGTCCATGGGTTAAAAATGAATTTTTCTTCTGTCGGAAATATTGCTGAAAAACTAATTGCAGCAGGCAATCGAAATGTTGGAGAAATGGAAATGATCAGTAAAAGATTGCTTGATAATGTCCATATTCCACTCCACCGCATGAAAGAAGAACCACGCAATTTTTCAGGAGGAATGCAGCAACGCGTTCAAATCGCAAAAGCATTATCAAATAATCCTCCTATTCTATTTTTAGATGAAGTGACGACCGGTCTCGATTTATCTGTACAAGCCAATGTTTTGGATTTAATTAAAAAAATACAACGGGAACTTGGCATCAGCATGATCGTTGTGTCACACGATTTGGCAGTTATTCGCATGCTTGCAGACCGAACGATTGTCATGCTAAACGGCGAAATTATCGAACAAGGATTGACCGATCAAGTATTAGAAGACCCACAACATGCGTACACGCAGCAACTTGTGTACTCACTACTCTAGGAGGATCGATACTTTGTATATTATTCATAGCGGCAAAATCGTAACCGAGCAAACGATACTAGAAGGATTTGTAGTGGTAGTTGAAGGAGAACTTATCCGCGCAATCATTCCTAAAGAGCAAATCGGTGATTATCCAGAAGCCCGACTGATTGATGCCCGCGGAGGATACATCTCTCCCGGCTTTATCGACATTCATTCTGATTACATCGAAACAATCGCTTCACCGCGTCCGACAAGCATGATGGATTTTGATATTAGTTTACGAGAAGCGGAAAAAATTCTCATCAGCCATGGCATCACGACAATGTTTCATTCGCTATCGTTCTATAAAGAAGATGTCTTTTCACACAAGCCGATGCGCAACCCTACGAACATCCAGCGAATGGTAGATGCTATCGAAAAGACGCATAACCGACTGCATTTAATTCGCCACCGTTTGCATGCACGCTTTGAAATCGACAACATCGATGAAGTAGACCAGTTGGTGAAAAACATTGAAGATGGCAAAGTACATTTGCTGTCATTTATGGACCACACACCCGGGCAAGGCCAGTACCGCAATCTAGAAGTCTACCGAGAAACGTTAAAGGGCTACCGAGACATTTCAGATGAAGACGTCAATGTCCTCATTGCAGAGCGACAAAGCATGGAATGCCTAACAACTCAAAAAATAAAAGAAGTAGCAGATATTGCACGGGCTCATGGAATCGCGGTCGCTTCACATGATGACGATGACATTAAAAAACTCGATTTGGTAAAAAGCTTTGGCACAACCATCAGCGAATTTCCCATCACACTAGAAGTTGCGGCAAAAGCAAAAGAATTGGGCATTCATACCATTGCCGGCGCTCCAAACGTCATGCTAGGTGGCTCGCATTCAGGCAACCTATCCGCTGCAGAAGCTATCAGCCAAGGGTGTATGGACATTTTATGCAGCGATTACTACCCACCCGCGTTGCTGCACGCCGTCTTTGACCTTCACGAAAAGTATGGCAACAACTTACACGAGATGTTCATGATGGTTACCTTGAATCCCGCAAAAGCAGTGAAAATGGACGATGAACTGGGCTCCATTAAAGTCGGGAAAAGAGCGGACCTCCTAGTAATCGAGCGAATGGACGACGGCTACCCAATGCTAACCACCACAATGGTCAACGGCGTATTGATCACCACAACAAACTACCGAATTAAATAAGAAAAGCGCAAGCGCCCGTGTAGATTCGACGGGCATAAGACAAACCGGCGAAGCGGCGTACTTTGCCGCACAGCTGGGTTGACTTATGACCCTAGAATCTGGGCGCTGGAGACTGGACAAAGAAAAGCGCAAGCGCCCGTGTAGATTCGACGGGCATAAGCCAAACCGGCGAAGCGGCGTACTTTGCCGCACAGCTGGGTTGACTTATGACCCTAGAATCTGGGCGCTGGAGACTGGACAAAGAAAAGCGCAAGCGCCCGTGTAGCTCCGACAAGCGCTGGAAGCTTGGCCAGTCATGGCGTTCTTCAGCCATTAGTGGCCAAGCTGAAGCGACTCGAGGGGCTGGGCGCTGGAGACTGGACAATAAGAAAAGCGCAAGCGCCCGTGTAGATTCGACGGGCATAAGCTAAGTTTCTACACATAGTAACGGAATGTGACGACGTCTAACGATTCCACAACCCAAGAAGACTATGGTAGTTCTCGCTGGTTGCCTTGACGTGGAGGCGCTCGACTCCTAGGGAACACGAGCGCATCCACGCTAAGCAGCTGTCTCAAGCTAAAAACAGGAGGCAATACAATGACAATGTTAGAAATAACAGGCTTCGAGAAACGGTTCACAATTCATCATCTAAACAAAATAATGCCAGCTATAAAAGACATCAACTTCTCCTTAAAAGCAGCCGAATTCATTGGCATCGTTGGAAAAAGCGGTAGCGGTAAATCTACCATTCTGAAAAGCATTTACCGTACATACTTACCTGACCGCGGAGAAATTCTCTACAACTCTGCGGCTTTCGGAAAAATCGACCTGTCACATATTACCGAACGACAAATGCTCCATTTGCGAAAATATGAAATCGGCTACGTATCACAGTTTTTGAACGTCATGCCGAGAACTACGTGTCGTCAATTGGTAACCAACGCTTTACTAGAAATGGGTTCAGCAGCATCAATCGCACACGAAGAAGCGGAAAAAGCATTGGCTCATTTTGAAATTGATCCGAAACTTTGGGATAGCTACCCCAATACATTTTCAGGCGGTGAAAAGTTACGTTTGAACATTGCGATGGCAACTGTAAAAAAACCGCGCTTGCTCTTGCTCGATGAACCGACTGCCAGCCTTGATTATCAATCAAAACTGAAAGTGCGGGAAATTATTGAAAAGTTAAAAGCGAATGGCACGACACTTGTTGGAATTTTTCATGATATTGAATTCATGGAAGGGCTTTGCGACAAAGTTTACGACATGCAAACAAGAACACTGACCGTTACTGACAAAGTAGGTGTTGGCACTGAAAGCTGACCTGCATGTACATAGCCACTATTCAGACGGAGCAGATTCGGTCACAGACGTCATAAAAAAAGCCGAAAAAGCAGGAGTCACGACTATCAGCTTTGTCGACCATGACACAGTTGCGGGTTGGCAAGAGCAGCAACGTGTCGCTGAAGCCTATGGAATACAAGCTATACCAGGCATTGAAATTTCGGCTTATGATTTCAAACGACAGCGAAAAGTGCACATACTCGGCTATCATTTCCGTCCGGAAGCATCCGCTATTTCTAAGTTATGCAAAGGACTATCAGAACTTCGCCACAGCCATTCAATGTGGCAGATGGACAGGATCAAAGAAGCAGGATTTCAATTGGATGTAGAAGCAGTTATCGAATCGGCTAACCCTTCAGCCACCGTTTACAAACAGCACATCATGCAACAATTAACAGATGATCATTACATCACTAAAGAATATCAAACCCTTTACAAACGTCTATTTAAAGGGAATGGCGTTGCAGCAGGTGACATTGAGTATGTCGCAGCGGTTGATGCTGTTCGGGCCATTGTCTCTGATGGAGGCGTAGCAGTTGTGGCACATCCTGGACAGTTAAATTCATTTGATTTGATACCTGAATTACTTGATGCAGGTCTTGGTGGAATTGAACGTAATCATTTTGATCATTCACTGGAAGATCAGCAGAAGGTAGAAGAACTAGCGAGGCGATACGGTTTGGTCATGACCGGTGGTAGCGATTATCACGGCGCTTTCGGTACAGCAGTAGAGCCTGGAGCGATTGTTAGTCCTGAAGATCTACCCATCGTTAAAACTCTGTAAAGTTCCTGTAAATTTCAGTATTTTGTCGTGGCAATATGTTGTACTGTAACCAACAAATAGAATTTCTTGTCTATTCCAGACAAACCCAAAGGAGAATCGACTATGACAAAGAGAAGTTCAGCACTGGCTATACTTGTAGGATTAGCTTTACTATTAGGTGCTTGTACAGATGGCAACGCAGAGGCAGGCAAATCAGAAGTTGACGATGTGATCAAAGTAGTTTGGTATCCAAATGAGTCTGGATCGGATATGACATCATCTCGTGATGAAATTGGAGAAGCCATCGAACAAGCAACCGGTAAAGAAGTCGAACATCAGTTAACAACCGATTACGCCATTGCGATTGAAACCATGGTCAACAATAATGCGGATTTGGCATTTATGGGCGCGCAAGGCTATATTGAAGCCAAAAATGGCAATGATGCAATTGAACCTTTAGTCGTACCAACAGGAGAATCTGGCACGCTTGACGACGCGGTCTACCACAGTTGGTTAGCAGTCAATGCGGACAACCAAGAAGAGTTCATGGTGGATGGAGAATTCTCACTAGACACATTAGAGCAAAAAAAAATGTCCTTTGTTTCTAATAGCTCTACATCAGGGTTTGTTATCCCATCTTCTACCATCATCAATCATTTTGCTGACAAGCCGGGTTATGAAGACTTAGTAGCAGAAGATTTGATGGAAGGTGGTCCGTTGTTTTCTCAAGTGCTTTTTGGGAATTCTCACCAAGGCTCAGCTGTTAATTTACTAAACGACAGTGTAGAAGTGGCATCGTTTTGCGACACTTGTGCTGAAAATTACGTAGAAGTAACAGAAGGCGAAGCCAATAAAGTCGGTTCGATCTATAAAGTTAAAGACGATGCGACTGAACCATTTAACACAGTAGCAGGAAGTGAATTCGCATTGATGGATGTTATTCCTGTGCTCAATGCACCATTTGTAGCCAATTTAGACGTGATGGGTCAAGAAGATTACGATACGTTAAAAGAACTATTCAGTTCAGACGAAATTGCAAACAATGAAAAAATATTCGTTCCGGAAGAATCCGGAAAACCAGGATTGTTCTTCAAGTCAGCAAACGAACGATTTGTATCAGTTGAAGATGAGTGGTTTGATGCAATTCGTAAATTGTCGAAGTAACAACCAAAAGACAGCAGCGCATTCCTTCTACTGGGAATGCGCTGTCTGACAAACGAGGCGAGAAGGAGACGGTGAGCATGGCTTTATTGCAAATCAAAGATCTTGGTAAATCCTATAATCCCCATACGAAAATTCTTCAAGGGCTGAATTTTGAAGTGGAAGCTGGCGAATTTCTTTCTGTAATCGGACCTTCTGGTGCAGGAAAATCGACACTACTTCGATGCATTAACCGGATGGTGGAAATTGATGAAGGACAAGTTATTTTTAACGGTCAGAACGTAGGCGATTTGAATAAAAAAGAACTGCGAAAACTGCGTACTAACATGGGCATGATTTTTCAACATTATAATTTAGTGCCCCGTTTATCGGTCATTGAAAATGTATTGCATGGTCGCTTTGGCTATAAAACGACATTTCAAGGAGTATTGGGTCGATTTACAGAACAAGAAAAAGAACACGCTTTTTTCTTGTTGGAAAAGCTAGGCATTGAAGATCACGCCTATAAACGGTGCGATCAATTAAGTGGCGGTCAACAACAACGCGTCGGTATCGCGCGTTCACTGATTCAAGAACCAAAAATTGTCTTATGTGACGAACCGATTGCCTCACTCGATCCAAATGCCTCAAAAGTTATCATGGATCATTTAAAATCGATTACACAAGAACTCGGCATCACTTGTATCGTCAATCTTCACCAAGTTGAAATTGCCAAAAGTTATTCCGACCGAATCATTGGATTGAACAAAGGCGGAATCGTGTTTGATGGACCAAGTTACCGCTTACACCGAAGTCACACGGACATCATTTACGGTACTGAGACACAGACGAGCCCAGAAATCAGAGAATTGATTACGGTTTAAGGAGCAACTACAGTGAGTGAAAAAACAATAAAAGCCAATCGCAAATGGCACACAATCTTTTTTGTCTTTCTGATTGCTGTGATGACTTTTGCTTCTATCACAATTACCGACTTCAACATTTTTCATGGCATTGCGACTTTGCCAAAAGCCATCGCATGGATTTTCTCGAATATGTGGATTAGTCAGGAAACATGGGAACGCCTGCCAACCATTTTGGAGAAATTGCTGGAAACTGTTCTTGTATCGATTGCAGCCACGACTACAGGAACAGTCGTCGCATTCTTTTTAAGTCTGATGGGATCAAAAACGACAGGGAGGAGCACAATTTGGGGTGCATTTGCACGCTTTGTGGCATCTGTATCACGGAATATTCCAGTCGTGGCGTGGGCGCTAATTTTACTGCTGTCATTTGGACAAAACTCAATGACTGGATACTTGGCTTTGTTCGTAGGGTCTGTCGGATTTTTAACGAGAGCTTTTATCGAGTCCATAGACGAAGCGAGTCAAAGTGCTGTCGAGGCGTTACGCGCAACCGGGGCGACATATTTTCAAATTGTTTTTAAAGCGGTTGTGCCGCAATGTTTGCCCCAGCTGATCAGTTGGATCTTGTTTATGATTGAAACTAATATTCGCAGTGCGACCTTAGTAGGTATTTTAACGGGTACCGGCATTGGCTACACGTTCGACTTGTATTATAAAACGTTGAATTACAATGCTGTGGCTCTCGTTACCTTTAGCATCATTCTTGCGGTGATTGTCATCGAGCTGATGTCAAACTATATCAGGAAGGTGATTATTTAATGGAGGCAAGTACATACATAAAACGCGGAGCAAGTGGACGAATAGCCATCAAAATGGGAAGCAGACCCGAACGCATCATGAAATGGACGGTTACCACGCTTGTCATATTGACGGTCATTGCCTTTTTGCTATTTGACTACACAGGACTTGATTTGACGACAGCTATTCCAGAAACGCTTGATAACTTAAAAACAATGTTTTTGGAGCCGGCGCTTAGCCATTTCACATGGGGACAAGCCTTTTATCAACTAGGTGTCACGCTAGGACTGGCCTTTTTATCGACAATTCTTGGAGGAATTATTGCTTTTTTCCTAGCTTTGCTTGCAGCTGCCAATTTATCTAAGTCTTGGATTTCAAAAACAGTGCGTATCATGGTGGCTTTTATACGAGCGGTTCCTACGGTCCTGTGGGTATTAATCTTTGCCATTGCTGCAGGACTTGGTAGCGAGGCGGCCATACTTGGGATGTTGTTTCACTCGATTGCCTACTTGGTCAAAGCTTTTTCAGAAGCATTTGAAGAAGTAAATCAAGGTATTATTGAAGCCCTACGCGCAACAGGAGCTAATTGGTGGCATATCGTTATCCATGCCGTTTTGCCTTCAACTTTTACGTATTTACTGTCTTGGACGTTCCTCCGTTTTGAAATTAATTTCTCTATGGCTGTGGCTATGGGAGCAGCTGCAGGAGCGGGCGGCATTGGTTTCGAATTATTTATGGCTTCGGGATTCTATTTCGATTTACGTGAAGTAGGAATGATTACGTATATGGTGTTAATTTTCGCCATCATTTTGGAGGTTTTCTCAACAAAAATGAAAGACCGTTACTTCCCAGCTGCTAAATAAAAGAGATGAAAAGAAAGAGTAACTTAAAATAAAAAGTTGTAATGTTCAGACCATTAAGGTTTAATGAGGAGTGACAGAGTTTTCCAATCCAAGGAGGCAGAACAGATGAACTTAGCAGGAAAAGTGGCAATCGTAACAGGTGGCGCATCCGGAATTGGTTTGGCAACAGCGAAGGCATTTCTTGATAAAGGCGCAAAAGTAGTCATTGCGGATTTTAACGAAGAAGGCGGCAAGCAAGCACAACAGCAACTAGAACAAAGCGATGCTGAAATTGTGTTTGTTAAAGTGGATGTAGCAAGTGAAGAATCGGTTGAACAATTAGTCGCTACTACAGTCGAACGTTACGGCAGAGTTGACATCATGGTCAATAATGCAGGCATCGGTGTACTAGGTGTTACTCATGAGTTGACGTATGAAGACTATCATAAAGTCATCTCCATCAATCAAGACGGTGTCTTTTTCGGAGCCAAACATGCGATCAAAAACATGTTAGAACATGGGGATGGTGGGGTTATTATCAACACGTCTTCTATTTTAGGCTCTGTTGGAGAAGGTGGCGCTTTTGCCTACAACGCCTCAAAAGGGGCTGTAAACCTTATGACCAAATCGTTGGCATTGCAATACGCTGAACACAAAATTCGGGTTAATGCGGTTGCACCAGGTTATGTAGAATCAGGCATGGTTAGTAAAGAAGCTTTGGGTGATTTTTATGATGCTTTAGTGGATAAGCATCCTGTCGGTAGGCTCGGACAACCAGAAGAAATTGCACACGCGATTGTGTTCTTAGTTGAAAATGAATTTGTGACTGGCAGCACGTTAATGGTCGACGGTGGTTATACGACGCAGTAAATAAGCAAACCAAAAGAGCTGCCACGCGCGGCTTTTTTTTTATGTCTCTAATCGACAATCGGCTAAATGGAAAACCTATACGGGATAAAGTAAAATAAAACCACAAGCAACTTTTTTCCTTATAGACATAAAAAATGTAAGGAGTGATGGCATGATCCATGCAACAGAAACAGATAATCCTATTAATCGCGCAGTAGAGAACCCAAAAGCTTTTATTCGGAATGATCAATACAATTTTATCAAAGACCAAACAAAGATTTTAGTAGTAGGGCAGACGAGTGCAACTGATGCAGAAGTGTTGAGTGTATTGCGGCATCTTGCGCACGAAAAAGTCTTTAAACAATTTCCGATACTTACCGATCAACAAAAGAAAATTCTCAACCCACTGATACAAGTCAAGGAACTGAGCGATGCGGAATCATTTTTAGAACAGCTCCAGCCGTACATCGTGCCATTTAAAGCAGTTACTGCAGATAACGTGAAGAAATTATTTCCTAAAGCGAAAAAGCTAAAAGGGCCAAAGCTAGAAAATACGAACTTCTATAAAACTTCTTATCTTGCTTGGACAGAAAGTGCTAATCTGATGTATTTAGTAGCCGATTTAACAGATCAGCTGATTGGCGTTCAAGGAAGCTTTACGCGCAGTACAAAGCAAGGCATTTGCACCATCTGCAATAGTCATAGCCAAGTGGGGCTGTTCATCGCCAAAACGAAAACTTCAGGGTCAGAACAGTTTATCAAACGTGGCAATTATATTTGCCAAGACGCTGAAGTCTGTAACGGTCAGGTCAAAACACTAGACCGGCTAAATGACTTTGTTGGACAGTTTCAGAAATAGCGAAAGACAAAAAATCGCCCCTACAGTCGCAAAACGATGTTGGGGCGATTTTTTCATAGAGAACAAGCTATTAAAATGCATATTGGAACAACGCATAATAGAGAGGACCGAGCAATACGAGCATCAGCAGTCCAGAAAAAACGGTCATAGACAGAGTTCCAGCTTCAGCTTCTTCTTCAGTAAATCGGGCTTTGATAAAGAAGAAAAACAGCAAGTCCCACACGACCACTACAGCCAAAACAACTTGCCAGACAATGGGCGTAAAAATTTGAGAGTGCGTGACAAAGCCGAATAAGCCGATCCACGCAATAACTGTGAATGCCAGATCAATTAGAAAAACAGAACTTTTGTAGCCACCGTGAATGAAAAACCCAATCGTTGATGTGGCCAGAAAAGCAGCGTACATGTACCATAAAATTTCTACCATACTATTATTCCTTCTTTCATAGACATGTTACCCATTATAAAAGAAGGTGAAGAAAAATAAAATTCTTTCGCTTGAGATTTTTTAGACTGAAAAGGCAAGATTGAGGATGCATCTTCGGCTGGAGGGCTATAGAATAAGAAAAACAGTGAAAAGTTGAAGAAGATTAGCTGAATAAATCAGGAAACGAAAATTTAAGAATGGAGCGGAAGGAAGTGACATCATGGAGACACTGCCATTTTCTTTTGATGAAATGTGGGAGAAGGTTATAGCTTGTGACCGAAAGTATGATGGGCTTTTTTACACTGGGGTGAAAACGACCAAAATCTACTGCAGACCTTCTTGTCGTTCTCGAAAGCCTAAAAAGATCAATGTTGAATTTTATTCGACTATGGATAAAGCACAGGCAAAAGGATTTCGGGCTTGTAAAAGATGTCAACCTGAAACCGAATATTCTCCTGCCGAAGAGCTTACGCGTGAAGTGATGACTTACTTAACCAATCATTATAGAAAAAGCATCAGTCTACAGGAAGTAGCGGATTATGTCGGCATGAGTCCTTCTTATTTAGAGCGTGTATTTAAGCAGGAGACCCTCGAAACACCGCGCTCTTGTTTAGAGAAAATTCGAATCGACAAAGCGGTACAGCTATTGGTGTCTACAGATTTATCCAATCTTGATATATGCTTTAGTGTGGGATTTCAAAGTCCCTCTAATTTTTATAAAATATTCCGTAAGCTCAAAGCCCACTCGCCAAGTGAATTTCGCAAGCTGAGCGAGCCTGTTGCTTTATGATGAAAAAGCAGAGTGAGCTGTATATGGAAATTTCGACACCTGTTGATTTTAATTTTGTGGAATGTCTCGTTCATCTTGGCAGATCTTCACAAGAAAACTTGTACCGGGTTCAAAACGCTCGTGTGACAAAGGTGCTAAAGCTTAACAATGAACTCGTCTTGTTCCACATGACCCCAGTAAAGGGTGCTTTGCGCTTGGCGTTTCCGCTCGGAGCGCCGACTGCCACCAATAGCGAATTGGTTAGAGCTTACGTTGAGGATTGGTTTGATCTGCAGACGGATCTTCAGGATTTTTACGCAATGGCACAAATAGACTCCCTATTAAGTACATTGGTCCAGCAGTACCGAGGTTTACGAGTCATCGGTGTTCCAGACTTGTTTGAAGCCTTAGTATGGGCAGTTATGGGTCAACAAATCAATCTGACTTTCGCTTATACATTAAAGAAACGATTTGTTGAAAGTTATGGAGAGTCGTTGATTTATGAAGAGGAACGTTATTGGACCTTTCCAAGTCCCGAGAAAATTGCCTTATTGTCTGTTACTGACTTAAGAGCATTGCAACTAACTGGCCGAAAAGCAGAATACATTTTGGGCATTGCTTTAGCGATGACAAATGGTACGCTGAGCAAAGAGCAATTACTACAAGAACAGGACATGGAGCGTTCGTTACTGGAAATCCGAGGCATTGGCGCCTGGTCGGCCAACTATGTCATGATGAAATGCCTGCACAGCCAAACGGCTTTTCCGCTCGCAGATGTCGGCTTACACAACGCGTTAAAAGTTCAGTTGAACATGGAGCGAAAACCAACACAGGTAGAAATTACAAAATTTGCGGAAAAATGGCGAGGCTGGGAAGCCTATGCCACATTCTATTTATGGAGGTCTTTGTTATGAGCCACTTGCATCAGGTTGAATTTGAATCACCGATTGGCATCATCGAAATTGTTGGCACAGACGAGGCAATTCTGTCGATCTCGTTTAGCGAGAAAAGTGAAATTAACTATCCGATTTCTCCAGATAGCCCGCAAGTCATCACCGATTGCCAACAACAGTTGGAAGAATACTTTAAAGGGCAACGCATGAAATTCACGATTCCTTTTCTCTCTACAGGAACCGAATTCCAACGAAAAGTGTGGACTGCGTTAACCGATGTACCTTATGCGGAAACTGTCTCTTACGGCGCTATCGCCAAAGCGGTTGGCAGCGAGAAAGCGGTTCGAGCAGTAGGCAACGCCAACAGCAAAAACAAACTCAGTATTATCGTACCATGCCACCGAATTATTGGAGCAAACGGTAAACTGACGGGTTATGCTGGCACGTTGCCCCGAAAAGAATGGCTACTGGATCACGAGAAAGCCTATAAAGAAAATCAGTCTAAGTAACAATTAAAAAATGCCGAAGAAAAGTATTTCACTTTTCTTCGGCATTTTTATTTTAATGGTGTGTTTATTAATTCTTTACTGCTAATGCTTTTTTAGATTCGTTCAAGTCAACATCGACAGAAGAGACGTGGTAACGCTTTGTGTCATCTGTTTTAATAGAAACGTTTTTTCTATCAAACAACGAAACAGTTTCAATTTTTTTCAATTCGCCTGTTTGAATATTTTCTTCGTAGATGCGGTAACCGATAATCGCATCGTCACGAACGGCATGCCATGAAAGATTGAAATCCGTAGCGACAACATTTTCTGGAGACGCCGGCTGCTTGTCTGTCACACTAGAATCAGAAACCAATTCAGCTGTCACGACTAAACGTTCTTCGTGAGAGCCGATGTCGCGGTTGTAATCCCCTGTACAAGTAATTAAACTAAGCAGTCGTTTATCTGAGCTACCAAATATTTTTTCGATTGGTGCATCATCTGTTTCATAGCTGGTTAAATTTTTAACTTCGTAAATCATTTCACGGCCATCTGGACCTATTACTGTTACAGTTTCTCCGACTTTCACTTTATCGAGTTCATAAAAAACAGCTGGACCCGTTAAACTGTCAACATGTCCTGCTAAAACAGCGTGGCCTTTTGCGCCAGCTTTATAACCAGGCTCGAACCAGCCAACTTGATCTACATCTTCAGGAACTCCCATTTGGCCATTGTCTAAAATACCCGTTGACTCGATAGCTGCATCGACGCCGATTGAGGGAATTTTAATTTGAGAAGGTTCCATCCCCTGTATGCTTTGCTGACGTTCGCGTTGTAGCATTTGTAATTTTTCACGTTGTTCCGGAAGAATGGGGAACTCAGCAATCTTATCAACATAATTGCCTGTTACTTCTTCTTTCTTAGGAACTTCTTTTTTCTCTTCAATTTTTTTGACCTGCTCCATCTGCTCTTCAAAAGTCGGGCTAGCGGCCAAAGGTTTCAATAGGATAAACAAAGCAAGACATAAAATTACGGCTGTAGTTATAGTGACAAGCTGCTTCATTTGTCATTCCTCCTTTCCAATCGGGAAAAGAGAGAGCAATTCGCTCTCTCTGAAATTTTACTGCTGATTTTTTGTTTGGCGATAAGTAATTGTACCAGCTGCCAAAAGAATCAGTGTGCTTAATGTAATCCAAAGAATCATCGAGTTCGATTGGTTAGCCGTACCACCTAGTCCAGTGGCTGGCATTTGTTCAGGTGCAGTGTTTTCAAAGTTCTCAGGGAATTGATCAACAACTGCGCCACTCAATCCTTTACCGATATCGAACATAATTGCATAACCTGTACGGTATGTTTCGTAAGACATTTCGTAGTCACCCGATACGTATTGTTGGAACGTGTCGATAACTGAAGTTTCATGTGCTTTTACGCCTGCAATTGTTTCATCTAAAGGCATGCGATCTTCTGTTGCGCTGTTTAAGAATGTTCCAAGGTCCGTTGCAAATGTGTTAGTCAACGTAGCAGTCGCTTCGTCAGCAGCTTCTTTGTCGTCAGCTGCTACAGCGATAACAAGATCACCTTGAACGGAAATGTGTTGGTTGTTCCAAAGTTCAACAAATTGGTTGCTGGCTTCTTCACCATAAACAGAAGCAAGTGCTGCACGAAACTCTTCTGTGTTTTGATCCTGTGCCCAATCGGCAAAGTCAAAGTCTTCAGCACCATTATACCCTTTTGTCATGCTCAATTGTGCTAAAGCGAAATGCTCAGCAGCAATGCGGTTTACAGTGGAACGGAAATCACCAGCTGGTGTGTTTGGATCTGAAAACTGATCCGGGAACTGAGTCGAAATGGCACCACTGATAGCGCTTCCGGCTCCGAAGATTTGTGTAAAGCCATCTAGGTAAGACGTATAAGCCGCAACATAGTCGCCTTCTACGTAAAGATCAAATGTATTTTGGACAAAATCTTCGTGCTCGCGAAGAGCTGCAGTTGCGCCGTCTTCTGGAAGATTGCCTTCTGTCGCTGTGCCAAGAAATGCGCCCATGTCATCAACAAAAGATTGAATTTCGTCTAACGCTTCTTCTTTCATTGCGTCATCGCCATCTCTAACTGCCGCAGCGTAATCGTCTGTTCCTGTGTTGTGCTTATCAAAAATTTCCACAAATGCCGCTCCGCCTTCTTCACCGTATACAGAAGCAATCACCGGCTCCATGTCCGCTGCGTTCGCATCAAGCGCTGCAATTGCCGCTTCTGCTGCTCCGTCTTCATCGTAAATTTTCATCATCGAATCGACAGCCAATGCGTAATGCTCCGATAATAATGAGTCCAATGTTGCGCGAAGTTCCACGCCTGTCGTTTCAGTTGGGGACGCTTCAGCCGCCAATACGTTTGTTGCCATGCCTGGTATTAAAAGCGCTGCCCCTAATACAGGTACTAAGATTTTATTCCATTTCATAATAAAAACACTCCTCTTTTTTTAATCTGTTACAGACATAACGGAGAGGGTTTAAATTTAGATCACATGTTAGTTGAAAAATTAGCAGGGAATTTCGTTTCGACAGTAAATGGGGTGATTTGGACAGTATTCAGTCTCATTTGGACAGTATTTGACGCGAAACGGACAGTATTTGTTCTAATTCGGACAGTATATCCAATTAACTGGAAATAATGGTGCAAAAAAATGAAATTCTCTTGAAAAAAACACCCGAGGGCGGTTTTTATCACTATTTAGCGCGGATATCTTCAAAAGCATCTAGTATTTGAACGTCTTCTGGAGAAATAGTGAAATCCAATTGGCTATTTTCTAAGATGCGTTCTTCGTTTGTCGATTTCGGAAGGGGCAAGGTGTTTTTTTCTAAACAATAACGAATGCACAATTGCGCAGGCGTTACGTCATATTTTGTAGCCATTTTCTTGAGTTTAGGACTATCCAAAATTTGACCAGTCGCCAGCGGAGAATAAGCTTCGACCACCATATTATGCTTTGCACAAAACGCTAGCAAGCTCTTTTGAACGCGTCCGACATAAAACGGAATTTGATTCGCCATTGGCACAATTTCGCAAGCATCCATAAGTGCTTGAATATCGCTTTCCGCAAAATTGGAAACACCGATTGCGCGGATTTTGCCTTCTTTATAAAGCTTCTCCATCGCTTTCCACGATTCAATATTGCCTTCTGTGCAATCTTTGCCAATGTCATCCCAAGGCCACGGCGCATGAATCAAATAAAGATCTAAGAAATCCACGTCGAGATTTGAAACGGTTTCTTCAAAAGCCGCTAGAGTCGCTTCATATCCTTTTGTTTGGGCAGGTAGCTTACTAGTAATAAAAACGTTTTCCCGGGAAATATCAAAATCTTTAATCGCCTTGCCAACATTTTCTTCATTCTTATATGCTAACGCCGTATCAATATGCGTGTAGCCAGTTTTCAATGCAATCGTCACTGCACCGTAAGCTTCTTCGTTTGGAATTTGCCACGTACCAAAGCCGATATTGGGAACTGCAACCCCATTATGAAATGTGAAAACCTGATCGTTTGCCATTAAATAATTTCCTCCTTTTGATTTAGCAACTAGGTGTGGAATATAAGCTGTTTAAAAAAGTTATAAACAATAAAACAAGGCACCTCGATTTGTCGTCCAGGTGCCCAGTAGGTTTCATGTTGCGCAGGTTCTTTAGTTTTCATCAGAACTCTTAAGGAAATTTAACAACTCATTATTGAAACGCTCTGGTTCATCTGCGTTAATGCCATGGCCGCTGTCTTCGAAAGGAACGAGCACTGAGTTGGGGATTTGTTTGTCCATTTCTTCAGCCAGTTCGTAAGCACAGATCTGATCTTTTTTCCCGTGGAAAATAGCCGTTGGCACAGTAATGCCTGCTAACTCGTCGCGCAAGTCCTCATCTCTTAAGGCAATCGCGGATTTAATGGTTGAGTGAGCACCGGCTTCGAGTCCAAGCGTTTGGAACCAATGCAGAAATTCCGGTGACTTTTTCTGTTCAAAGAACATATCCGCGAATTGCCCAAGAAAGGCCGGACGATCTTCTTTAAGTTGGTCAATAATGCCGTCTACTTCTTCCGGCTTCAAGTTGTGTTTAAAATCATCGCGTTGCGTAAATAATGGAGCCGCTGCTGCTAATAGCATCAGTTTATCGACGCCTTGCTGCTTGAAATTTGTTAAGTAACGAATGGCAATCGGACCACCCATGGAAAATCCGGCAAGCACAAAATGATCAAGTTTCAAATAATCGACAACGGCTTTGACGTCGTTTGCTGCCATGTCGTAATCGTAGCTCGACCACGGCTTGTCTGATTTCCCGTAACCTCTCAGGTCAATGCCGATAAATCGAAATTTTTGCTCCGCAAGCACGCTTACTTGCGACTCAAATGCTTTGCTATTTAAAGGCCAGCCGTGAATAAAGACGACCGGTTGCCCCGATCCAATGTCTTCCACATAAACGTTTACGCCATCTTCCACTTCAATATAATGTCCCACCAAATTCTCCTCCTTTAATGTAAAACAGTATTAATGTAGTGCTTCCCTTTGTTGCACTAAAGTAAACTACTGGAAATTGAGAGATTGTCGGAGAATCCTTTTATACAAATCAAAGTCATAATTTAATCGTCACGACCATTTGGTTTGCTGAGACATTAGAGGGGTAAGCTAGTAGTAGAAAATACAGATTCATAAGGAGGCAATCATGGACTATATCTATTTGGGGAATTCAGGCTTGCGGGTTCCGAAGTACATACTTGGAACGGTTCCTTTTAGCGGGACAAATGGCTTTGACGCTGCAGGCAATATCGACGAAAAAACAGCACGGCGCATGGTAGACATGTCACTTGAGGCCGGCATCAACATGTTTGATACTGCCAATTTGTATTCAAAAGGCGATGCAGAGCGCGTGTTGGGGTCAGCCATTAAAGGGCGCCGTGACGAATTATTGCTGACATCGAAAACAGGCTTTCCACTCGGAGAAAACCCTAACGCAAGAGGAGCTTCAAGAAGCAATATTTTAACATCTATCGACCAATCACTTGAGCGGTTAGGTACAGATTATCTTGATGTCTATTTTGTTCATTTGTGGGATGGGCAAACGCCGGTCGAAGAAACAGTCGAAACCATGACAAGTATCGTCAAATCCGGCAAAATTCGCCATTGGGGCGTATCAAACTATAGCGGCTGGGCACTGGCGCGAACGTTTACGGTTGCAGAGCGATCTGGCTTTATTCCACCCATTACCCAACAAATTTACTACACACCAGAAGCACGAGAAGCAGAATACGAACTACTTCCCGCAGGCAGTGAGCTTGGCATTGGCTCAATGATCTGGAGTCCACTCGGTGAAGGACTGCTAAACGGCAAAATTGGCCGCAACAAACAAGCACCGGCGAATAGACGTCAAGGAGCTGGATGGCCAGAACCGTGGGTGCAAAATCAGGAACGGCTCTACCAAGTAATCGATGCGTTAGAAAGAGTCGCAGCCAATCACAATGCGTCAGTGCCGCAAATTGCTTATGCATGGGTCCGGGACCGGCCAAATGTCGGTCCGATTGTCATCGCTGCGCGCAACGAAGAACAGCTAAAAGAGAACATTGCTTCTTTTGAAATTCAACTAACACAAGAAGAGCATGACCGCATTGAATCGGTGGCACGACCAGCTCCACTTTATCCGAACTGGCACCGCGCCATGAATTCGTTTGACATGGGCAGCCCGTCTGAAAAAACGTATTTAGCAGGGTATAAACAATCGTTGGGCATTGATGACTAATCCGTAGGTTTAATAAAGAAGAGACGTGGGAATTCTTATATTATAATGAGTACCCCAAAAGACTGCCAGGTCATAAAAAACTGGCAGTCTTTGTTGCGTTAATTGATGATGTGTCGTTATTTTTTGTCTAACGAGTTGAATGAAAAGTAATGTTTCTAAGACCATGTAGTCATTTCACCACTTTATATCAATGGCTGAAAAGATCTCGTTCGCTAGTAACTGCTATGATTCGGACAGTATTCAGTCCCATTCGGACAGTATTTGAGCAAAATCAGACAGTATTTCTATTAAATCGGACAGTATACCCAAATAACTGGAAATGACGAGCGGAAGATAAGTAAAAAATATTGATGTCAATGGGATTTCTCAGTATACGAAGTCTCTGATAATAAAACCTCGAGAAAATCCGAAACTTCTCTTTATTCGACTCGTAAATACAGGTACAGGAAATAAAAGGAGGCATTATTTTGTGGCCAATCGTATTTACGTTACTAGCAGTCGCAGCATTAAGCATCTCAATCAATAAAATCATCAAAACGAAAGAGACAACCCATACAGACCCTAAAAGTAGAGTGACAGCGATTTGTTTTTTACTAATCAGTATCGTTAACTTAGTCGGCTATTGGTTAAATTTTCTCGGTGTTATCACTATGGCGCTCACCCTAGCATTGCTAATCACTGGTGCTTACTTTGTTCGCTATATGCAAACAGATCATCGAGAAAATCATTTGGGGAAGGAGTGAAATCATGCCAACTTGTGAAAATTGTGGTCAAAAATGGCCGTGGAAAACGGGGGTGAAAAATACAGTCAAGTTTCGCAATAAAGCCAAGTGTCCTTATTGCGAAAAGACCCAATACCCCATACCCAAGTCGAGAAAGCTAACCGCCATTTCTAGTTACATGCCAGCATTGCTCATTATCGCATTAACGCTAATTTTAGACCTTGATGGCTTAGGCATTTTCTTTCTTGCAATCGCGTTAATGCTCGTGTTTTTAGGGGTGTATCCATTTATGATGAAACTTTCGAATGACGACCCTATGTCGACTTATAAAATGTAGGGGTTATACTCACTGTTTTGTTTAGTAGAGTGTACATAAGAGAAAACTTATTAAAGCGATGCAATTTTTGAAAACTATAAATCAGGAGGCGCAATCCTTATGGACGAAAAAACACGTAAAAAAACAATGCTGTTCTCCATCTTGAATTTGATTTTTTATTTCCTAACCTTAGGGGTAAATTATCTTGGGTCGTCTGGATTTTTTAATGGCATGAGTCAAAAGGATTTATCAGACAAGTATATGACGCTCATCTCACCGGCACCTTTCACGTTTTCGATTTGGGGCGTGATTTATACGCTACTTCTAGTGACATTGGTTTATTTCTTTATTAAACGAAAAGATCAACATGTAGGTAAACTCATTCGACTGGTATCGCCCTTATTTATTGCCAGTGCAGTATTCAATATGGCGTGGATTATCGTGTTCTCCTACGAATTACTTGGACTTTCAACTTTACTGATTTTGGGATTGCTGTTTTCATTGATCTTGATCGTCAAAAAGATCACGAACAATCGCTCTCAATTTCCGAGTACGCTGGCAGGCATCAGTTTTACCCTTTACAGCTCATGGGTTTTTATCGCGACAATCGTTAACTCGTCGTTATTTTTAGTCCAACAAGAGTGGGGCGGATTCGGTCTATCCGACTCCATTTGGACAATCATCATTTTGTTTGTTGCTATTGGATTTGTGTTCTACTACTTGGCTCTATACAAAAACGCCGCATTTCCACTTCCAATCGCATGGGCTTTCTTTGGTATCTATAGCGCGTACGCGAGCGGGGTATTAGACGCATCGATGATAACAACGATTCAAGCAGTTTTAGTGGCTGGAATCGTCTTATTGTTGATTTCCAGCATATGGACATTTTTCACAAACGACAAAAGGCTTTTTCCGAGAACAACAAGTTAATAAAAGTAGTTAAATGAGAACAGCCACAAAGTCTCCTTCGAAGAGATTTTGTGGCTGTTTTAATTTATCTCTCTACAACCGTTCTTTCGGTAAAAGATTGGGTAGTAACTTTTTCGAGATTATTGATTTTAATAAGGAGGCTATTTCACAACTTTAAATTTATCTCGTGAAAATTTGATTCGCTAGTAAATAGCGTGATTTGGACAGTATTCATCCCCATTCGGACAGTATTGGGTCCAAAACGGACAGTATTTCTACTACACTCGACAGTATATCCAAATAAATGGGGATTATTCGAGTGGAATAAGTGGAAAGCATTGATTTCAAAAGAGTTTCACACCACATACGAAATCTATGGCGATAAAACCTCTACAAAATCCGGAATTTCTCTTCATTCCGCTCGTAATTACGAAAAAAGGATGAACTATTTTGTGGCCAATCGTAGTTACGCTACTAGCAGTTGTAGAATTAGGCATCTTGTTCAATAAAATCATAAAAATAATGGAAGATGACAAAACCTGTGGGAACAAAATAGCACTGAATTTAGCGCTATTTTAAAGTTCTAAATTCAGTGCTTTTTTTATATTGAAATAAAGAAGTAACCCTATATGTTCTTCACACTCCCTTAACAATCTTTACGAATCGTTAGTAAAGACTCCATACTGGCTCAATGTTTGTTCGTTATGGTTATTAGTGTAATCAAACAAAAACAAACAAAAACAAATAGGGGGTTTCATAATGGTCTTTAAGCAAATTTTAAAAAAGAGTGTGTTGGGAATTATGGCAGTAAGTGTATTGGCGGCATGCTCTGGTGATAAAGAAAGTGTAAGTGCACAAGTTGATGGAAATTCCTTAACGAAAGAAGAAGTCATCGAAAAAGCAAAAGTAGAAGGCGAAGTAAATTCTGTCGGCATGCCTGACACATGGGCAAACTGGGTAGAAACGTGGAGTGAAATAGAAACTGAGTTTGACATAACTCATACCGATACAGATATGTCGAGTGCAGAAGAATTGGCAAAGTTCGAAGCGGAAAAAGACAATGCTTCTGCTGATATTGGCGATGTCGGAGTCGCATTTGGACCGATTGCTGAAGAAAAAGGATTGACGCAAGCGTATAAAACAAGTTACTGGGAGGATATTCCGGAATGGGCAAAAGATGATGAAGGGCATTGGATCGTTGGCTATACCGGAACGATGGCATTCCTAACCGATACCAACAATGTTGAAAATCCCCCGAAATCTTGGGAAGACCTTAAAAACGGTGAATATATCGTAAGCATTGGTGATGCCTTAACGGCAAATCAAGCACAATTTGCTATTTTAGGGGCAGCAATGGCTTTTGGTGGAGATGAAAATAATCTGCAACCAGGCATCGACTTTTTTGCGGAATTGGCGGAACAAGGACGTTTGCAAGGAGATCCAACAGTCGCAAACCTTGAAAAAGGCGAGATTGATGTTGCCATCATGTGGGATTTCAATGCATTAGGCTATAGCAATCAAATCGATGAATCCCGATTTGATATTGTCATTCCTGAAGAAGGATCCATTATGTCAGGTTACGCTACAGTAATTAACAAGTATGCTCAAAATCCTCATGCTGCGATGTTGGCAAGAGAGTATATTCTGTCAGATGAAGGACAAGAAAATTTAGCAAAGGGCTATGCTCGTCCTATTCGTGAAAATGTAGAACTTTCATCAGAAGTAAAAGCAATGCTATTACCGGATGAAATGTATACCAACACACAGCCAGTTAAAGACCAAGCGGCTTGGGAAGAAGCAACCAAGAATATTCCTCAAATGTGGCAAGAACAGGTATTAATCCATGGCAACTAATCGCGTGGTTCTGATTGTTATAGATGCTCTACGGTTTGATACGGCTTGTAGCCATATGGGTTATTTACAACATTTAGTAGAACATGAAAAAGCTGCGCGTTATAAAGTGCGCTCAGAAGTTCCATCACTTTCCAGGCCTTTATACGAAACCATTTTGACAGGTACACCTCCTATCGTCCATGGGGTTAACAGCAATCGAACGGTACGGTTATCCACGCAACAAAGTTTATTCCATTTGGCGAAAGACGGCGGGAAAACTACTGCCGCTGCCGCCTATCATTGGATAAGTGAATTGTATAATTCCGCTCCTTTCAATGAAATTCAAGATCGCATTCAACTAGATACGGAATTGCCGATTGAAAATGGATTTTTTTACTTTGAAGATCATTACCCCGATAGCCATTTGTTTGCGGAAGCCTCGTGGCTCATGGAAAAAAAACAACCTGATTTTCTTTATATTCACCCGATGAACGTAGATGATGACGGTCACAAATTTACTGCAGATTCAAAAGAATACCGGAATCGGGTACTTGCTGTGGATGCATTGCTATCAACGTTTATCCCGTTGTGCAAAGAAAGAGGGTACGACATTATTATTACGGCGGATCATGGAATGACGGCAGATGGCAATCATGGCGGAAATACAGCGGAAGATCGCCATGTGCCATTGTTTATTGTCTCAGAAAAAATAACTGCGGGAATATCTGATGAACTCGTTTCACAATTGATGATTGCGCCGCTAGTCTGTCAGTTATTAGAAATCGAACCGTCAAAAGCTATGTTGCCGCTACAGCTAGAGGAATGTCAGCGGGCTTAACGAGCAGTACTTGAGAGGATTCCTAAATATAGAAAAAAGTAAAATGACAATTTTAATGGAAGCAGTGATCATTTGACACCTAAAAATAAATCCTTATTTTTACTTATTCCGTTCATGCTATTAATCGTGATGTTTTTTGTTTTGCCTTTAGTGAATATGTTCTTATCGAGTTTTACTGACAGCGAGGGCTTTACGTTAAATCAGTACAAAACGGCTTTGTTCAACAGTTATATCTTACAAGGATTCAAAAACAGCATTACGTTATCGGCTGTTTCTGCGATTGTCGCGCTTGTCGTTTCGTTATTTGCGGTTTACGCGATGATGCGCTTTACAGATCCCGTAAAAGAGCGAATTTTAGTCATGATCAACTTGACTTCGAATTTTTCAGGTATTCCACTGGCTTTTGCATTTATTGTGTTGCTTGGCAACAGTGGGCTGTTTACCTTATTGTTTGAGAAATGGAACATAGATGCGCTTGCTTCTTTTTCTCTATATAGCTGGAGCGGCTTGCTACTGATTTATATTTATTTTCAGTTGCCATTATCCCTCATGCTGCTGTATCCGATTTATTATGGAATTCAACAGCAATGGAAAGAAGCTGCTGCCTTATTAGGTGCGAATACAGTTCAATTTTGGATGAAAATCGGTATTCCAGTGATGCTCCCAGGAATTGTGGGGACTTTTAGTGTGTTGTTTGCGAATGCAATGGGCGCTTATGCATCGGCCTATGCGTTAACGGGAAGTGACTATAATTTAGCAGCTATCCGAATTGGAACGTTGCTATCGGGTGATATTTTTGCCCAACCGGAACTGGCCAGTGCCATCGCCGTGTTACTTGGAGCCACGATGATTTCGGCAATGGTTCTCAGTGAATGGAGCATTAAGAAAACGAGGAGAAATCTATGATGAAGAAAAAGGGAGTAGCTGACTTGTTCTTGCTGTTTCTCATGTTGTATTTACTATTGCCCATTGTGGCCACTGCGTTTTATGCTTTTGCGACGGAATGGAACAGGACAGTTTTACCAGAAGGGTTAACTTTTAAATGGCTTGCGATTCTATTTCAAGACGTGGAGTTTATCCAAGCGTTTGGACGTTCGGTATTGTTGTCAGGGAGTGCTGTAGTTCTTGCTTTTTTTTTCGTAGTCCCCGCAATATTTGTGATTGTGCTGTATTTTCCGAAATATGAAAAATGGATGCAAACCATTGTTGTGTTAGTTTATGCCTTCCCGGGTGTTATTTTAGCGGTTGGCTTGATCCGTACATATACGAAACTAGGGATACCGATGATTTTGGCAGTGTTAGGTGTCTATATCATCAGTATTTTTCCGTACATTTATCAAGGAACTCGCAACAGTCTTAGAAATGTTAATGCCAAACAATTATTAGATGCAGCGGAATTATTAGGTGCTTCAAAACGTCAAGCTTTTGTTAGAGTCTTGCTGCCGGCCATATATCCAGGATTATTTGTTGGTGCTTTGTTATCGTTCTCGATTTTATTTGGAGAATTTGTGCTGATTAACTTAGTTGTCGGCTCGCGATTTGAAACCGTTCAAATTTACTTGATGGAAAAATTGAGTACAAGCGGACATATAGCAAGTGCCGTTGTCTTTGTTTATCTTGTTTTAATGGGGATTTTGACATTGGCGATCTCCGTGTTGACTAAACAATCGAAAGGTCTGGTGAAGTCATGAGTTATGTTCAAATAGAAAACTTGCAAAAAAATTACGGCACCTCGACGGTTCTTTCTTCGATTGATATGTCGATTGAAAGAGGAGAATTCGTTACCCTTTTAGGGCCGAGCGGATGTGGAAAAAGCACCATTTTACGAATACTGGCAGGGTTAACAGAAGCAACGTCTGGTAGTGTGAAAATTGAAGACAAAAACATGGAAAAAGTTCCGACCAAAAAACGTGAAATAGGCATGGTGTTTCAATCCTACGCCTTGTTCCCTAATATGACAGTGCATGAAAATGTAGCATTCGGCTTAACGATCAATAAAACACCTGCGGCAGAAATCAAAAAAAGAGTGAAAGAAATTTTAGAAGTTGTTCACCTATCCGATAAAGAAAAAGCATATCCTCACGAATTATCCGGCGGTCAACAGCAACGAGTTGCTTTAGCGCGTGCGTTAATCGTTAAACCGAAAGTGTTACTTTTAGATGAGCCATTAAGTGCGTTGGATGCACAAATTCGAAAAAAACTGCAAGCGGATCTGCGTTCGATTCAAAGTCAAATGGGGATTACGATGATTCTCGTGACGCATGACCAAGAAGAAGCGATGGCCGTCTCTGACAAGATTTTCGTCATGAATAAAGGCGAAATTGCGCAATGTGGAACGCCTACTGACATTTACACGAAGCCCCAAA
This sequence comes from Planococcus kocurii, assembly GCF_001465835.2. Lineage (NCBI taxonomy): Bacteria > Bacillati > Bacillota > Bacilli > Caryophanales > Caryophanaceae > Planococcus > Planococcus kocurii. The sequence continues at coordinate 2,006,564 of NZ_CP013661.2, forward strand.
CTGAATTTATTGCAAATTTTATCGGACATTACAATGTTTTTAGCAAAACACAATTAGAAGAGCTGATTGGAAAAGGCTTAACGAAAACAGGCGACAAACTAGCCATTCGTCCGGAAGCAATATCGTTTGAAGGAACTGACGCTGACTACCGGATAAAAGCGGTTGCTAAAAAATCAGTCATGAGTGGGAATGTTATTCGAACGGTTTTTCTGTCAGGAGACCGTGAGTTTTCTGTCGAGCAATTGCACCGTCGCGGACAGTCTATCGAAGTTGGAAAAGAATACGACTGCTATATCTCTCCGGAAGATGTGATTTATCTGCAATGACCTACTTAAAAATGGAGAGATTTCAATACATAGTTAAGCAATTACAAGAAAAACAGAAAATATCGGTTATGGATATTGCCGAACAACTGGACGTCGCACCAGAAACGATACGTAGAGATTTGGGCGAATTGGAAAATCGCCAATTATTAACTCGAGTTCACGGAGGGGCTATTCCGTTTTTGAAACTTCGAACGGAACCGCAGTTTAAGCGGAAACTGGATATGCAAAAAAGAGCCAAGCAACTAATTGCAAAAGCCGCTGCTAGCCGCATTGAAGATGGGGATACCATTGCCGTTGATGTAGGAACGACCACTGTGCATTTGGCCGATTATTTGGAGGGCGTGCACAACTTAACGATCGTAACAAATTCGCTTGCTGCTGCCGAACGTTTTAATCTAGCATTAGAAGAAAGACGGATAACCGGAAAAGTATTGTTACTCGGAGGCATCACCAATCCGGCACAGTCTTCAGTGGCAGGACCGGTAACTGTCGAGTGGTTAACGAAAATGAGTCTCGACAAAGTTTTTTTATCGTGTGGCGGAGTGAAAAATGGAACTGTTTTTGACTTTGATATGGATGAATCAATCGTATCGTCAAAGATGGTGGAACAAAGCAACAGCAGGATCTTATTAACTGATGCAACTAAGATTGGAGAACAATCGTTTTACAGCATCTGCAGTTTGGACGAACTAACAGAAGTGCTCTGCGATCAATCGTGTCCAGAAGACTGGTCGGAATACGAGTCGCTGTGGACAGTGGTGAAAGGTGGAGTAGAATAATGAAAATGGATTTTCATGTTCACTTAGAAGAAGGACCCTATACAGTCAAGTGGTTGGAACGAACGGCTAAAACTTTGTCATCTTTTGGAGCACCGGCCGATTTAGAAAAAGGGTCAAAAGCATTTATGCGCTGGCAAACAAAGCAATTGCAAAAGCGAGTTGACCACGGTTGCTTTAGCAGTTTTTGGTTGGATTTGTATTTAGAAAAAGCAAAGCAATTAGGCTTGAAGAAAGTTGGCATCGTGGATCATTTATACCGCTTTAAAGAAACTCGGAGTTATTTTGAAAAGAATATGATTTTGGATCCTACACACCCAATCGGAAGGGTTCAATCAGCGTGGTTAAATCATGTCATGACCGAAAATATGGTTGATTTTGTTGAGGTGATCGAAAAAGAAAAAGAAAAATGGCGGCTACAAGGAATTGAGTTAAAACTCGGAATAGAAGCGGATTATTTTGAAGGATGCGAAACGGAACTAACCGAATTATTAGGAGAATACGCGTGGGATTTTGTTATCGGATCTGTTCACTTTGTCGATGGTTGGGGATTCGATAATCCTCAAACTGCGGATGTGTTTCTAAAATATGATCTAAAAGAATTGTATAATCGGTTTTACATCATAGTAGAAAGCGCAATTCGTTCAGAGTTATTTGATTTTGTCGCTCATTTGGACAACTTAAAAGTCTTTAACTACCAAGTACAAGATATAAGCTTTAACCAAGCATGGCATGAAAAGATAGCCAACGCACTTGTCGAAACAAACACGGCAACTGAAGTGAATGCAGGGCTGTATTATCGGTACCCAGTAAAAGAGATGTGTCCAGGACCGTCTTTCTTAACTACTTTAGTAGAACGAGGAGTCGAATTTACCTTATCTTCTGATAGCCATTACCCCGACGATCTTGGGAATTACACTGCGGATAATAAGGAAATGTTGAAAAAACTAGGTGTGAAAAGCTTAGTAAGCTTTGATCAGCGAGCAAAAAAATCCCATCTTATCTGATTTAGCGACCCTAAAAACGAAATAATGAACAAGAAAACCAGGTACTAAAATGCACTGAACCCTAAGCTTAAGGTTCAGTGCGTTTTTAATGTCATGATCATGTAGTTGCAAGTCCGTCATACTCACCTATTTTGTGTTCCGATATGGAACCTCCAACTTCATTATGAGAATTAGTATACGTATGCGCAACATTGTCGCCATTATAATCTAATGTATCAAAAATTGGATCGCCCTCTGTAGTTCTTCGAAAAATACAGATTTTATCTTCTTTTTCATTTGTAAGATTTCAGGTAAATGCTCTAAATTTATCCGAATTAATGATGAGTTCTCCGTGCCCGAACAGCATGTCGCTATCCATAACAGGATTACAGGCACTTAAGAATAGGACCAATAAAATGAAAGACAAAACTTTTCGCAACACGTAACCCGCTTACATAGGGACAGCCTGAACTTATAAAGTTCATTTTGAAAACAGTATAAAATAAAGATGGGTTATAATGGGAAAAGTTCTATGTTAAGATAGATTCAAAGAGATCAATCTACTCTGTGGAGGTGTCAATATGAAGCTCGTAATCGAAGAACTAAACAAATCCTTTAACAACAAACATGTGTTAAAAGGCATTAACTTAACGATTAACTCAGGACAGATTTTTGGTTATTTAGGAAGAAACGGTGCTGGAAAAACGACATCTATGCGAATTTTGATGGATGTGTTTGAAGGAGATACCGGTTCGATTACAATAGACGGCAAAACATTCAATCCGACCGATTACCGCATTGGCTATTTGCCTGAAGAACGCGGCATGTACTCGAAATTCAAAGTAAAAGATCAGTTGATTTATTTTGCGGAGCTGCGCGGGGCAAATAAAAAAGATGCCGAGCATTCCATGAAAAAATGGGCAGAAGAATTTGGCATTGCGATTTATTTAGACCAAAAACTCGATACGCTGTCTAAAGGGAACCAACAAAAAGTGCAAATTGCGCAAGCGTTTATTTGCGAACCGGATATTTTGATATTGGATGAGCCGTTTTCAGGACTGGATCCGGTAAACTCAAAAATTTTCCAAGATTCGTTATTAAATTACATTCGAGAAGATCGCATCATTATTTTTTCTTCCCATCAAATGGGGTACATCGAGTCGTTTTGCGATGATATTGCCATTATTAATGATGGCAAGATTGTATTAGATGGAGATTTAAACGACATTCGAAAGAAAATGGGCAAAGGCAAGCTGCGCTTACGGTTTGCAGATCAAGACAACGTAAGTTTTCTGTCAGGCTATGACTATACTCTTGAAAAACAAGATGTTATTTTAACGCTTCAACCAAACGAAACCAAACGTTCTTTTGTGGAAGGCATATTTAGCCGAGGAATAGAACTTACAATGTTTATGGATTACTTACCAAGTCTCCAAGAAATCTTCATTGAGAAAACAGGTGATCAAAATGAAAAAGCTTAAAACCGTTTTTGCGTTTGAATTTCTTGGCATGATTCGAAAGAAAAGCTTGCTCATTACCACGGCCATCATGTGCATTATTACGCTGCTCATCACCACCATTCCGAGCTTCGTGATTTGGTTTGGAAGCGACGAAACAGAAGAAGACGCTGCGAAAAACGAAGAACTTGTCGTCGTCTATGAAAATGAAGAAATCAAAGACGCCGTCAGTCCGGTGTTTGGAAAAGAAAGCTACGCAACCGAAGACGAATTAAGAAAAGCCATACAAAACGAAGAGGAGACAGCCGGATTTGTCGTAAAAGATTACGACAGCTACACCTACATCTCTTTTGACAGCACGACGGATTCGACCGAGCAACTGGTTTTTGAATCGCAGTTAAAGCAACTGAACGAAAATCGTTTGTTTGACGAAAAAGGCATCGACAGTCAAGAAGTTCGTGAAATTTTAGCGCAACCAATCGAACAAGAAACGGTATTTCTTGGAAAAGATGCCCAGTCAGGCACCGCCATTGCGTTTGCAGTCATGATCACGATGTACATGCTCATTCTGCTTTACGGGGCGAACGTCGCGACATCCGTAGCGAGAGAAAAAGATTCCCGTACGATGGAGCTACTCATTACCTCAAGTAACCCCCGAACCCTCATCCTTGGGAAAGTAGGAGCAGTTGGGTTAACAGGAATGCTGCAAGTCGCTGCCATTCTCTTATTTGGGGTCATTGGGTTTATGTTAAACAAAGAAAATTACCCACAGTTTGTGCTAGACCTGGTGCAAGGATCAATGACAGGGGACGTATTGCTCGTGTACATCTTGTTCTCCGTAATGGGGTATATTTTATACTTGTTTATTTACGCCGCATTAGGCAGCTTGGTGTCCAAAGTAGAAGATGTTAACTCATCCGTAACACCAATTACGTTCTTGTTTATTTTGGCGTACTTTGCCGCCACATTTGCGATGAACGCACCTGATAACGCAGTCGTAAAAGTCACTTCGTTTATCCCGTTTATCTCACTATTTACGATGCCGATTCGGTATATGCTGACCAGTGTGCCGATGACTTCTCTGCTCATTTCAAGTGTGATTATGGTGGGGACCGTCGTATTGTTCGCCGCGTTATCGATTCATATTTACAAATTCGGTTCCTTGAATTACGGCAACCGCCTCAAGTTCAAAGACGTCGTCAAATCGTTTAAAAAATAAAAAAAAATCTTGCGAAAGCAAGATTCAGCTTGTAGACAAAAGAATAATTATTCATTTTTTTGTATGCATCTAGGATTCTCCGCACCAAGCGGACGCTTTGCGACGAAGCTAGCGCAGCGATGCAGGAGCATATCTTTGCCCTTCGCCACTTGGTGCTCCGAATCCTTAAGTGAGTAGATGAAAAGGCTTGATCATGTATTTTTATGGTGAAGTGTACTAAAGAATCTCACTTTGACTGAAGTTGAGCCCACCGGAAAGCGAAGTGGCCAGCTCAGTTGGAGATTATACATCACTATTCAGTTTAATAAGACTTTGTCTACAGTCTAGAATCTTGCGAAAGCAAGGTTTTTTTTATGGACAAATGAATTTCATGCCTTCGTGGCTTGCGATAAATCCTAATCGTGCATAAAAACGATGAGCATCCTTCCGTTTTTTATCTGTGGTTAACTGAACGAGTCCGCAATGTTCGGCTTTGGCAATGGCCATTGCTTCTTTAAACAAAGCTTCGCCAACTTGGGTTCCACGCTGATTTTGAGCAACACGCACACCTTCAATTTGGGCGCGTTTCATGCCTTGCCTTGCTAGACCCGGAATAATCGTCAGTTGAAGACAGCCAATAATCGAAGCTCCTTCAACAGCTAACAGGAGCTGGTTTCCAACTTGAGCTTCTATCGCGTTAAACGCTTCGATGTAAGAGTCTGGCAAAGGAGTTTCATACCGTTCACGCGTAGTACCCAATTCGTCATCTGCTAGAAGCTGAACAATGTTAGGTAGGTCCTCTATAACAGCTTTTCGGAAAATCATTCGAAATTCACTCCTTTTTTATTTGACGACTTTACGATTGCTAGCTGGATGATTTTTCTTGTAATTTAAAATCATGAGTGGCATGCCAAGTATGGCCACAATCAAAACCGGTACAAATCGGTTATTTAGCAGGCAGTAAAGAAGTACGATGGCGTAAATTGCCATAATTAGCGAGTGGTAGGCGTAATATTTTTTCAATTCTAGTCCTCCTGTTCTATATCCATCCTTGATCCAAAGTAAAGCTCGAGGTAGCCGTCAGGACGAAGACCCCTTCATCCGAGTAACCAAAAAAGTGCTGACGAAAAAATAATAAATAGCCAAAATAGCTAACGCATCTGCTGCGACAATGAGTAACTCACCATTTCGAATGACAAATCGCCACAGCAACGAACTGAACAGAAATAGTACGGGAAACAAAATGAAGTAATCGAAGAAAACCAATTTTGGGTGGTTCATGCGCATTCACTCCTATGGCCTCAACACTAGCTGGAGATGAACCAACACTCAAGCTTCAAGATTATTCCATTTTCACGTCATCAAAAGCCTTATGCACAACGCGGGCGTACAGAAACTTCGCAGGGTACAACGCTAGAATAATAGCGACTACTTGAATGACGGTCTTGCTCCATCCCATCAAGTTCCATGCTTTTTTGTTCATGTGCCTGTTCCTCCTTGGTAAAAATCCAAAATGTCTATAACCTTATTACGAATCAGCTACGCATTCGTTTCATTGTTTCAAGCAAAATGCCTAGGGCTAAAAAAATAGACTTATTCTCTGGAGTTTTTCTAAAATGTAAGCACAGAAATAGCAGGGAAGTGATATAATGAGAACGTGCGTTCCTTTCGGTAAGGAAGGAACCTGACCAGAACGTGTATGTAACAAAAGGAGAGTGTGCCCATGAAAACTACAGGAATCGTAAGAAACACAGACTCACTTGGACGCATCGTCATTCCGAAAGAACTGAGAAGCGGAATGGAAATGAGCGTTGGAGATCCCGTGGAGATTTTAGTAGAAGAAGATGTGATTGTGTTGAGAAAATACCAACCCGCCGGTGCTTGTTTGGTAACAGGTGAGGTATTAGTGGAAAACAAAGAATTTGCGCCAGGGCTCACCTTAAGTCTGACAGGCGCGCGCATTCTCTTGCAAGAGCTGCAAAACAAGAAAGCGAATCTTGGATCAACAAAGAAGGAATGACCGAAATCGTTAAATACATGGGAAGTGAATGAAGAAAAGACTGTCAGAGCATCAAAACCCGGCAGTCTTTTTCTAATGGAATGATTTATCCCGATTTTTGCGTTTATCCGTATGTTATGAATAAAGTTAGTAGCAATGCAAAAAAAGATTAACAAACTTCTCCCTAACACATGTGGAAGTTTGCGAAGATGAAATAATGAACAGCAAAATTCAATTAATCAAAAATGTATAAAATGCAGGATTGGATGAATAAATGAGGAAATAAAACGATCCACCGTGATTCGCATTGTGAAGAGGCGTGGTAGGTTCTGTAAGCTTCACTATATAATTTTTCATCGAAAGTGGCTACTCTTGGATCTTCTCAACTCGATCGGCGTGACAATGCGGCCAAGCTGATCGACTTTCCTCATAATACAGGTACTCTTCATCATAAGACTCCTTCATTTCTGTAATCATCATACTCTTACTCATTCTACTTATTCATGAAGCAACGCGTCCAATTTATGAACCGCTTGGAAGAGGTTATAGTCCGAGGAGAAACCAATTGATATAAAGATTTTCATGACGGTCATTCCAGTCAAATGCTTACTGTGGAATATGAAAAACAGGTGCAGCCTATTGAAGCGCATGCACCTGTCTTCTTATTCGTAGATATCTTTTCGATGCCCAACATCGATAATGGTAATAATGATCTTTTCGTCTTCGATCAACGCTAAAATACGGTAATCACCAACCCGGTAACGCCACTTGCCTTTGTGGTTTTCAACAAATGCCTTGCCTTGTATTCGTGGATCGTCGGTATCCTTCAAGTTCTTTTCAATCCAGCCAATCAGGAGAGAGGCCTGGTACCGGTCCATCTTTTTTAATTTCTTCAACGCGACATCTGAGAAATGAACTGCATACATCGTTGGTTATAAACCCAATTCTTTTTTGACGTCATCCAAGGAATGGGTTGTTTCCATAGTGGCAAGGACCCGGTCAAAGTTTTCGACATCCAGTTCATCTTCAATCTTCTCGATGATGGCATTCCGCATCAAATCCGAAACAGATGTGTTTTTCAGTTTGGCGTAGTCGCGGATGAGTTTGCTGTCGCGGTCATCCACACGCAAAGAAATAGTGGCCATGAATAAAACCCCCTTCTGCTCTTTGTAATACATTGTATTACATTTTGTTTTGTTTGTAAAATGATAGATTTTGAATTCTTGTATACAGCGATTCTCGTTGAAGTTCAATACATATACGCAGTTTGATAGAGAAAATAGAGGAATATCGATACTGATTTTTCGAGTAAAATCTTTCCTTTGAATTCACTTATTCCTTCGAAATTTTTGTACTAAAACCGTCTCCACCACAACCTTAACTAAAAAGCTTTTCTCACAGACCATCCTAAATACGCGCCTTCATATTTCTTCGAATACAAAGACATAAGCTCAGTTTGGTAATCAATAACGGCCAAAGCGTCTGTTTTGGTTACTTTTAAATGGCTACACGCGCAATTTTTCGTATCGATAAAAAGAGTGAAACCAGTTTCAGATAGTTCATTGATACACTCATCTGTCTTGTCATTCGGTATGACAAGCGTATGGGTGATGTGACAAGTATTGTCCTGAAATAAATCAATGTTCGTTTCTTTTACTTGTAGCTGGTCGGCTTTAATTCTTTTCTCTTTCTCATCAGTAGTTTCAACGTAAGTGTATAATCCTTCTTCAAAAGCATAATCTATTTCAATCCGGTTATAGTCTAAAATCCACTTTCTGAACTTATGATATAGGGGGGCAAGCGTATCCTTATTTAAGCCGAAAACGTCACATCCACGATCGTCGTACATGTGAAATACGAGGTCTTTTTCTGTGTTCATAAAGTATACAGATTCGCCAATAGAAGGATCTCGACCTTGCTCATAATTCCCAATGCCTTTCAGTATTTCTCGGTAGTGAATAGAGGCTAATTTTGCATAGACAATTTTCACGTTGAATTCATTTTTTAGTTCTATCGTGTTGCCTGTTAACTCGTCAACATCCTCATCGATATCGTACAAAATGTCCTCTTCAATCCTTTGGTTACTTAGTAAATCAGTAAGATACGTTGGTGTGTTATTTCCAAACATACTATCTTCTGTCCCACCGTAATCTTTGATGTAAAGATAAATAAACTCGTCCGGCTTGAATACCTCTTCGAACAAGCTAGTCACTCTTGTCGTAACTTGATCGATTCTTGCTTCAGTTCCATTTTCATGCGGACTGCCTAGATCAAACCTTACATACAACTCACTCGTTAAGTTAGGGAAATTGCTTTCTAGGTACTTCAATAAGGTCTCTTTCATTCGTATTCCTTTCTTAAATGGATTCTGTCCTAAATTTGAATTAATCCTATTTATTTTTGTTTTTCAGTTCTAACAGAATAGGCGTTATATTCAATAAAATCGATAGGATGGTTAACACCCACAACGCGCCTGCCATTATCGGAACTACATCTAGTAAAGCAGACCAATCTTCCGCCTCTACCCAGCTCGACACCATACTATAATCCGCGACTACAGTTAACGCTGTAAAAGATAAGCCCATGGCCATCGCCAATTTATAATCTTTGCCTGTCGCATACATAGCAAGATTTATACAAGTTGCTATTATTGCCATAGCGCCTAGTAGAAACCACATAGCTATCCCTCCATTTACGCAAAACATGATTAGTAAGTAAGACAGAATGGGCAGGCAATTAGTTTCTTAATACAAATGGAAATTTACTTAAATATACAGGATTGAAAAGACTTGAAAAAAAGTTCCTTTTTTAGTTCTCCTCTCCATATTCTGAATCCTCCTACTAAAGTATTTCGTTAGTAATAAAAGATATCCTACGCCATATAAAAAAGAAGGCATGGATTGCAGATGTGGAGGTCGTAATTTGAATAATGACTTGTTTCATTTTTTAACGATAGCTGTTCTTATGGTTTTGGTACTAACCGTCATTTTATTGATCATTCTAATAAGTAGACTTGGTATAAATCTCTTTAAAAGGGACAAAATTTTCCCGAGAAGGAATTTGGTAGTCGTAGTTACAGGTGCAATCGTAGTTTCTTTTTACGCTCTTAATTGGCAGTTCAACTCAAGTTTTTTACCAGAGGGCTATCTAAACGAAAGATTAACTTCGCCTAATGGGGAATATGAAGTGAGAATTTATCATTATTCGGGATTGATCGATTATAAAAATGTGAGAGTTTCCATTTTTGATAAAGACCGTGAGAAATCAGAAACGATCTATTATAACTTCGTAGATGGACCATTAAATGTCGAGTGGGTAGATGAAGAAACACTAGCTATTAACAACATGGTGTTAACGATTCATGAGGACAGCTACGATTTTCGGAAAGAAAACTAAAGCAGCGTCGCAAAAGCGGTGCTGCTTTAGTCATTGCCACTAGATGTGGATGCAAAAACTCACTTGCCTGCTTCCATAACTGCAAAGTAATTCTGTTCACTGTCCGCAAAGTTGAATACTCTGCCAGTAGGCATTTCCACTATTTTTCCGGTAGTAACGCCTTTATTTGTTAAGTCGGTATATAATTTATCGAGATTTCCGGTTGAGAACATTAAAGAGGGTGTACCTAGATTTAGTTCCGGAGACATCTTAGCAATTACTTTTTTATCGTGTAAAATAATACTTGTCTCTGAGTCTTTCGATGGAGCAATTTCGATCCATCTCATGCCATGAGTAGTTTCTTCTGCAATAATACTGAAGCCTACTTTTTTTGTCTAAAAACGTATTGCTTTTTCTTGATCGTCTACATAAAGCATAATTTGACCGATTTTGTTAATCATTAAGGTTTCTCCTCCTTCTTTTTTTAAGTTTACCCATTTTAGTTATCAATTAATAAGTATTTCAATGAACCTAGGCGACCAGTAGTAAATACCGTTCTTGTTAGGTGGAAAAGCAAGGAAATTAGGAAATGCATAGGAAAAGTGAAATGACTCTAGGCAAAGATAAAAGTTAAAAGAATGTGCAACATAATGGGATGCGTTTATAGGACCCATACGATAAAGCTATGAAAAAGAAGATTATGATGGATCTGGCGCACTGGGGTTCAGTATAATCGTCCAGTCTGAAAGGAAATGAAAAATGAGTATAGAAGTCATTGTACAAAATGAACAGGAAGCAATCCAAGCAGAAAAAATGGGAGCAGCTAGACTAGAACTTGTCTCCTCCATCGATGAGGGAGGGTTAACACCGAGCTTTGAAACCATCAAGCAAGTGTTGAACAGTGTGACGGTACCGGTTCAAGTAATGATACGTCCTCACAGTCGAGATTTTTTTATAGCGATTCAGAAATGAACACAATCATCGAAGATGTCAAAAATGTGTTGAATTTGGGTGGTCACGGAATTGTATTTGGAGCTTTAACAAAGGATTACGCAATAGATGAACAAGCACTAGAAAAAGTCATTGCGGTGTCTGATCAGCTCGATATCACATTCCACCGCGCGTTTGATGAAATTGACGATCAGCTGTATGCATATAGGGCATTAGCGAACTACAAAAAACAAGTGAAACGAATTTTAACATCTGGTGGTCATGTGGATTGTTTGAAAGGCAAGAACCAGTTAAGAAAGTTAGTCGAGTTATCAAAAGAGATGGAAGGCCCGTCTATTCTGTGTGGTGGGGGATTAACGCCGACGAATATAGAAGAAATCCATCAAACTGTGAGGGCTAGCGAGTATCATTTGGGGAGCGGCGTCCGAAAAAATGGTTCTTATGCAGAAGGGTTTGACAAAGAAGTAATGGAGCAAGTCACAGAAATGAAGGCTTAGCACAGAACATCCACCAGAAGAACGGATGAAAAAAGGGTAGATCCGAAGACAAGGGCCAATATTCAGGAGTTTACGGATGATTTTGCTGTAAGTATAAGGTCTTTGCAAGTGTTTCTCATCAATGACCCTAGCGAGCAGTTAAAGCTCTGATTCCTTACTTCTTCGGAAGCACCACAAGCTAAATTAAAAAATGAAAAAAGCCGTAGTCAAAAACAACCATGTTTTGACTACGGCTTTCTACATTTTCATCGCAATTAATAGCTATCCCAAATGTTAGTGGCAATACAATTCTGTGATTTTTTCTTTGAGTAAGGGCTTCGAAAGTCGCATATCAATAAAATAGGGCAGCTGCCATTGCTGTGTTTTTATCGCTTGTTTGCTAGTGGGATGATCCCAGCTTGGGTAGACCCGCATGGCCATTTTTCCTTTGGTGACACTAGATTTAAGGATGGTGTGTTTAAGAAGAACTTTTTTCGGAAAGACAAACTGACCAAAGTCATGGCCGTTTTTAAATACGATTACCACCAATAAATCCGGTGCTTCGTCGTACAAGTAAGGTTGGTTTTCATTGTTTTCGTCTTTTTCCCAAAAAGCGACAAACTGCCCTGTTTTTTTGGGTGTGACATTCGCTACGCGGAATCGAATGGTTCTAAAGGATAGTTGAAATGTACCTGCACCATACATCGCGTTTTGTTTTTCTTCTTGAATCGACGTTACCACCAAATTATAGGGTTTATACAGTGTGTTAGTTAAATAGGTTAATGCTGTATAAAAATCATTCATGCTACAACTCCTGAAATTCATAGTGATAAAAATAGAAAATGGCCGATATTGTTCTCCCGCCAATTTCTTACACTTATTTCGATTTGTTTTTACCAAGTTTCTCATTGCCATGTTTGAAGTTGCCAGTAATTTTAGCCAATAATAACTGTACTTCTGTAATATTGTTTTCAACTTTACTGATTTTAGCTATGAGACGCTCAGCTTCTTTGTCTCTTATTATTTTAATTTGTTTCTCACCAAAAACATAACTACCGTTCCTTTTTTCCCTACTTCAAAGGCAAAAGGTTCTTCGCTCAATCTCTTTCGCTTGTCTATTTCACCCACTATCCTACCTCCCTTCCACTTTCATCTAGCTCATTTGTTGAAGAGTACCCTTTCCTGAATTTCACGTTGAGTAATCTCGGACGATTATACCTTTGAATTAAGTAGTAGGGAATATGAATGAAAAAATTAACGATGGAACAAATAAAAGCCATTAGTAAATACGCATTTGGGTTAACTACTAGACAAAGAAAATCCAATACAGCAGTAGTTAAGTGCCCAAATTCAGCATAATAGGGTTGCATAATTAGTGTATGTAGATAGTCGGAGGTTAGCTTGGTTTTTAAGTTTTTAAGCGTGGCATTCATCGCCGGCAATTTATCTTTCCGTTTTTTAATTCGGATTGATTTGGATGGTCTACTTTCGAATGCTTTTTCTTTGAAAAAGAAATTGTTTTGGAAAGTTTCTTTAGGCAATATGTGACGCTGTAGTTGAGTGTCACCCAAAATGAGGATCATCTAGATGGTAACTGACAAATGTTCACCCCCCTAATTAAACTTCAGCATATTTTACTAGAAAGATGACCCGTTCGGTTAAGGCTCGTGGTGCTGACTTACTTCTGAGGCATAGTAAACGTCACAGCAGAACCAGGGCTTTCTTCGATTTTCGCAAATAGTTCACTAAGAATTTCGATGGCTCTTTCATTGGATTCATATTTCCCAATCGTTTTATTCCATTGATCTAAAAAGCTGTTTTCGACAAAACCTTGAATGTATTTTCCTTTTACCGAAACATCTTTTACATTCATCAGGCTCTGTTTGTTTTGTGAAAGTATCGATAACATAAAACTCATCCTTTCCAGGTAAATTCTAAACAGCTGCTAATTGCGTCGAGCACATTTTCTTTTAACCAATAACCATGTTCGGTTTTGGGATATGGAATGACATCAGTCCGCATTCATAGATTACGCCTTATAAAAATTGCTGAATAAAAAACGTTAAAACAAGTAAGATGCAAAGGCTGAGTAAAAACCAACGCACTATTATTAAATGAAATTTCACTCTAGTCATTCACTAAAATAATCCCTTATATCTTTCGGTAACTCTTCTACTGTTAAAATTTTTAATTTTCGTGTTCCAGGAGAAGTCATAATGACATAAGTTTTTTCGTCATACGCAAACAACGTCATTTGGCTTATGCTGTTTGCAATCGACTTTTCACTTTTAATGTAATCAAAGTCTTCTTTCTTAAAATTATCTTCATAGCCTGCCAAATTTAAGTTTTGAACTTGTTCGAAATCATCTGCAAAAGCAATAGCTTGATATAATTCAAGTGAGTTTCTCGGTTTACTAAAGTATAAAGAATAAATTAAAACACCATTTATTATCAAAATCAAAGTAGTGAGTATTATTAATGTGCGTTTCTTTATAAACATTAGCCACTCTCCTTAAAAAAATTCTCGACAACTGCACTCGTTACTTGAATACAAGCATGAACTATAATTTATTGTGGTTATATCTTTGTATTGCAGTTACAACAAGGGCAATCAAGAAAGTAACAATACTATTTATTAGTAAATAGTATCCTACTTGCAAGCCGTAAAATAATGGAGAGCGTCACGGATAACTAAAAGTGCGATTAAACCACCGATTGCTCCAAACAAAACCGCTAATAAAAATAGGATAAAAGCGGCATCGTATAAATTCGCCCTCTTTTTATAGAAGATAAATCCCGTAAGGTTTGCACCAACAATAAAAAATCCCATAAGGATTAAGAAAAAACCGCTCATTAGAGTCTCCTTTGTCTGGAACAGCCTACTAAAAATGCAGTAAGTCTAAATTTAGCGTGTTCCAATAAGAATAACGAACATCATCATTTCCGAAAATTAATTCTTGGTATTCAGTAGACGCCAAATCCCTTTGGAACCACTCATATCTCTTGAGATACTTAGTATTTTTCTCATAATCGTACAGACTCATCGCCCATTCGATAAATGCAGTGACAAGAGAAAATACATCTCAATAGGACTAATTTCCAGTATCTCTAAAATCCTATTCATCAATCGTGCTGATTCAACAAAATATGAATCAGCACGATTTCTAAGCGCCTAAGGGTAAATGCAAAATCAACCTAGGTTTCCGCATCTAAACGTTGCTTGATACAGCGAGGGAACAAATACGCTGACAGGGCTCGCCGGTTGATTCCGATTAGCGTGGATTTTGAGACGTTATTACTTTATACGAACGAGTTTATGGTTTCGTTTCACTTTTTCATTATTTCGTTTGAAACGGTTAAAGAACGTATGTTGCAACTGTTAGTAATAGGAGGGAATCGAGTCGTTTTCTTCACAAGAAAATGCGATCGTTTCTGTAGAAACAGTATGTATTTCTTTAACAGAATGAGTGAGGAGTCTTTCGTGTGAAGGTATCTCTTTATGAAGTTATGGAGTTTTTATTTGGGGTATTAGAAGATTTACTAAGAAATTTTTACTAAAAGATCGAAAAAATCATGTGGGCTTTGGTAGTTTTTTCTCATATCATTTATCTTCATAGACACAACTACAGACTCACAGAAAGGTATGCAACTAGCAGCGATAGAAGAGTCTGAAGAACAGGCTAAAGTAGATGAAGAGGTTGCCATTGCAAAATAGAAAGAAGCTAAGTTAGGAGAGCTTCGATTAGCTGAAGAAAAAGAAAGAATAGCTACTCAGAAAAAAGCTGAGCAAGTAGCAGCTACTGAAAACTTAGTACTTGAACAACAAGCTGCACAAGAGGTTGCTGCTAATATTTGGGTCGCTTCAGGAAACTTCAGTAATTGCACAGAACTTCGAACTGGTTATCCATGAGGAGTTCAGAAGGGCCATGCTGCCTACCAATCGAAAATGATCGTGATAAAGATGATTTCGCTTGTGAAGCATAAAAATTTACAAAAAAATAAGCTCCTCAGCCTTTTTAAAAGTTGAGGAGCTTATTAATTTATAAACCAATTCAGAAATTCAAATCTACCTAATTAAAAAATTCAACCACTCATCAGTGATACCAAGTTTCGTTCTGCTGAAATTTATTGATGTTTTCTCCAGTCATTAAAAAGTTACTCTAGAACTTCAAACTCGAAATACTCTCCGACTTCAGAAGAGCAACCGCTCAAACGGTAGATTCTACCTGTTTCGCTCGTTTCACTTTCTAGATGTTCGCAAGTTCCACTTTCTAATCCCGTATTTGAATCACCAAATTTATCCCGAGAGTTGTCATACGTATATGTAATAGTTTTACCATTATATTCTAGTGTATTAAAAATTGGATCGCCTTCTGTAGTTCTTTGGACAATGCGTATTTTATCTTCTTGTCCATTTTCAAGATTTCTGATAAACGTTTCAAACTTCTCCGAATTAGTTGTTATTTCCTTTTGCTCGAGCACGATATCGCTATCCTTAACGGGGTTACATGCACTTAAGAAAATGGTCAGTAAAATTAAAAGGAACCCTTTTTTCAATACCTTAACCTCCTGAAACAAGGGACAATTTTCACGTGAGCTAGAAAATCACTCACCTACCATCCCGTCGTTATCGTTATCACGCATATGTGGGTACAACCAATGATCGCTCATAATTGGCATACTAAATCCGGCTGCTTCGGCTTCTTTGATCGTCACTTGTCCGTTGCCATTGGTATCCACGTTAGAAACATCCTCAATTGTAGTAGCGCTGCTTGCACTAGCTGAATCTGTCGGCTCGCTATCTGTTAACCCGAGTGATGCGTTTACTTCATCAGGGTTCACATTATCAAACGTATCAACAATTTCGTTGCCCATTAATGTGTAGGTGTATTGATAACTCGATGGGATCTGAGTTTCTGTATCTGTATAGGTAATAATGGCTTCAAAATCTGTAGCACCACCGGCATCGCGGATGGCATCTTCCATATACGCTTGATCCCCATGGCGGTTGAGCGTACTTTCTTGCGGCGTAATATTATAAGCATTCGAAACCCCGCCAAGTGAATCGGCAAGGACATGCCCTTCATCTAATAGATCACTTTCCACACCCGGCACCTTTGCCTCGTCCGAATAGTACCTGCCAGTCGATAAGACAGGTTCGGTATCGTCATCCTGCAAAACGATTTCGTCCGCAACAACCCGTTCCAATTGTCCGTATTCGTTTGTAAATGCCCAATAGTCACGATCGCCAAAGCCAATGTTCACGGCGACATTAGGTTCACGAGAGCCCGACAAATCCCCGCCATCGACTTCGATTAGGTCGTATCCTGCTAAAAGGTCATCACTTGTTTTTGTTGGTGTTTTTTCAACAGCTTGCTCTTCAACAGCTGGTGTGACAGGTTCTTCTTTTTCGCGATTATCATTTGCTTCATCTGCAGGTACTTCCTGTGCCTCTGTGTTTGTAATGGCTGTTTCTTCTACATCGGTACAGCCGACTAGAAAGACAGATAGCAAAAGGATCATTAAGTGGTTCCATTTCATTTTAAAAACTCCTCTAATTGTTTCATGCTAATCAAAAATCTCATGATTTAACAGTGATTAATATTTTTTCCTAATATTAGTATATTATAAAAGCAACTTTATTACAGGAATACTTTCGGAAAGAGCAACTTGAATCGAGTTGTATAATAACAAAAATACACTGGATTTAGAGTTATAGTAAATTGGAAACAAGGGGTTGCGTGGTATGTTTTTCTTTGGAGGTTCAGTAGCAAGACTTCGATGGGAAACTTAAATAACAAGTACAAGTACTGTGATTTTTAGAGCAGAGAAACACGAAGTATATGTTAAAATAATGTAAATAAATACTATTGAAAAGGAGACCATCCATGCCAATTTACAACAAACTAGTACGCGACGGGATACCCGAAGTGATCACTAAAACAGGTAAACAATTTTCAACACGTATTTTACTGAAAGAAGAGTACGAAGTAGAAGTAAAAAAGAAACTCAGCGAAGAACTTGATGAATATAATGAAGCGAATACGAACGAAGAAGCTATTGAAGAGCTGGCTGACATCCTCGAACTACTCCACGCAGCAATAAAGGTTCAAGGTTCTTCTTTTGACGAATTAGAAAAAGTGCGCAAGGCGAAAGCTGAGAAACGTGGCGGTTTTGAAAAGCGGATCTTTTTAATCGAGGTAGAAGATGACTAAGCTGGAACTGGTTACTTCTCAGCTTGTTTCACATTTAGAGAGATTATCAAATGAAGCAGTTGAAATTCAGTGGATTACAGCTTTCGCTATGAAGTCAGGCGTGAAAAAAATCATTCCTTTCTTGCAGCAAGCTGCAAAAAGAGGCGTACCGATTAAACTACTGGTAGGCGATTATTTATTTGTCACACAGCCAGATGCACTGCAATTACTGCTTGAAGAGTTGTCTTCTGCTGAAATTCGAATTTGGAAGAGTGGTGGAACTTCTTTTCATCCCAAATCTTATTTGTTTCGAGGAACAGAAACGTCCCATTTAGTAATAGGATCTTCTAATTTATCAGCTACTGCTTTAACCAATGGAGTTGAATGGAATTTAATTGCGCCAACGTCTGTTGATGCAGAAGTTTTTGAGGAAGCGACAACTCAATTTTTGAAATATTTTTATGCCGAGCAAACGGTGTCTTTAAACAAAGAGACGCTGGCAGAGTATCGGTTCTTACATACAGCAGCAAATACAAAACGACCCATCAGTCCGGTGTGGTCAGAAGCAGAAGAAGTTGAAATGACAGTCGGTCCGATTCTCCCACAACAACCCGAAGTGGCGGAAACTCAAGAAGCTTACGGTGCATCCGTTTCTCCAAGACCTGCACAACAAGAAGCGCTCGACGCTTTGGATAATGTGCTAGCCGAAGATTACAACCGGGCAATGGTCGTATTAGCAACCGGATTAGGTAAAACGTATTTGGCCGCTTTTTTTGCGGATCAATTTAAACGGGTGTTGTTTGTTGCTCACCGAGAAGAAATTCTGATGCAAGCCCAGCAATCCTTCAAGCATGTTCATCCCGATAGGACGAACGCGTTTTATAATGCTTTAGAGAAAAAAACGGACGCAGATTTTATTTTTGCTTCTATTTATACATTAGGAAGTCAGTATCATTTAGATCGGTTTGAAAAGGATACGTTTGATTTAGTTGTCATCGATGAATTTCATCATGCAGCGGCACCAACTTACGAACGATTACTAAATCACTTCGAACCTAAATTCTTGCTAGGCATTACCGCAACACCTGATCGTATGGACAATAAAGATGTCTATGCCTTATGCGATGGAAACGTCGCGATATCGATTCATTTTTTAGATGCTATTGAGCGCAATTGGCTTTCTCCGTTCCGCTATTATGGAGTGTATGATGCTAGCGATTACTCAGCTATTCCATGGAGAGGAACGCGCTACGATGAACAGGAATTGCTTCAGTTACAGTTACGTGATAGTTTTGCGCAAAAGATCTACGAAAAATGGAATCGTCACAAACAGACGAGAACCATTGTCTTTTGCTCTTCTGTTAAACAAGCTGTCTATATGAATGACTTCTTCCAACGAAAAAGTGTGCGTTCTATCGCACTTCACGGAGAGTCTCATCCAAAAGAGCGAAAAACAGCCCGTTCCAAATTAGAAACGGGAGAACTTGAAGTTGTTTTCACGGTAGACCTATTTAATGAAGGAGTCGATATTCCAAAAGTAGATACACTGTTGTTTATTCGACCGACAGAATCACTAGCTGTTTATACGCAGCAAATTGGGCGAGGTCTGCGAATTGCAGAAGGAAAGTCACATTGTGTCATTATTGATTTTATCGGCAATTATCGGAATGCGGATTTGAAATTGGCTATTTTTGATCCAAAAGACAATATGACAAAAAATAACCCTATTGCGCCACTTGTACCTACTTTGTGTGAGTTCAACTTGGACTTGCAAGTAATCAACTTGCTTGAAGAAATGCGCAGAAAAAGAGCGCCTCGTAAAGACTTGTTAGTTACGGCTTACCATGAGTTGAAAAAAGAAGCAGGAAGACGTCCCACTTATCTTGAATTTCATCTTCATGCAAACACGGACTCCAAAATAGTCAAGCAAGAGTTTGGTAGTTATTTCGGAATGCTTGCTTATGCCAATGAATTAACGACTGAAGAACAACAAGTATGGCTGGCATACAAGAGTTGGTTTTTAGAAGTTGAACAAACAGCAATGACCAAAAGCTATAAGCTGGTCGTTTTAAGTTATATGCTGTCAAAAGGCACAGAAAGCTGGCTAGACTCAACAACTCCAAAAGAAGTAGCACCTTTTTTTCACAGCTATTTAACGGAAAGGGACTACCGTATGAATATCGACTGGAGCGGTGCACAAGGAAAAAGATTACGTATATATGACGAGAAGAAAACGGCTGATTTGATTTCGCAGATGCCAATGACGAAATGGAGCGAAAGTGATAAAAATGACGTGGTTTCTTTTGAAAATGGTGTTTTTAAATTCAAGTTGCATCCATCTAATGCCGAAAGAGAGCCTTTGTACAACTGGACTCAAGAAATAACGGCGTACAGACTGCATGCTTATTTTGAACGAAAATCAATACTTTCAGCAAAAAACTAATTCCATCTATTTGAGGATTGGCACTACTTAGATGGAATGATCGGTCAGGTTGCAGTGAATGTGTGAATAAGTTTCTGAAAGTCTCATTTCACCTCATCAACTGCTCGACTCCTGCAGAAAGTAAGTGCTGGAACGAAAAGCAATTAAGAACGCAGCTCTCTCTCTATATTCGTTCCCAGAAAAAACAAAGTAAAAAATACTTGATTAAAAATAAGAAAGCGTTCGCCTGATGCGATTTCTCCACATTTTATCTATGGCTATTACCCTACGAACAGGTTATTATAAAACCAACTGCTGCAAGTCAAATGCCAGTAGATTGACCTGCATAAGAGCTAGTCATCCATCAAATTTATAAAAAAATTACTAAGGGGGCTATCAAGTGGCTTATCAACTAGGAACAAACTTTAAGCTGTTTACATTGAATTCGAATCCAGAATTGACCCAAGAAATTGCGGATTTACTTGGCTGTGAGATGGGTAAAAGCGCGATTACCCATTTTAGCGATGGGGAAGTTCAAATTCATATTCAAGAAAGCGTCCGAGGTGCAGATGTTTACGTCGTACAGTCGACATCTCAACCGGGTAGCGAACACGTTATGGAACTGTTGATCATGATTGATGCCTTAAAACGAGCATCTGTAAAAACCATTAATGTGGTCATTCCGTATTACGGCTATGCCCGTCAAGACCGTAAAGCCAGTTCGCGTGAGCCGATTACGGCGAAACTTGTTGCGAATATGCTGGAAAAAGCAGGCGCAACGCACGTCATCACTATGGATTTGCATGCGCCTCAAATTCAAGGATTTTTCAACATCCCAGTAGATCAATTGTTAGGTGGCAAAATCTTAGAAAAGCATTTTTTGGACAAAGGATTAACAGATGCCATAGTCGTCGCTCCCGACAACGGAGGACTTGGACGTGCGCGTAAATTGGCAAGTCATTTAGACGTGCCAATCGGCTTTATCGACAAACGTCGGATGCACCCAGATGAGCCCGAAACGGTGAACATTGTCGGAGACATTAAAGGCAAAAACGTCATCATCATTGTCGACATTATCGATACGGCTACGACGATTTCCTTAGCTGCTAATGTGCTTGTGGAAAACGGGGCAAAAGCGATTTATGCTTGCTGTACGCACGCTGTGTTATCTGGCCAAGCCGTTCAACGAATCCAGGACTCAGCGATTACAGAGCTTGTCGTGACGAATACGATTTACTTGCCTGAAGAAAAACGTACTTCGAAGATCAACATTCTGTCAGTCGCTCCTTTATTAGCAGAAGCGATTGAGCACGTTCACAACGAAAAACCCGTAACGCCTTTGTTTGAATAAAGACAAGAAAAGGCTCCAGTAAAACACCGCAGAATTAATTTTCTGCGGTGTTTTTGTTAGAGAAACTGAATTTTGCCTAATTTGACGCAATTCTCCTGATACGTTATCTTTAAAAATGCGTAAACAATAAAACGAAAAGGAGAACGATATGAAAAAAGTCACAAAAGTATTTTACATTACCATCTCACTTGTCGTGATTGCTGTGCTGATTGCTGCATTAATGCCAGTTGCGTATGAACAAGCGACAAACTCGATTACTTCCGTACTGAGTACTGTATTCGGCTGGTATTATATGCTGATCATGACCGTCATCTTATTTGTTGTTGGATTCCTCATTATTAGCCCCTACGGCAATATCCGCTTAGGTAAACCTAATGACCGTCCTGAATTCGCTCGAGCCACTTGGGTAGCGATGCTTTTTTCGGCAGGATTAGGAATTGGCCTCGTCTTTTACGGCTCTTATGAACCGCTGTCTCATTACGCCATTCAACCCGCAACGGCAGATCCTGAAACAGAAGCTGCTTTTAAAGAATCCATGCAACGAACTTTTTTCCATTACGGCTTTAATGCCTGGGCTATGTATGGAATCGTCGCGTTGGCCCTTGCTTTTTTCCAATTCCGCAAAGGTGAACGGGGCTTGATTTCGAGCACCTTGAAACCACTATTCGGTAAGAAAATGGAAGGTGGTTGGGGAACGCTCATTGACGTGATTGCGATTTTCGCAACCGTGTTTGGCGTAGCCAGCTCACTTGGGTTTGGTGCCGTCCAGATTAACGGGGGACTCACGTATTTGTTCGGTCTTCCCAATAACAACTGGAGTCAACTGATTATTATTGCGATTATTACCGTGTTGTTTATTATTTCGGCATGGTCTGGACTCTCAAAAGGGATTAAGTACTTGTCCAATATCAATATGGTGTTAGCACTCGTCTTGCTTTTACTCGTCGTCGTTTTGGGACCGACCTTACTCATTTTTAATGTCTTTACGCAATCCTTTGGTGCCTATATCCAAAATCTAATTCCACTCAGCACCAATACAGAAGCCTTTAATAGCGGCAATCGAGAATGGCTAGACGCTTGGTCGATCTTTTACTGGGCATGGTGGATTTCTTGGTCACCATTCGTAAGTATGTTTATCGCCCGTGTTTCTAGAGGCAGAACAATCCGCGAATTTTTAATCTTTGTGGTACTTCTGCCGACGGTATTGTGTGCGATTTGGTTTTCTACGTTTGGTGCAACAGCAATCGACATCCAGCAAAAAGGCGTTGTTGATTTGACGACCAGCGCTGTAGAAACAACGTTATTCACGATGTTCAATGAAATGCCATTTGGTTTTGGTTTGTCCATCATCGCCATTATGTTGCTGTTGACGTTCTTTATCTCGTCTGCTGACTCTGCGACATTCGTTCTTGGCATGCAGTCGACAGGTGGCTCGTTGACGCCTGACAATAGCGTTAAAATTGTATGGGGTGTTCTGCAATCAGCTATCGCGGCAATTCTTTTGTCGGCTGGTGGACTAGCAGCCATTCAAAATACGATTATCATTGCCGCTTTGCCATTTTCTCTGGTCATGGTGCTTATGGTATTCGCACTGTTAAAAGCATTAAAAGCAGAGTTAAAGGTAATCGAAAGCAAAAAGAAAACAGTTTAATCGGGAGTAGAAATAATCACACAAAAAGCCTCCAAGTATTCCTTTAGTGGAATGCTTGGAGGCTTTTTGTGTGATTTTGTATTCATTGCTTTAAAACAGCGTTAAAAATTTCTCCGCCGTCATCAATATCGGTGAGGATGAGTCGATCTGTATTTTTGATGAAGATCGATTTGTATTGTTCGACACCTTCTTTGTCACTAAGGAGCAGAATTCGTTTTTCTTGATTGTCCGAAACCGTCTCGAATTTATAGTCCCCGTCTTCGATTTCTTCTATGATTGTCGGATATTCAGGCAATGAAG
Organism: Planococcus kocurii; assembly: GCF_001465835.2. Lineage (NCBI taxonomy): Bacteria > Bacillati > Bacillota > Bacilli > Caryophanales > Caryophanaceae > Planococcus > Planococcus kocurii. Next base: position 2,030,026 of record NZ_CP013661.2, read on the forward strand.
CCCATTCTTCGTGACCGGCGATTACCGTTTCGTTTGGAGGTGCGGTGTCACTACAAGCGGCGAGGAATAAAGCAACAATGAACACCATGATCATTTTCTTGGTCATCTTAGTTTCAGTCTCCTTTGAAAAATCAGTTAGGATTCTTGTTTGTTAAGGCTAAGGCGATTCGGTCTATTCCGTCAGCTAAGGTTGCACGAGGACAAGCTGCGTTTAATCGTAAATACCCCAGTCCAGCAGATCCGTACTTGCTTCCAGGTTCTAGTGCAACTTTTCCAGTAAACAATAGTTTTTTCATGACTTCGTCTTCTGTTAAGTCGAGTCTACTGTAATCGAGCCACAACAAATAAGTCGATTGTGGCTTCATAACGCGCAGTCCAGGAACTTTTTTCTGCAATTCACTGCTGGCGAAATCGATATTGTCAGAAATCGTCGTCAGCATGTCCTCAAGCCAAGACTCGCTTTCATTATATGCTGAAGTCAAAGCTGCAGGTGCAAACGCGTTGAGCATGCCAGAACCATGAGCCAGTGCATGTTTTTCAAGCTTGTCGCGTTTTTCTTTGTCTGTGGCAACAATCATGGCCACTTGAATACCAGCCAAATTAAATGTTTTCGTAGGAGCCATGCAGGTAAAGACTCTATCGCTTTCAGCGCCAGCAATTTTTGCGAGCGGCGTGTGACGATGAGGTTTAATCATTAAATCGCCATGAATTTCATCTGAAATAATAAGAACGTCGTGTTTGCTACACAATCGGACGATTTCAGTTAACTCTTCAGGTGTCCATACGCGGCCGCCGGGGTTGTGCGGATTACAAAAAATGAAAAGAGACGCATCTCGCAGTTTTTCTTCAAAATCGTTAAAATCTATGACGTATTGGCCATCTTGAACAACTAGTGGTGAATAGATTACTTCTCGATCTTGATGTTCAGCCAACTCGAAAAAGGGAGGATAGACCGGTGTAGTGACGACTATTTTATCGTGTTTTTCTGTGAAAGTCTCAATGATTGAAGCGATGGCTGGAATAATCCCTTGATGGAAAAGCAGCCAATCTGATTCGATTTTCCAATCGTTTCGTTTTTTCTGCCAATCAATCACAGCTGTTCGGCATTCTTCACACATAAACGAATAGCCAAAGATCGAATGTTCTACTCGGTCGTGTAAGGCTTTTAAGACAGCAGGTGGTGCAGGAAAATCCATATCGGCAATCCACATAGGCAAAATGTCTGAGCTGTCTTCTATACCGTATCTTGTTTCCATTGTGTCCCATTTAACGGAACGGGTATTTTTTCGGTCGTGTATATGTTGGAAAAAAGTCATTTTCGTATCTCCCTTATCAAATAATTTTAGAAATTCATTCGCTTTAATCGTAAAGCAATAAACAAAATTGTCATAGTAGATAATGAGAGCATAGCCCGTTCAAGCCAATCTTTCAAGGTCCTTTTGTGCGAATATAGCTTTGAGATGCGCATTTAGAGTCTTCGTCGACAAGGAAAGACCAAAATGCGAAACTATGACATAATCGAATGATTAGAAAACTTAGGAGGGGAAATCCATATGGCGAAAAAAAAGACACCTCAGCAAATGAGAGAAAGTTTAAAGCGAGACGAATTGAAAAACAATCCGGGTGGAACTTTGCGAGATGGCTTCGACAACGGAGCAGGCGCAGCGGGTGATATGGGTTGGAAAGGAATGGCTTTGTTAATCTTAGTATTAGTAATAGGCTACATCATTTATCAGTTGTTTTTTAGTTGAAAGGGGAATTCAGATGAATGTGCTAGCGCTCGGTTTGTTTTTGGCAGTTTTGTTCGGCGTAATTTGGTTGGTGAAATGGATGTTGAGAAAAGTATTTGCTATTAAGAAAGAAAAAGTTGATTGGCTTTCTTATAATCATATAAACAAGCTACATAAAAAAATAGACTGGGGAATCCGAATCGCAACGATGGTTGGAATGATCTTCACGATCTATTTCGTGTTGTATAAACAATACCCAATCGCTCTTTACCTTGTTGTTTGGGGTGCATTCACCATTATTGATTACTCTGTCAGGGCTTTTTTTGAATGGAAATACACCGATAATCCAAAACAATGGATATTGACCATGAGTGAAATCGTCATTTTGGTTATTGCGGCAATTGTTGCGACGATTCAATTCGATTTGCTTACGATTGGTTGATCCATAACCATAAAAACACACCAAGCTTTCAACGGCTTGGTGTGTTTTTATGTTAATTTACAGCTTTGTTGTTGCGAATAAACAGAGAACCGATTAATCCAACGATGGCTGCTACCAATACCGCATAAAACGCGAAATTTGTCCCAAACGCTAAAAATTCTGCAGGATTGAGCGCACCAAACTCTGCAATGTAATTTTTTTGGCCGGCTGTAAACAAGGTAATAGCAATCGCTGTCCCAGCAGCACCTGCAACTTGAGTCAATGTATTCATAGCGGCTGAGCCATCTGCATACAAATTTGGTGGCAACTGATTCATCGCATGGGTTTGTGCGGGCATGATGGCCATGGAAATCCCTAAGTACAGGACACAAAGCGCTGCGATGATTTGCCATACCGGCGTCGTAGCTGACAGAATAACGATAAACGCAATGGCCGCTACTGTCATAAAGGCAAATCCAACACGTGTGTAGAGGCGTGCACCCACACGGTCAAAGCTAGAGCCGACGATAGGCGCCATGAGGATGTTTAATAGGTTAGCAGGTAACATCAACAGACCAGCAGCAATCGATGAGTAAGCGAGTACACTCTTCAAATAGATCGGAATTAAAATCGATACCGAGAGAATAACAAAAAGAGTAGCAACCATAAGCAAGGTTCCTAATGAGAACATCGAGTAGTTAAAGACACGCAAATCGATCATTGGCTGCGACATCTTCAGCTGGCGAAGGATAAACAGCAACAAGGCAATAAATCCTGCAGTTAATGGGCCAAAGACGAGCGGCGCGGTAAGAGACGTTTCTGCTAATGCCGCCAGTGAATAAATAATTCCTCCAAACGCGATGGTGGATAATACCAACGAAGCCACATCAATTTTAGGTTTGGAAATCGTTGAAACATTTTCAATCGTTAATGCACCCAGTAGTAAAAACCCGTTTAACGCGATCATTACCCAGAAAATATAATGCCAGCTGCTGACCTGGATGATTAATCCGCTTAGTGTAGGTCCAAGAGCCGGACCACTCGTTAGCACTAGCCCGACAATGCCCATTACCGATCCTCGTTTTTGAATTGGAAAGATCATTAACACCACACTGAACATCAACGGTAAAAAAATTCCGGTTCCGATGGCTTGGATCAACCGACCAGCTAACAGGATTGAAAAACTCGGTGCCACAGCAGCGAGCGTCGCACCGAGTGAAGAAATAACCAGTGCTGAAACGATCAACTGGCGTGTAGTAAACCAACGAACCAAATACGCAGACAACGGCACTAAGACGGCTAATACCAACAAATAACCGGTCGTCAACCACTGTGCGGTACTCGCGCTAATCGAAAAATCCTCCATAATATTAGTCAACGCCATATTCAATGCAGTTTCGCCGAATAACCCGATAAAGGATCCGAGCATTAAAATAGCGGCAATCAATTTCGGTCTTTTTACGTGTACATGAGATTCCATAACGCAACTTCTCTCTATCTGTAATTTTGACTTGTCAATTTTCTTGACGTTCCGAGCTTTTCAATAAAATCAATAAGTCCATTTGCAACTATAGCAAAAAATCCTTAGAAAACTCAATATAATTTGACTGGATGAAAAGCATATCATCCACAGTTTGGCCATATTTGATGGAAAGAAAATGCAGTGAACTGAATATAAAAGAATATCTTCACCAATGATTAAAATGATAGCGCTACCTTTTTACATGTATAGAAATCCTACTGTCTGAGAATTTTTGGAATAGCCAGTCGTAGCAAGGGAACAAGCTGTTTTTAAAGGTGTGCTACCACTTTCCCAAAAATCTCAATAGTTTTAGCGCCAACAATAAAAAAAATGAAAGTAATTATTCACCGGTGCTATTAATTTTTAGAACGGGCGCATAAAAGCATCATCGATTTGCAAGCTGTTGGTTGCATATCCAAAAAATTAATCATAGATGACTAACAACAGAAAGGATTGAAGTAACATTAACATAGACAACGGGTGAATATAGGACCTTTCGTAGTAGAATCTCTATGTATTTTCTAACGGAGCAGCGATCCAGGAACAATAGACGACTATAAGCTTATTTAAAATCCGTTGACAAAATAATATTTATCGTTAAAATATATTTTAACGATAAATATTATTTGTGGAGGTGATGAGTTGTTAAAAGATAAAAATATCCGAAATCTTTTTTGGGGAAGGCTGGTTTCTACATCCGGTGACAGTCTATATGAAATTGCCGTAATTTGGTACGTGTTTGAACTGAGTCAAAATGCTTTTTATACAGGTTTGGCAGTAGCTATTGTCATGATCCCCAACTGCTTTAATTTTCTCTTAGGCCCATTGATTGAAAAAACGAACAAAGCGAAAGTATTGATTTATGCACAGTTTTTTCAATTTTTTTTAATGCTGTTGATTCCTATAGGAATCGGATACGGATACGAATCAGTTTTTCTTGTTCTCGGAATTATGTTTTGCATTTCATTTCTTGAAAATTTTCAAGGAACTGCTGAAATTTCGGTGGTACCTAGAATCGTTGTGAAAGAAGAGAGAGGAAAGTTTAACTCGTTAATTAGCAGCTCACAACAACTGGTGGATATCTCGATGAAAGCTGTTTTTGCTGGGTTTATTTTGACCATTGGCGTACAAAATATTTACTTGTTTAATGCCTTAACCTTTTTAGTAGCAGCCATATTTTTTAGTATGCTAAAGATAAAGTCGACAACAGGAGAGGCAAAACAAACAACAGGAAATTGGGAACAGTATCAATCCAGTTTGAAAACTGGATTTGCGTATTTTTTCAAATCAAAAATTGTCTTTATTTGCTTGCCGTTTTTAATCGCTAACTTTTCTTTTGGTATGGCTGAAGCTATTCTTCCAGTCTACGCCAGTGAAAGAGGAGGAGCTGAACAATACGGCATCGTCATTATCGCCATCACACTCGGCAATTTGGCAGGATCTTTACTAGTAGTGAAAGTAATGAGATATCCGTTAGGGATTTTGATGATTGTTTTGCCACTTCTGTCATTTTTATTGTGGTCTTCATCCATTTTGGTGAGTCACAACGGAATCTCCACCTTCCTTTTGGAATGATGAGCATTCTATTAATCACGTTTTTGCAGACATCGATTGAAGAGCATTTACTAGCAAGAGTGTCGTCGATTATCGATAGTATGTTAGTATCTGCCATGCCGCTCGGTGCCTTGCTTGGCGGAATTTTATCGCCTGTCATTGGTGTTGGGAACATGATGCTAGTGAGTTCAACAGGTTTACTGGCCATTGTTTTTTACTTTTTGTTCAATAAAAACATTCGCTCCTTGCCGAAAATTGAAGACATTCAATTACAAGAATAAAAAAGCCATTAAGCTTTTTTAGGCTTACTGGCTTTTGCGTCTGTTTCATAAGTTAGGATAGAAAACGTATAGTTTGTCTTGTCATCTGTAGAAGAGCGCTTACTGATCAATTTTTCGATTTCCTCATTGATCTTCAGCCATTCGGAATGTGTGAGAGAAACTGTCGCTTCTCGGTACATGGCACGCGTTTCACCTGTGTCTTCTAAATCAGCCTTCAGCAAATTCGCGCCTTTGTTGAAGGTTAGAAACATATGAGATAGTAGCGCCGCCGAATTTGTGCGAGCTAGTTCTCCTTCAATGCTCATAAATTCTTCGTTAGTAGCGAACAATTGACGAGAAGAGTAATATTTTTCGATTAAGTTACCAACTTGTTTTTCTTCACTCACTTGAATAAGTCCTGTATCCAAAAGCTTTTGGATCGGGTAATACAGCCTCGAAGGCTTGTCATCCAATTCACTAGCAATTTCTTTCACAGTTTTGTCTACAGCTTGAATCGAGTACAAAATCGCCTCTATTTTAGGGTCAGCAATCAATTTCATCAAATCAAAATTACTCGTCATGAGTCCACTCCTTTATCTTTCGTATAAATTAATTTTAACGGATTAATTCTTTTTAACAATGGCTGATGAAGATAAAGTGAGGCTTACGACTATTTTTATATCTACAGAGAGAAACTCGCTCTATGAAACTTACATCAATCCCAACCGTATTACCTAAAAAGGAGTGATCTTTAAGCATATGAAAATTTTCAGGCTAGCATTACTAATAATAGGAATGGCTTCAGCAATCGTCTGTATGGGAATTGGTATTTTTATATTCATTCACCCAGCTACTGAAAGAGTTCAGTTTTTAACACAACTATCCTATGTTTTAATAGTGATCACTCTCCTAAGTGGAGTAATGATTAATAAATTAAGAAGATCAAAAAGTACCCAATCATAAAGAAAGCAGCATATCTAAAATATTACTCACAGAGGCAAATCTATGGTTCGACGAAAAATCAATATGCTTAGTATGCAAAAGAGAAAGAGAAGGCGGGGAAATCGTACATATTAAAATGTGTTATCCAAAAAGAAGAAGGATGACTGAAATCAAGGTCTACTTAAAAAATGAAGCCTATTCTACGTGTGAATCTTGTTTCGGAAACCAGAAGAAATCAGTCTACAGTAGCTATCCATTATTATTTCTAAAAGCAGCAAGGGCGTTTTCCTTGCTGCTTTTTCTTACCTAAAAACTTGTGCCAGGATATGCAAGACCGATTAGTATCCTGATAACTCGAAAGTGAGTGGCAAACGAACCATTAGAATAGTTTATGTAGCTGATTCTTTAAGGTGATTTGCTGACAACTAACTATCAAATTTTAAAAAATATTGACAGAAAACTCTCATAAAAGTATACTTACAATAACTTAGTGAAGGTTCTTTGTCAAAAATAAATAAATAATGAAAGTCAGCTTTCATTATTTGTAAGCACTTTCATTAAAGAATTGAAACATTTTTAGAATTTATCGGGCTGCAAAAAATATGAATTTCGATAAGTGAGGTGAGTTGCTAAATGAAAACACAAACAAAGTTGGTCGGTCTTAAACCGACGCTATTAATGGCACAAATGAAAGCAGACTTCACAAAATCAGATATAAAAATTTACGAATACATTTTGGCGAACAAAGAGAAAGTTCTTTATCACTCTTTAACAGAAATGGCAGAAGCGTGTGTTGTGGCAGAAGCTACATTATTGCGGTTCTTTAGAAAATTAGACTACAAGGGCTTCCAAGACTTCAAGTTTATGCTTGCTCAAGAACTTTCATTAACCACAATCGATGCGGTAGAAAACACCTATGTTGATAAAGTGAAAAATAATGTGATTCAAGTAATTACAGATACTGCTGCAGTGGTAGAAGAAGATTTGCTAGACCAAGCCATCATTAAAATAGCAGCTTCTGAAGATCTTGTGATTTTTGGTATTGGTTCATCAGGAATTGCAGCACTAGACATGCAAAATAGGTTGATGCGTATCGGAAAAAATTCAAGTATCATCACCGATTCGCATTTCCAAATGATGCGGGCAGCTTCTATGACGGAAAAAACGGTCGTTATTGCGGTTAGTTTGACAGGCAGTACAAAAGACATTGTAGACGCCGTAAGTGCTTCGAAATCGAACGGAGCAACAGTTATTGCTTTGACGAGCTATACAAAATCCCCTTTAACAAAATTCGCTGATTTAGTCTTACTATCTTCTTCAAAAGAAAGCCCATTAGACAGTGGATCGCTCATTTCAAAAATATCGCAGTTATTTTTAATTGATCTTATTTGCACAGGATTAGCGTTGAAAAATGAACAAGAAGCAAAAGTAATACAACTAAAAATTTCGGAAAACACAGCAAATAAACTTTATTAAACATTAAGGAGTAGTCATTATGGATAAACAATTATTGTTAGCAAAACTAAAGGGTGGTCTAATTGTCTCTTGTCAAGCATTAGAAGACGAACCGCTACACAGCTCTTATATCATGTCTAGACTAGCAGCGGCAGCTCAAGAAGGTGGAGCAGTAGGCATTAGAGCTAATGGTTACGAAGATATCAGTGCCATTAAAAAATCAGTCAATTTGCCAGTTATCGGCATTGTTAAGCGAGATTACGATGACAGCAAAGTATTCATCACAGCAACGTTAAAAGAAGTCGAAGAAGTGGTGAAATCAGGAGCAGAAATCATTGCTCTTGATGCAACAGATCAGTTGCGGCCAAACGGACAGCGACTGGATGAATTTTATGTAGAGGTTCGTCAAATTTTTCCAGATGTTGTGTTAATGGCAGACATTTCAACGTTCGAAGAAGGTGTAAAAGCAAGTAAGCTGGGCTTTGACTTAGTGGCAACTACATTATCGGGATACACGGATTACACAAAAGACCACGTGCTACCGAATACCGACCTGATCAAATCTCTTGCTGAAGCAATAGATACACCGGTAATGGCAGAAGGAGGATACTGGAAGCCGGAAGAATTAGAAAGAGCGATGGCTTATGGAGCTCATGCGTGTATCGTAGGATCTGCTATTACGCGGCCAAGAGAAATCACCAAACGTTTTGTTGCAAGTTTGAATAAATAAAACGTAAAAGTATAGTGCGCGATTAGATGTACTATTTCTTTTAGTAGTTGTTCTTTGGTTGATGGTGTGATGGGAAAAGTTGAGGTTGTCAAAAAGAGTAGCATAGAATATTTTAGCTTCTAGCTGTTACTGAAAATGAAATCTAATTTTGGTACGCAGTATGCAGAATCGAAATTATCTAATGTAAATCATCAAGGGGGTTTGTAAGTTGAAAAATTTATTTGGAAAAGCACAGCAATTTGGAAAGTCATTTATGTTGCCCATTGCGATACTACCAGCAGCAGGATTACTGCTTGGAATTGGTGGATCTCTATCGAACCCGAATACAGTAAGTACTTACCCGTTTCTAGATATCGCATTCTTACAAGCGATATTTACAATTATGAGTAGTGCAGGAAGCATTATTTTTGCGAACTTGCCTGTTATTTTCGCAGTCGGGATTGCTATTGGTTTAGCACGTTCAGACAAAGGGACGGCCGGTCTTGCTGCACTTATCGGCTACCTCGTGATGAACGCATCAATTAATGGGATTTTAATCATCAACGATGAACTTGCTGTTGAGGCGTTATCCGGCGCTGGACAAGGGATGGCGCTTGGTATTCAAACGCTCGAGATGGGTGTGTTCGGCGGAATTATGGTTGGGATCATGACAGGGCTGTTGCATAACCGATTTAATAAAATTGAGTTGCCCCAGTACTTAGGATTCTTCGGAGGCTCTCGTTTTATTCCGATTGTGACTGCTTTTTCGGCCATTCTATTAGGAACGGCGTTGTATTTTATTTGGCCGCTATTCCAGCACTTGATTACTCAGGCAGGCGGTTTAGTTAACGCAACGGGTGTTATTGGCACTTTCATTTACGGCTTTATTCTACGAATGCTTGGTCCTTTTGGATTGCATCACATTTTTTATCTGCCCTTTTGGCAAACGGGGATTGGCGGGTCACTTGAAATTGGTGGTCAGCTCGTACAAGGAACACAGAACATTTTCTTTGCTCAGTTGAGTGATCCTTCGACTACTCACTTTTTTGAAGGAACATCACGCTTTATGTCTGGTCGCTTTATTACGATGATGTTTGGTTTGTTAGGTGCTGCATTAGCAATTTATCATACGGCAAAACCTGAAAACAAAAAAGTCGTGGGCGGGCTTATGTTATCTGCAGCATTGACTTCGTTTTTAACGGGAATTACCGAACCATTAGAATTCTCTTTCCTCTTTATCGCGCCGGTCTTGTATTTAGTTCATGCGATTTTTGATGGTCTAGCCTTCATGATGGCGGATATTTTTAATATCACAATTGGTCAAACGTTCTCAGGAGGATTTATTGACTTTATCTTATTTGGAGTGTTACAAGGTCAGGATAAAACAAACTGGATATATGTGATTCCGCTTGGGATTGTTTGGTTCTTCATGTATTATTTTGTATTCAAATTTTTGATTAAGAAATTCAATTTCAAAACGCCAGGTCGTGAAGATGAAAAAATGGACGCACCCGCAGCAAATGCGGTTTCGGTTGATCCGCAACAGAGCCGTCCACATACAATCATTGAGGCATTTGGCGGACAAGCAAATATCGTGGATCTGGATAATTGTGCAACTCGCTTAAGGGTAACGGTTAAAGATCCAGAACTTGTACAAAAAGAGGCATTTCCTGCGACGGGTAGTAAAGGAATTATTATGAACGGAACAGGTGTACAGGTTGTATACGGACCGCAAGTATCGGTTATTAAAAATGAAATTGAAGAGATACTTGAGCAATAACAGTAGAAATAATCAAACAGAGAATCCTGTCGAGTTTAACTATCGGCAGGATTCTCTGTTTTGTTGAACTGTAAAATCACAATGCATGAAAAGCGATTATTTCAAAACTAGCCAAATAGTTTTTCAACGCGTCAATGTCTTGCGCTGTACTCGCTAAAGCGACGTGACCATCCGGGCGAACAAGATACAATGCATTTTGCTGAAATCCTGCTTTTTTCATAGTAGCTTGCCACGCAAATTCATGGACCTCAAGCGACTGCATGTCAGCGAAGTCTTTTAGTTCTTGACTGGCTTTGCCATAAATATGGATTTGCCAATCAACCGATTGCAAGGCTTGAAAGTTACTGCTGTCAGCAAGTTCGATCCATGGCAAACGCATACCTCCAAAAATTTTTCCCGCTTTTCCTTTACTTAAGGCACTGTCCCGGTAATTAATGTGAATTTGAGATAACACTTTAAAGGCATTCAGTTTAGTAAGCGAAAATTTGAATAACGAAGGCACGACATACGGTACGATAAACTTACGCAATAAAGTGCCGCGAAGCTTTTGATTGATGATGGTTTGAAAGGCTTTATCAGTAGTCGCAACCAATCTCCGCGCAAAAGCAATCCGCTCCGTTTCATAAGTTTCGAGTAAGGATGAGGCAGCTTTTCCATGGAGCACTGCTGCGAGCTTCCAAGATAAATTGAAGGCATCGCCAATACCCGTATTCATGCCTTGTCCGCCTGCAGGGCTATGAAGGTGTCCTGCGTCACCTAATATAAAGCAACGTCCTTTGGAAAAATGCTCACTGACGCGGTAGTGGACGCGATAAGTAGAAAACCAGTTGACCTGTGACGTTTTTACTCCAATTTTCCTTTCGATATAATCGCTCATATGGTGGTATTCAACATCCGGAATCTCACTGAGTTCCTCAGGCACAACTCCAAGTATCCTTTTTGTGTGTGCGTTTCTTACAGACATATACAACATAAAACCGTCATCATCCATATACATATCCATTTTTTCCATTTCCACTTCTGATTTTTCGGTTTCGACATCGGCGACGAAAAATAACTGCTTATACGTACCACCGGGAAATTCAAAGTTTAGTCCTTTTCGTACCGTACTTCCCGCACCGTCGCATCCGCATAAATAAGCGAAATCAGCAGTTTCTTCAGGGGCTCCTTCTTTTTTTAAAACCGCGCGTATGCCTTCTCCGGTGTCTACAAAAGAAGACAGTTCCGTATTCCACTCCACGCTAATTCCGAGTTTTTTCAATTCATCAACAAGAATTTCTTCGTGTTCATCTTGAGGCAAGCTGAGGATTAATGGAAATGGGCTCAAGCCTTTACCAAAATCGTGAAATTTCAAATTGGCTTTGACTTCTTTCCCATCACTCAAATCGAGCGATAAAATGGGTTGCCCTTTCCTGACGATTCTATTAGATAAGCCGAGCTGTTGGTAATGCTCTAATATCCGTGCATGCACAGCGAGTGCACGAGACGCTGTACCGGTTCCGGACTTTTTTTCGATGATCCGAAAAGGAATATGAAAGCGTGCTAGGCTGTAAGCAAGATCAAGTCCTGTTGGACCTGCTCCTACGATTAATACTTGTGGTTTCACGATGAAGACCTCCTATCGAATAGAACAACTAATTGGTATGAGAATGTATTCGTTTAATTTAAGGAAGTGTCGATAAAGAATAGAGAAACGCAACTGCAATGAGTTGATCGAATTTTGTTCCAGCCTATCGAGACGTTTTCTAAAGCTGGTGAAAAAATTATCTAGTACTGCTACTATATCCTTAATCAGACGAGTTCAAGCAAATTGGGACTAAAAAATTGTAATCCTGTAGAAAGCAGCGAGCCGCAAGAGAGAATTACTTCGCTTTTTTTTTATCTAATTTCCCAATTATAGGAACTTTCCTTCTTTTGGTTCGTAAAGTAAAGGGAAGAAAATTTATGGAGGCGAGTTTATGTCAAAACCAGCAATGCAATTGGTCAACTTAAAAAAGACCATTGGGAAAAAGCCAATTATTAAAGGGCTAGATTTTGAAATTCAAGCAGGAGAAGTGTTTGGATTTTTAGGGCCAAACGGAGCGGGCAAGACGACAACCATTCGCATGATGGTCGGCTTAATCGATATTACAGAAGGTGATGTGCTGATTGAAGGAAAAAGCATTAAAACCGATTTTAAAGGAGCCATTCAACATGTTGGGGCAATTGTCGAAAATCCCGAAATGTACCCATTTTTAAGTGGTTGGAACAACTTAAAGCAATATGCACGAATGGTTAACGACGTTACGGAAGATCGCATGAAACAAGTAATTTCACTCGTTGGGTTGGAACATGCGATTCATGAAAAAGTAGGAAGGTATTCACTCGGTATGCGTCAGCGTCTAGGGATTGCACAAGCATTGCTGCACGGACCGTCGATTTTGATACTAGATGAGCCGACTAACGGTCTCGATCCTTCTGGAATTCGAGAAATTCGTAAATACATCCGCAATTTAGCTGAAAAAGAAAATGTCGCGGTCATCGTATCGAGTCATTTACTAACAGAAATTGAATTGATGTGTGACCGGATTGGTGTCATTAAAAACGGGGAATTGATTGCGATTGAAGCGGTTCGGAGCGTCCAAAACGATGAAGCGTTAAAAGAAGTATTCATTGAAGCAGAGCCACTTGAATCTGCTAAAATCTATTTGGAAACGCAGACCACAAATAAAATTGGAGTGACGGCAAAAGAGCTGTCCATATCCATTAAACACGAAGAAATTCCCGCTGTTTTAAAGAGTTTAATCGAACAAGGAATTAATATTTACGGTGTTCGTGTGTTACAAGCAACGTTAGAAGATAAATTTTTCGACTTGATTGGAGAGAATACCATTGAGTAATTTTATGAACTTAATCTGGAACGAGCAAATCAAATTATATGCCCAAAAATCGACATGGATTATGTTTATTGTTTTAGCACTTATTGTTATAGGCGGCGGACTGATAACCAAATTTATGGGTCCTGAAACTGATTTTAAAGAATACGGCGACAATTGGCAGGAAGAAGTGCAGGCGGAAAATGCACAGCTGGCGACTGAAATGGAGGAAGATGAATTTCTGCAATTTTCCAATCCGGTGATTATTGAAGAAAACAACTATTATCTAGAAAACAATATTAAACCGCAGCCTTATGACGGCTGGGAATATGTGTTAGAAAATAGTTTTCTTTCATCAGTCATTAGCTTGTTTACCATTATTGTCGCAGCAGGAATTATTTCAAATGAATTTAAATGGGGCACGATAAAGCTATTGCTTATTCGTCCGATTTCACGCACTAAGATTTTGTTTTCCAAATATGCCTCGGTGCTAATTTTCGCACTGACGTTGCTCGTTTTCCTGCTTGTCACTTCTTTAGTTGTTGGAGCCATACTATTCGGCCTTAACGGGGTGAATCCTTCTATCGTGCAGCAACAAGCGGGTGGCTTTGGCCAAAATGGCGTGTTAGGTGAAATTGTGCAAGATTACGGATTGAGTCTCATAACACTCGTTATGATGGCAACTTTCGCATTTATGATTTCTGCCATTTTTAGAAGCAGTAGCATGGCAATTGGCTTAGCGATTTTCTTAATGATGGCGGGCAATGCGATTGTTGCGTTCCTCTCACAGTACGGATGGTCTAAGTACATTTTGTTCGCCAATACGAATTTAAAGCAATATATGGACGGTGCAGAGCCACTGATTGAAGGCATGACACTAACGTTCTCGATTGTCGTTTTGTTGGTCTATTTCGCCTTGTTCATTGGTGCAGCGTGGACTGCGTTTACTAAACGGGACATTGCAGGACAATAAATCAAGTATAGGATTAACATTAGGAGGATGATGATGAAACGAACAGCAGAAATTGTATTAGCCGTTATCGGTGCCTTGGGTTACGCGTTTACCGCAGCTTTAGGTGGGTTTATGATTTGGCTTCAGAATAATAAAGGGTTAATGGAAGAGGTGTTCAATGAAACGATTGAACAAAATCCTGAACTTGGTATGAGCGATATGGAAGTTATGCTAGATGCATTAGGGACGGGCGGCTGGTTGTTCGCAATCGCTTCTGTTGTGGCCGTGATTTTAGGGATTGTTGCGATCGTTTTACTAAAAGGCAACGAAAAGCGGGTAGTGGCTGGCATCATCTTTATTGCGACCGCAGTGATCGTCGCAATTGTTACAAGTGGAGCCGGTATTTTGGCTGGACTCTTTTATCTTATTGCGGGCGTGATGGCTCTTATTCGTAAGTCTAAGCAAGTGATTGAAGAATAAGTGTGAACTGAAAAGACAACCTAGAAGATATCAGTGTATCTTCCAGGTTGTCTTTTTTAACTTAATGAAATTGGTGAAAAGAGGGAGAAAACTATGAATCGGTTTGATATGAGTTTTAAAAATAACAGAGTACGCGTCTATTTTGCTACAATGATCCCGTTAATCATCGGAGCAATCTTATTGTATCTATTTTTACCGAATGAGCTTCAGCTGATCCCGACGTTAATGGTGATTATTGGAGTGATTACTTATTATATTTGGCTAATTCTCGATCGAAAAAAACAAAAGGGAGGTAACTAAATCAGTTAGTAAGCAAACGCGCAGCTTGGTATTAGAATCTCTTTTAAGTTTTCTGAAAAGTGTGTTAATATTAGATCATTTATAAGTGTTGTTCACGTTTATTTTGAAAATTTTAGCAGTAGATGAAGCAGTAAACCGAATATGTTAGAAATCGAACGAAGAATTTTTAGGAGGGATTTAGATGAGTCGAGAATCGTGGTTACCAACGTTAAAGACGGATACACCTGAGGAAGGGTACGAATTAGCAGTGAAATTGGCACGGAAAGCTGTAGGAATGACGCAACCAGATGAAAGTATCCGTAAAAAGTTACGTCCAGTCTACGCAAGTAACGCAGATAGTTTAACTTTAGCTTCCCAAGTGGTGGCGATCAATTTTCAAACAGTAGCTGCAGCTAATAATTATTGGAAAGAGTAAGTACTAGTAAAAAATTGATTGACCGTTGATTAAAGTCTGATTTCCCAGCAATAGCCGAATACGAAATAATCGATGTGAACAGCATAACCCCCACAAAGAATTATTTTCTTTGTGGGGGTTGTACTTTTTTAGTGATCTTCACGTACTTTTTTATCACCAATCATAAACGTCAAGATGAACATCATTACGTATAGCGACAAGATAATACCGAACGTATACTGATGATTTGCGGTCACGTCGTAAACAACTGCAATCAAAAGTGGCAATAGTCCACCTATGATAAATCCACCGGTTTGCATCATGGCCGTCCAGGAACTAGCTTCTTCAGCTGTCTTTGTTTCATCCAGTGGCAACAGCAGGGCAATCGGGAACAATCCGCCAAGCGGAATACCCATAATAAAGGCACCTGTCCACATGAGTGGATGAATCCCTGTCCAAAACAAGGCGACTGCGAGCGTCCCTGCAACTAGCATAAGCAACAACCAAAACTTCCGTGCGGGAAAACGCTCCATGAGCAACGGTAGAAGGATGTTCAAAAACAGTTGAACGGTCGTCATAATGCTAAGCAACAATCCTGCCTGCAGCAAGGTCATTCCAGCCGCAACCGCAATTGGTGCGAGCCATGTAATGATCGAGAAAAACGCAGATGACTGTAACCCGAAGAATAATAAAAATAGCCAGGCCTTGCGTGTTTTCCACGGAGATCGTATTTTTTTCTGATGCTCTTTCGCGACAACGGAATCGAGTTGACGTACTTCGATAGGTCCTTTCATCGCGAAAAACCACGCAACTAAACCAAAAAGTGTCAGCACAGACCAACTACTAAGCGCCAACAAGTAGGACCCGGTTCTATCAAAAAACACAACGGTTAATCCGGCACTAGCTGCAGAACCTACTCCCATACCGAGTGAGTAAACGCCAATGACGGCTGCCGCGCGATCCGGGAAATACTGTTTAATCATCGCGGAAAGAAGGGGGCCAATTACCGCAATCGCGATACCAATAATTAATGCGGTCCCGATTAAAACGATAAAGCTGGAAACAAAACCTCGTAACGCAGTCATGAGTCCAATCAAAATGAGCATCGCATAAATCGTCCGTTTTAATCCGAATTTCCGGTTTAATACGGGAGCCATCGTGGCAAAAACACCCATACAAATAACTGGAACCGCCGTCAACAAACTAACTTGTGCATTAGACAAGGTCAGTTGCTCACGAATCGTTTCAAGCATGGGACCAATTGATGTGATGGCGGGTCTCATATTGATAGATATCGCAAAAATAGCGAAGATAATTAGAACAGACTTTTGCTTGCTTATGTTATTGAGCATATACTGGTTCCTCTATCTATCTATTTATTTGCTGTATAGCTTTTTCTAATGCGAACGTGCGTTAAAAAAACTACACTAACTCTATTCCATACTATAGTAATTCATTACCACTTTCTATAAGGTAAGAACTTTCCGTTCAATGTTAGAACGACACGATCTCCTTTTGGATCTTCTTTTTTCTGCATATCCAGTTCAAAATCAATCGCACTCATAATGCCTTCGCCAAATTTTTCTTGGATGAGTTCTTTAATGGTAGGACCGTATACCAATACCATTTCGTACAAACGATATAGACCTGGATCAGTAGGGGGCATTTGTATGGCGTCGCCTCGGAATGGGATTTGCGTCAAAGCTTGTACGACTTCTTCATCAAGATCTAATAATGTTCCCATTTTTTCAGCTTCTGGACGAGTCATTGTAGCTTGTCCTAATAAAGCAGTGACGATCCAACTTTCAGCATTTTCACTTTCCATAGCGATTTCGTTCCATGTTAATCCTTTTGCAAATTTAGCATCAAGTATTTTTTGAGTTGCTTCTTTTCTATTCATTTATAAAAACTCCCTTTTCATTTCATTTATTTTGATATAAGTGGAACGGATGCTCCTGGGCATCTCCTCTAGTGTGCACTGTATTTTACCGATTTTTAGTATAAGACACTGACAACAAAACGTCTTTCTAGAGTGATTGCTCCAATTCAACAGATCTTGCTAAATCTTTGTATCCATCAACGATGACATCTAGTTTTCCTGTCTGCGGGTCAATAACAAGACCGTGTACGGGAATATCTTTAGGAATGAGTGGATGGTTTCGAACTAATTCGGTGTTCGCAGTTATGGAGTCAACGACGTCATCAAATCCGAACAACCATTTGTGCAGGTCAACACCCGCATATTCGATAGCAGAAAGAACCATCGGAGAAGTCACACCGCGATCGACCATCTTTTGCAGTGTTCCTTGTGGATTGCTTTGGCTCATGCCGCATCCATGATGTCCAATAATGTAAATCTCTTCAGCATTCAGTTCGTATACTGAAGTAACAATACTGCGCATAATGCTGCCGAACGCATGGCTAATAGTTCCGCCTGCATTTTTAATAATCTTGGCATCCCCATTGTGTATATCTAACGCTTTTGGAAGCAACTCAATTAAACGAGCGTCCATGCATGACACGACAACCATTCGCTTTTGTGGCATTTTAGTAGTTTCATAAGGTACGTATTCTTTTTTTGCTACGAACTGGTCATTGTGCTCTAAAATTTCCTGTAGTAACATTCATATAACCTCCTTTTGGTTTATATCTTATTTCTTTAGGAATGAACTAAATGTATATGGCTAAACAATTAGTGAAACAGGATATAAACCAAGTATAGATAGTCGTAGACAAAAGAAGAATAAGTTGGCGAATCGCTTTTTGACGTTCAACTTTCATGATGAAAGGGTTGGGAATTATCATTGATCACATAGATTTTGAGATACTGGCATTATTAAAAGAAAACTCCAGAATACAGTGGAAAGAAATTGGACAAAAAGTACACATGACTGGGCAAGCTGTGGGAAATCGGATTCGAAGGTTGGAAGATATGGGGATTATTGAACAGTACACAATCGCCATAAATCGCGTAAAGCTAATACAGCCGATCACAGCATTTATCACGTTCTTCGTCGAAACGACGGATCACAAAACCTTTCATGACTTTTTTAAAGCACAAGAGGCCATCTCTGAAGCGCACCGTACGAGCGGAGATGGCTGTTATTTATTGACTGGGCATTTTGGTTCGAATGAAGAGCTGGAGATGTTCCTCGAACGTCTTTTAACATACGGAAATTATCGTATTAACTTATCAATAGGTAAAATTAAGTGACAGTTTACCTTTATATGTTCACCTGTTCATAATGTAAAGTCATATCCAAATTAAAAACACCCCGGTCTAAGCACTTTTGATAAGTGCTTAGACCGGGGTGTTTGTTTTTCTATGCTTTATTTGTACCATGTTTTTCGTTCCACAGTTTATAAGGGGCTAATCTTTCCGAATGATCAACTTGTGTCATCGGAAGGCGTCGCGCATCGGTGGATTTTGAGAACTCATCGTAAAAATTTTCTAACTCAAAATATTTTCGATCGTCACGGTAATAGGTTTTGTACTCTTCTCTAGTTGTGATGTAAGTGACTTTTTGCGGGCTGCAATAATACATCGCGCCTAAACACATTGGACACGGACTGGCCAGTATGTAAATCTCGCAATCTGTTAAATGTTCAGTTCCGAGCTTTTTACAGGCGTCTTGAATAGCAAGAGTTTCTGCATGTGCAGTGGGATCATTTGTTTGCGCAACTTGGTTTGCGCGTTCAGCGATAATTTCATCCCCACGCGTAATGATACATGAAAAAGGTCTGCCGCCTTCTGCTACATTGTTATTGGCTAATTGAATGACTCGTTCAATAATATCCAAGTTATCCATCCTCTCAAAAGCAATTTCGTTCTTTTCAATACATCAACTATTCCCACCTCTCCAGTTCGTTAAACTTTTAACAATATTAAAAGTAAAAAAATGTTTTTTTAAAATGTTAATGTCGTATACTGTAAATGCAAGATAAAAACATATACTAATGAAGGTTTAATTTTGAAAAAATTGGCTATTGACTCGACTTTATGAGTGACCATTTCATGAGTGTGAAAGTACCTGCAACAACTTAAGTGCATGTAAGCGATAATAGCTGCAAGTAAAAGCTGTTTGTCGAAACAGGAAGTCTATAGACATCAAGGAGGAAATGCATGAAGAATTCATTTGAAAAAGGGATTAGGTATAAATATTTGCGGTTAACATTTTCATCTGTCCTTGTTTGTTGCTTACTAATTATTGGGATTTACTTCTATATGAACAACCAACAACAAGAAAAACTAGACGAATTTACAGAACTCACAGAAAAACAAGAAACACTTAGAAGTCTTGTGCATTCATTAAATCAATTATTTTTCCGAACTAGAGGATTTTATGCTTTTCAAAACGAACAAGAATTGATTATGTCATATACAGAGCTAGAGGATTTAAAAAAATCAATCGTTGACATGAATGATCTATCAATTACGCGACAAGAAAAAGAGCGGCTTGTTGAGTTAAGTGATTTTGTTGGTACATTCGAAGAAGTAATCTTTCCTGCTGCAGTTGCTGCTGTTCGGAATAATGATTACGAAGAATTACGGAAGTTATCTCAAGGCGGTACGAACACTGCAGTAAATGAATTTGTAGCATTTTCTGAGGAATATCAAGCGGCTAATGAAAATACATTGAATAAATTAAACGAAGATATGCTCAAAGAAGCAGAAACTTTTTCGTTTGTCTTAATTCTTTTGTTTGTTCTTTTATTTATCGTCATTGTTTTTATTATTTTAAGAGCTTTAAACGATATTGTGAAGCCTATCGAAGGAATGCAAAAATCAATTGAAGGATTTGTGCAAGGAGAGGAAGTCGCCTACAAACCACTCGAACGCTCAGATGAACTAGGCGTTTTGTCTAAGACTTTCCATGAAATGATCAACACCATTCAAAAAAACCAAGAAGAGTTAACTTCTCAAAACCAAGTGTTGCTTTTAAACGAGACAGAATTACAAGAAAAACAAACGAAGCTCGGGGCATCTTTAAAAGAAACCGAGAAAACGAAAGAACGGTTGATTCGATTTAATGAGCTAAATCATATTTTGTCTTTTACGTTGGATAAACAGAAGTTGATCAATGCAACGCTTGAATATTTTAATGATACGTATGAAGTTGATACGGGAGTACTGTGGTTGCCTAAAACTGGTGAGTATACGTTAAAAGGATTTACAGCTATCATGTTCAAGCAATTTCAAGAAGAACGAATCAATTATTTGAAAGCTAGATTGAAAGATCGCCAATCGTTTACTGTAAAAAGAGAAGCGCAGCAAGAAAAAGGATTTACTGCTGATACTGTATATATCCATGATCTATATGCTTCAGTGAAAAACGAAGAAAATGATCATATTGCGTTAATTGGCTTATCGCGAGTAGGCAGAACTTTTTCAACTGAAGAAGAACAAGATATTAGTGGATTGTTAAACCGCATTCACTTAGCGATTGATCGCATTCAACTTTACGATGCGGCCATCCATGAGCGGACGCTAAATGAACGAATTATCAATAATATAAACGAAGGCATTCAATTTATTTCGAAAAATGGAGACATGGTGCAGCGCAACGACACCATGTGTACAATGCTAAATTGTGGCGAGGCACCACTGGATACTTCGATTACTCAAGACATATGGATTAAGGGCATGTCTGATCAGACCACTGATTCTGAATCGATGTTTACGTTTTTAACTAACTGCATTCGCGAAACAGACCGAGAAGCCAATACATTCCAGTACACTGTAAAAGAACCGTATGAGCGCGTGATCGATGTTTACAGTACACCGGTCATTGTAGAAAATGAAAAAACCGGTACTATTTTTGTCCACCGAGACATTACGCGAGAACACGAAGTGGATAAAATGAAATCTGAGCTTGTCAGTACCGTGAGCCATGAGCTTCGAACACCATTGTCCAGTGTTCTCGGATTCACCGAGTTATTGCTTAACAAGCAACTCAAGCCAGAAAAACAAGAACGCTATTTAAAAACCATTTACAAAGAAGCGAAACGTTTAACTAACCTTATCAATGACTTTTTAGACTTGCAACGAATGGAGTCTGGAGACCAAGTCTATCGCATGGACAAAATTTCACTCAATGAAATCATCATCGAAACTGCTGAGAAATTCCGTACGCAAAAAGATCATTCAATTGTCTTTGTGGACGATGCTTCTGACGTGATTGTTGAAGGAGATCAAGAGCGTATTGCCCAGGTGTTGATGAATTTAATCGGCAACGCTGTTAAGTTTTCACCACTTGGTGGTAAAGTGACCATTTCTATCAAAAACGATGCGAACAACTTGCGTGTATCGATAGAAGATGAAGGAATCGGTATTCCACCTGATGATATTCCAAAACTATTTTCTAAATTCCAGCGTATTGATAACAGCTCACGCCGAAAAATTGGTGGAACTGGTCTGGGTCTTGCAATTTGTCAGGAAATTATCCTTCAACACGACGGAAAAATTTGGATAGAATCGCAAGAAGGAATAGGATCAGTCATTCATTTTGAGTTGCCGCTTGTTTCTAAACTGCAAGGACACGCGACTCACGAAGGCGCAGAAGAAAATCCGCCAGTGATGATCGTAGAAGATGATATGAGTCTGACGCTCTTACTTTCTGAAGAACTAAAGGTCAACGGATTTAAAGTGATTTACCATACTTGTCCAAAAGCCGCCTTTGAAGAAGCAAAACGCACACCGCTAGTAGGAGCAGTTATCGATATTATGCTCGGTGAAGAAATGGATGGCTGGGACCTTGTCGACATGATGAAAGCGGATGATTTAACCAAAAACATCCCAATCGTCATTTCCTCTGCGCTAGATCCTTCTTCTGATGCCAAGAAAATCAATAAAATTAGCCATTACTTAACAAAACCATACGCGCCAATTAACTTATCAAAAGTAATGAAAAAGCTATTGGCTGGTCAAGATGAAGACGGCGTTATTTTTTACGCTAGAAAAGATTATATTGATAACGAATAGCGAGTGTGCAGGTTGTACGAAAGAAACCGATTTTTTGATACCGCTTCGCTTACGTGGATGCGCCGGCGCTAAGCAACCAGGTAGAATTTTCTATTTGGTTCGAAATTTTAAAAAGTAATTTCACAAAAAACGAACAGGTCCTCAAAGGATCTGTTCGTTTTTTCTTATGAAGCTAATATGTTCTCGACAAGTGTGAGCAGTTCCATTGGGCTAAATGGTTTGGACATAAAATAATCCGCTCCTTTTGCTATCGCATTTTCCCGGTCCGCATCTTGTGCTTTAGCCGTCAGCATCAGCACTTTGGTGGTGTTATGATCGTTTCTTACTGCTTCTAATACTTCGAGGCCTGTTAAGTAAGGCATCATATAATCAAGAACAATCAAATCGTAATCGTTGTCTCTAATTTTTTGAAGCGCTTCTTTGCCATCTTCTGCTTCTTCAATATCAAAATCGTCTTCAAGTGTATCCGTAATGAGGATGCGCAAAATGTCTTCATCATCTGCTACTAATATTTTTTTCAACTAAGCTTACCTCCTAAAATTAAGACGAAATTCCTTTGCGTTTCATATCGCCCCAATGCGCTTGTTTGCGAAAAGTGGCAAAAATGCCTTGAATTCTCCACAACACCATTAGCGGGCGGTACCAAAAAGCTTCTGTTAATGCCCAAAAATATAGGCGTACTAAATGAGACGTTTTTGGATATTTGTGGAGTGTTAATTCTTCTAATAAGACAGCTAATGCCGAAATGAGAGAGCCATATAAAACTGTCACTAAGAACAGAATGCCGGCAATTTGTGGATCGACCAAAGAAAAGAAAAGGCCACCAACAATAATGAAATAACCAAAAAATTCAAAGACTGCGCCGAGAAGTTCAACGAAAAGAAAATAAGGCATTGATACCAATCCAACTGCGCCATATTTAGGATTGAACATCATTTTTTTATGCGTCCATAAAGTTTCGAATAATCCGCGTTGCCATCGCACTCTTTGAGATCTAAGAACTTCAAGTGACTCCGGGGCTTCGGTCCAACAAACTGGATCGGGAACGTATTCAATGCGCTGTTTGGATTTTTCTTCTCGTAAAAGTCGGTGCAGCCTGACGACCAGTTCCATGTCCTCACCGACTGTGTTTTTGTTGTATCCGCCGGCTTGTATAACTCGTTCTTTGTTAAATACGCCAAAAGCGCCAGAGACGATAAGTAAAATGTTCAAATGGCTCAAAGCTAGTCTGCCGATTAAGAATGCGCGGAAGTACTCAATAATTTGCATAAGCACAACAGGATGCTTTGGAAGATCAATAATTTCTACTTTACTTCTCGAAATGGTGGAACCATTTGCAATCCGCACCGATCCGCCGGTTACAATAACTTGTCCATCCGACTCGATAATGGGTTTCATCGTTTTAAGCAGTCCATCATTTTCTAAAATGGAATCGCCGTCAATCGCACAAAAATAGGAATAAGAGGACAGGTTAATGCCGGCATTTAGCGCATCTGCTTTTCCGCCATTGGCCTTCTTAATCAGGCGGATGTAAGGGAATATGGAAGATTGATAGATTGCATCGATTTTTGCTGTTTGTATATGTGTACGAACAGCAAAAGGGATTTGAACCATGTTAAACTCTTGAATCATTCGTTCAGAGGTAGAATCTTTCGAACCATCGTCAATTACAATAACTTCTTTTTCGGGATATTCGAGTGCTAACAACGAACGTACTGTGCTAACGACACCTACCTCTTCATTGTAAGCGGGAACCAGTATAGAAACGGGGTACGTATACGGATTTTTCAAGATGTCTTCGGTTGACTCTCTACGGTCTAGCTTGCTCTCTTTTTTTACTTTTCCGAATGCGAGCATGAAAAGACCTACATAACTTAAGCTTGAAAAAATCATGTAAAAAATAATTACATAGGCTAAAATTTCAAAAAACGTGTGCATTACTTTTCACTTCCTAAAAGGAATGTTTCCCACTGAGCTGCCATGTCTCGAGCAAAGCGATCGGGGTGGTTAATAGCTAAATGGGTGAGTAAAATATCCCCATCTGAAAACTGTGTCAAAGCTTCAGCTGATGAATAACGTACCCACCAAGTTGAATCGCCAAGTAGTTCACCAAGTATTTCTTTAAAGCGGGATAGCTGAAGTCTTCCCGCAATTCGAGAAGCGAACATGCGCTCTTGCCAAGAGGTAGAGTGAAAAAATGGCATTAATGAGCTTGGTGTCGTTATATATTGTAAACGTAAAATTGACTTTAAAACTTGAATTCGTATTTCGCTGTCTTGACTGTTTAATTCTTTCTCAATCAGAGGGAGAAATGCTGTTAATCCAGCCATTCCGATATAAGAAATCGCAGCATATTTCAATGTTTTATTCGCGTGATCAGCTTGTAGAGCAGCATGCAATGCTCTTTCTTGCGTACTCAATTCCATTCGCTTGAATACGTCAATGTACAAGCGAACAGGTGCATCGGGATATTTTGCTAACGCAGAAACAGTTTCCGACTCGTTTAACGAGGCTAAGGTTCGAATAAGTTGTTGCGTTTCTTGATCCAATCGAACCGATTTGTGAAGTTTTTCTTTAAGCAGTGGGGAGAGGGATTGCATATGAAAATCTTCGATAAAATACAATGTATTCATGCGAATAGCCCAGCTCTTACGCTCGAGTTGCTTCGTATAACGTTCGGTCAAAAAATCTTCTGAAAGTTTTGCGACAAGGGGAGATGTGCTACTGCCTTTTGTAACAGAAACATAACCGTTTAATAAGTGTTCAAGAACTACTTCCTTATAGGAACTGCTGCGTAGTTCTTGACTAAACTTTTCATCAGAAGGGTCTAGCATATAGGTACTAAATGAATCGGTTAAGGCTTCATATTGCGCGTGGATAGCTTGTTCTTTCGTCCGTAAACGTTGTTTTCGCCAAGCTAAAATGAACAGAAGAACAAGTTGGCTAAGAAACAGTGCAGCAACGACAATCCATAGATAGTATATAGTCAATTGAACATCCTCATCGTTAGGCGTTGAACACGTGCCACAATTTCCTGTGCATAAAATGGCTTAACGATATAGTCATCTGCACCACTCTTCAAAGCGAGAACGATATCCGATTCATTTGTACGTGACGTCAACATAGAAATGACAATGTTTTCGTTAGGGTACTGACTCCGCACATGATTTAATACTTCTAACCCATCCATTTTCGGCATGACGCCATCAAGTAAAATCATATAATTTTCATCCGGTGTGTACCATTCGGACTCGATAAAACTAACACCATCAGCAAATTCTTTTATATAGAGATCAAAATCATCTGGCTTCCAAGTAGAGAATTGTTTTGAAACCAGTCTACGTACGAGCGAATCGTCATCGACAATGATGATATTGAGATGACGTCTTAAATCTTCACTAGCCATTTCATAAATCATCGTCTGATTTCGGCCATTCTTTTTAGCTTGATACAAAGCTTGGTCTGCCGTACTCACTAAAGTATCTTGTTTTAGTCGGTACTGACTAATTCCAGCAGAAAACGTAACATGAAATGTTTCATGTGTGTCATTTGGAAAAGTCATATTCGCGAAGGCTATGCGAATTCGTTCTACTAAAACTTTGGCATCTAGTGCCTTTGTATCTGGAAGAATCAAAGCAAACTCTTCTCCGCCGTATCTAAAGAAATAATCTGATTGTCTTTTCATTTTTAGGAAAAGCTGACCGAATGTCCGCAAAACGTCATCGCCTACAGGATGACCGTAACTGTCATTTACTTTTTTAAAATGATCCAAATCAAATAAAACAAGAGTGAAGATGTTTTTTGTTCTTTCTGATGAATTCGTCATTTGTACCAATACATCATTAAAGTACCGTCTATTTCCGGCTCCAGTTAACTCATCAAAAAGTGTTTCTTGTAAGATCAGTTCTTGATTACGCAGCCGGTTCATCACATAAGGCACAAAAATAGCCATATTCAAAGGCTTAGGAAGAAAATCTGTTGCGCCTATTTCCATTGCTCGAACTTGGTTATCCACGTGATTGTCCTCACTGACGACGGCAATGGGAAGGGAACGGCTTTGAGCAGCGTCGTGAATTTGAGTGACCAACTTAAAGCCATCTGCGTCTGGTAAGTTTGAGTCAACTAGGATCATTTGCGGTTGAAGGGTATAAAAGAACTCCATTCCTTTTTTACCATCAAGTGCAATCACGACAGGAACTCCTTGTTCTTCCAATGATTCTTTTATGTGCGATGCAAATTCTGGATCAGAATCAATAACTAACACCAATGATTTTTTAGTAAGCGCGTGTTCTTCTAAATCTACAATTACTTCTACGTTTGGAGAAAAGTCCTCTACTACAAAAAAACTTTTTAAGGTCAACATGAATTCTTCTAATGAATCAACGGGCAGTAAACGGATGCTGTCTTCTGAAAAATGCTCGAGTTGTGTTCCACAAAAGTCAGATAGCTCCATAAGTCCAATGGTTCCTGCAGTACCTTTCATCGTATGCAAAAAACGATAAACTTCGCGCTCTTGAATTTCTTTTTGCTTAAACCATTTTGAAAAATCTTGCTCCACTCTATCAGAAAGCAAAACTTTATAATTTGTTGGTGCCATTATCATTCACCTTCTTTTGAAAAAATATCTAGATACTTCCACTATACTATATAAATTCCTTTTATGTAGTGATGTATAACTAAGATAGTTCGCGATATTTACGGATAAGAAGTATGATGCTTTCCTGGTTTAAAAGGATAGTAGCTGTGTGCTTTGTGATTGCTAGCTTACTGGAACAAGTTGTTTAGATCAGTCTATGGATAGTGTCTATCGTCCAAATTACAAGAAGTTCCTATATGTATGGAAGTAACCAAATCATCTTTTTAAAAATAAAGTGATCTAAACAAATGCCCTTTGCGTTATGTCTGTATAACTTAAAAAAAACAAGAAAAAGGGAGCGATTTTAGTATGAAATTAAACAAATTACTGTTAGCCCTACCACTTAGCCTAGCGTTACTTGTACCAACGGCAGCACTTGCCGACAGCCACGGCGGTCATTCTGCGTCAAGCGAAACCGCAACGGAAGTAAGCACGACAACACCTGCGGCGGAACTGCGCATCGCACTGGATACGACCTTAACAGAGCACGCATTTCTAGCAGTTGAAGCGATGCGGAAAGGCGTCGACGGGGCAGAAGATTTTGACCAAGCAGCCGGGGCGTTACTGGCAAACGCTGACGACTTGTCTGCAGCTGTTGGTTCAGTTTACGGGGAAGAAGGCGCCACACAGTTTGACGAAGTATGGAAGTCGCACATCGGCTATTTCGTCGATTACGTGACAGCAACCGCTGAAGACAACCAAGAAGGCAAAGATCAAGCGTTAGCAGAACTGGAAACCTACAAAGTCGAACAATCGAAATTCTTTGATACTGCCACAGGCGGACTCTTGCCAGCAGCGGCGGTTCAAGAAGGATTGGACATGCACGTCGATCAGTTGATCATGGCGTTTGACGCGTATGTAGCCGGCGATTTTGAAAAAGCTTACTCACTTGAGCGCGAATCGATTCAACACATGAGCATGTTCGCCGAAAGCTTGTCAGTAGCGATCACGACGCAATTCCCGGACAAATTTGACAACACCAGTGCCGATACACCGGCCATTGATTTGCGTGCAACATTGAACCAAACGTTCACTGAACACGCAGGACTTGCGGTTATGGCGATGCAAGACGGCGCGGACGGTGCTGAAAGTTTTGACCAAGCAGCAGGGGCACTTCTTGCGAACGCCGATGACTTGTCAGCAGCCGTAGGATCGGTTTACGGCGACGAAGCCGGTGCACAGTTTGAAGAAACATGGAAGTCGCACATTGGTTACTTTGTGGATTACGTAACAGCAACGGGTGAAGGCAACAAAGAAGGGCAAGAACAAGCACGTGCCGAGCTTGATCAGTACATCGTAGACCAAGCAGCCTTCTTAGACGCAGCAACAGAAGGTCGCGTTCCTGCAGCAGCATTGGAAGAAGGTTTAACTGCCCATGTTGGGCAACTATTGGCAGCATTTGATTCGTATGTAGCGGGCGATTATGACGCAGCGTACAGCTCGATTCGCGAGGCGTATGCACATATGCAAATGCCAGCAGCCGGCTTGTCAGCAGCGATTGTCGATCAATTCCCAGACCAATTCGGCGCGACTGAAATGCCAGCCGAAATGCCAAAAACAGGCATGGGTGGTATGTCTGATACCGGATCATTCCCATTCATGTGGGTACTGGCCGGCTTAATGTTAGCGGCATTGACGACCGTAGTCGCAGTTCGTACACGCAAGCAATAAGCGTTAGTTTAAACGGAAAAAGCTAGCCTAACTGGCTAGCTTTTTTTTATCGCATTCGCTTAAGGAAGTTGTGTTTATTTGGAAAGCTATTACATTAAACCTTGCACTGAATACAAGAGGAGGTATTCGATTATGGAGATGGGATGTGACTTTGTTGTAGATTGCATCAATAGGTCTTTGCCGTTTGAAAGAAAGTGGGAAGAAAAGGTTGAAAAGCATCTAGAGGTTTGTCAGGAGTGTCAGGAACTTATGCAGTTCATAAGTGAACTCCCTTCCCTCATGAATGATGGCGTGTTTTCAGCCCAAATGAAAAAAAGAATTTTGACTACGGTGTTTGAGGAGAAGGTCGTATCAATTTCGGCAGAAAAACCTTTTCATGGTAAAATAGTTGGGTTGCTATTTCTTTCGGTCCCTTTTGTTACATCATTGTTTCGCAAGGTGATAAAAGAGACAAAGTAAAGTTTGAGGAAAGAAACAATAAAGAGTTGATGATTTTAAATTTTAAAAACAGGAAATGGAGCGACTAAAGATGAAAAAAATTATCCTACTACTCGTATTAACGCTCTTCTCAATGCCATTAGTTGGCCAAGCACACACAACGCTGTCTTCATCATCACCTGCAGAAGGGTCAGTGGTGGTTGAATCATTAGAAGAAGTGGTTCTGACTTTCGGAACTGTCGTTGAACAAGGAAGCACAATGACATTAGAAAGCGAAGGAACTACTTACGAGTTTGATGAAGTTTTACTGTCAGATGAAGTCATGACAGGGACGATAACAGAAGAGCTACCGAACGATACGTATACGATTAACTGGAAAATCATCGGTGTAGATGGCCATCCAATAGAAGGAATTGTGTCGTTTGAGTTGAATGTTGAGGCGGTAGCCGAAGAGCCAGTGGTAGAAGAGCCGGCAACTGAAACAGTAGAAGAACCAGCTGTAGAAAAAGAAGCATCAGTGGCAGAAGAAAAAACTGCTCAAACTGTAGACAACTCTTCAGAAGATGAAGGCAGTTCATTAGTTACCATTTTGCTAGTGTTAGCCGTTCTGGTCATTGGATTTGTTGGGTATCGACTTATGAAGAAAAAATAACATGATAGCTAAGCAAAAAAAGAGAGGAGCTTCTAATAAAGCTGCCTCTCTTTTTGTGCAATTGCCTAATGGAATGACGACCAACTACTCAACCAAACCATCTTTCATCGTAACAATATGGTCAGCATATGACAGCATGTCTTCGTCATGTGTAACTAATAGCGTAGTGATACCCAAAGTTTTGGTCAAATTTTGAATCAGCTCCATGATTTCTTTCGAGCGCTTTGAATCTAAGCTCGCCGTTGGTTCATCGGCAAACAGCATTTTAGGTTTGTGGATAATGGCACGCGCAATCGCCACACGCTGCTTTTCTCCGCCTGACATGGATGCCGGATACGCATCTTTTCTGTGACTCATCCCAATTTGTTCTAGAAGTTCGCGCACTTCTTTTTTTTGCTGCTGTTTGGTTAATTTGGATCCTGACACTTCAAGCATCAATAGCAATTGTTCTTGCGCTGTCAGAAAAGGGACCAAATGTGCGGATTGAAAGATAAAGCCAAACTCACTTGCCCGAATTTCTCGGATTTGTCCTGGATTCATCGCAGTCAAATTTTTACCGTCAAAAATAATTTGACCATCCGTCGCTGGTTGTAGTCCTGCAGCAATGGTTAGTAGCGTACTCTTGCCGGAACCAGAAGCCCCGACAAGTGCGGTAATCTCGCCTTCGTGAAGTGAAAGATCAATGCCTTTCAAGATTTCTTCCGCTATTTCGCCATTGGTAAATGTCTTTCTCACTTCTTGAGCTGTGAAAATGGTCATTTTAAACCTCTCCTTGTTGAATCGCTTGTAGCGGTTCGACTTTTTTAATTTGAATGCCTGATAACGTAGCTCCAATAAACCCGATGATTAAGAATACAATCGATAGCTGAATTGTTACGGTAGCTGTTAAGCTAAATGGCATGCCAGCCGGTGCAAATTGGTTGAAAAGTTGGCTCAGTGTAATTGAAAAGACCAACGCAATTCCTGTAATAAAGAACATTTGCATCCACATCATTTTAAACAAGGTACTGGTTTTCACGCCAATGGCTTTCAATATGCCATACAAGCCTATTTTCTGTACATTCATCATATAGAAGAAAATAGCGAACAATAAAGCGCTAATGACTACTAAAAACCAAACAATCATGTTAAGTGATAGTTGTTCGGCACTATAGCTTGGCATAGCCGAAAGAAACTCTTTGTTCGTAAAAGATTGCATGCCAGCAATGGTCGGGTACGTATCACTTTCAGGAACAAATAGCATTTGCATTTCAGTGGTGCGGTACATTTCTTTATAATTGTCCATATTAATAAAAGCAACAGGGGCATGGCTGTATTTTTGCTGATCGACGAAATCTTTTACAACAAATTCGCCGCTGAATTGGTCATTTGTTAATGTGTCGCCCACTTGTAAGCCCGCTTCTTCTAATGAGCGATCGAGTACGATTTCGCCTTTTTTCACATCTTCAAACAGTGGGGACTCTGTAGAAGTAACAAACGCAACACTGCGTTGTTTGTCTTCTTCATCATTCAAAAAGCCCATTTGAATGGATAAAGCAACGGCATCTTTGGTTTCTGTTAGCATTTCATCTTGAATCTCTACATTGATACGCGATAAATTATTGGTGCCTTCCGCATCTTCAGCCATGTAAAACTGGCCGTCTGGTAAATCTTTAATAAGCGCTGCATTATCTTGAGAAAGCCCATTTGCTAGTCCTGAAATAATAAATGTTAAAAGGCTAACGAGAAAAACAATTGAACCTAAAATTGCGAACCGTACTTTATTTTTTTTAATTTCTTTCCATGCGATATTCATCATAGCGCCTCCGTTTTCTTTAATAACTTAAGTTTAACGCTCGTAGATGAACGGAAGATGAACAGAGGGTGACAATGATAAAAAAGCCGATTTTCTCTGTAGAAGAGAAAATCGGCTTTTTAAAGTACGGGTCATTCGGACAAAGGGAGTGTTACTTGTACGGTAGTGCCTTCTCCCGGAACACTGGATAGTAGGACCGTTCCGCTATGAAGCTCTACAATTTCTTTTACAATCGCAAGCCCTAAGCCTGACCCTTTTGATGAGCGAGTCCGTGCTTGGTCTGCACGATAAAATCGGTCAAAGGCGTGTTCGACTTCATTTGGGGACATGCCGATGCCTTCGTCTTGAATGGCTAACAGGAGTTGTCCAGAGTGAATACGTAACTGGACATCGATAGAACTTCCCGGTTCACTGTATTTGATGGCATTGGTCAAAAGATTTTCCCAGACGGTTTGAAGAAGAACGGCATTTCCCTTTACAGTCCCGGTTTCTAGTTGCGCTGAAATGCCAATGTCTTTTTCTTCAAAAGCATAGCGCAGGTGCGAAAGGGTTTGCTGAAGTTGCTGGTGTACAGGCACTCTTTCAGATAGCTCTGCAGATTCTGCGTCAAAGGATGCTAGAGTCAGCAATTGCTTTGTGAGTAGAGATAAGCGTGCTGTTTCATCTTGAATAATCGCGGCGTAATGTTCTTTTTCGCTCTTTTGAAGGCCTTCTTTTTGAAGCAAGGCCAGATAACTTTGGATAGTGTGGAGCGGCGACTGAATATCGTGGGAAACGTTATGGACAAATTCTTTGCGTTTTAAGGTGGATTGTTCGATTCGCGAACGCATCGTTAAGAATTGATCAGCCAAACGACCAATTTCATCTTTGCGATGGATAGTGAGCGGCACATCAAACGTTTCCGTTCCCATTTTTTCAGTCGCTTCGGTCAATTTTGTAATCGGTTGTATTAGCAAGCGTGCAACGATCAACATGCCGATAAAACTAAGTAAAATAATGCCTACTGCCAAGCCACCAAATAGTAAGTGAAGTTCTTGAAATAGTAATTTAATGTCAGGTCGCATAAAGAGTGCATAGGGCTCACCGTCTAATTCAACTGGAACACCCACTGTGTTTTTCAATTCATTGGCAAAAAAACCAGTAACGAACGTTTCGCGAGGGAACTCACGAATCCCATTAAAGGACTCTCCAGCAAGCACTTGTTGAATATCAGCTAGATCAATTGACTCATCCCGGTAGTCGCCGCCAAAACGTTCTACGGAGTCACCGTTTGTTACATAAAGTTGATAGCCAGCATCGCCAAGCATTGTCAAAGTGGCTTGTGCTCGTTCTGTAGATTCTCCATCTAAAAAATCTGCAAAAGACAACGCAATGGCCATGTTTTTATCATTGTTTTGTTCTTTTAAATGACTGTGATAATAAGCATTCATTCCGAAAAATGCGATGCTGCTACTAACGAGCATTGTCGCGAAAGTAAACCAAATAAATTTGACATAAAGACTCATCCAACAACCTCCAGCTTATAGCCCACGCCTCTGACCGTGACAATCCGAACGTCAGGTGCAAACCGCTCTAAACGCTGACGCAGTCGTTTAATATGAACGCTAATCGTTTGTTCGTCTCCTTGAAAATCAATGCCCCAAACCGACTCAATGATATGGTCTCGGCTTACAACTTGAGGAGATTTTAGAGCGAGAAGTGCCAGTAAGTCAAATTCCTTTAACGGAATAAATAACATACCGGTAGTCGATCTGATTTCATAGCTTTTTAAATCGATAGTTAAAGAGCCTACAGTTAGTAAGTCGTTTTCAGGATGGTTGTACCGTCGCAAAATAGCTTTGACTCGGTACAAAAGCTCTTTTGCTTCAAACGGCTTGACCAAATAATCGTCAGAACCAGCTGAAAATCCGCGTTCTTTATCTTCGATATGATGTCTAGCTGTTAGTAAAATTACGGGCAACTTATAGTCTGCGCGAAGTATGCGTGTCAGCTCAAAGCCGTCGATGCCTGGCATCATTACGTCAACAACTGCTAAATCGACTGTTTCGGATTCCAAGAGTTGTAAAGCCTGCTCGCCTGAGTTTGCTTCTAGGACTTCATAGCCTGTTTGGCGAAGTTCGGTAGCAACAAAATTCAACATATGCATATCATCATCCACTGCTAATATTCGAATCATTGAAATCAGCCTCCTTGATTTGTATTATACAGTGATTTGGTGAAAGTGCGGATTTAGGAAGAGGGCGCGGTCTTTTCTGTCATCCTCAGTAAAAGATGCTCCACACAAAACAGGGATTGCCTCTGTTTTGTGTGGAGCATCTTTTTGGTAAAGCCTGCATGTTATTTGGTGCATCTACTAATGGATTAACGAAGGGATGCCTACTAGTTGCCAGACCTATTCATAAACTTTATACGCATCGCGATCAATTTTTTTAGCTTCATACAAAGCTAAATCGGCACATTTAATCAATTGTTTTTCACTAGTAGCGTGATCGGGATATAAGGAAATTCCGATGCCTGCGCCCATCGTAATTTTATAGCCGTTAAAAAGAAATGGAGCTTCATATGACGTTAAAATTCGTTTAGCGGTATCAATCGCGGTTTTTACAGAGTCGATATCAGGCAAAATAACAGCCATCTCATCTCCACCTAAACGTGCAGCCGTATCACACGGACGAACGCAAGCTTGTAGTCGCCTAGCCATTTCTTTAATGACGGCATCTCCCGCATCGTGGCCAAATTGGTCATTAATTTGTTTGAACTTACGTCCATCAAGCATTAAAAGGGCGATTTTTTTGCTTGATGGATCAACTTGTAGAAAGGCTTTTTCCAATTTGCTATCAAAATTGCGTCGATTAGGAATTCCTGATAAATGGTCATAAAAAGCCATTTTTGCAATTTCACTTTGAAGTTTTTTGCGCTCTGTAACATCTCTAGCAAGTGTAAACAATTGAATCATTTCTCCATTTGAAAAGACCGGATTAAAAGAAACTTCCATCCAAATGTAGTGACCATCCCGGTGCAAGTAACAAACGTCTAATGGAATCGGCTTTCCTCCATTAAGAAGAGCCGTAATACGATCTGATAAATGCAAAACGTCTTCTGAATGAATATTTTGAGTAAAGGAGTTCCCAATGTATACGTGATCAGAAAATCCTAGAACTTTTTCGCTAGCAGGAGAGACGTATTCGATTTTTCCAGAAAGATCCATTAGTGTAATGATATCTAATGTATTCTCTGTGATCAATCTGTATTTCTCTTGGCTTTTTTGAAGTTCTTTTTCAATTTTTTTAAGTTCGGATACATTGTTGTATATGATGGTTGCTCCAACGACTTCTTTCCTCTCGTTACGCACAGGTGAATAAGAAGAAATGATATTTAGTAATTTCCCTGACTTGGTTACACGGAGTGTGTCATGAGATTTGACCGTGTCTCCTTTTAAAATTCTTTCCACAATATGATGTTGATCTGACTTCATCCCTTTCGGAATAATAGTCCCTTTACCGGCTATCATTTCTTCTTCTGTAAATTCAAATGTTTCTTCAAATGCAGGATTTACTTTTAAGATATCTCCTTGTGCATCAATATAAAAGATGGGAACTGCGGAATTTTTCCAAAAGATTTCAAGTTCTTCTTTTGTTTTAGTTAAGCTTTGTTGAGCCTGTGTAATTTCAGTGATGTCGGTCACAACGCTATGAATTCCAACCAACTGACCATGTAAGACGAGGGGGATATTTGTTGCTTGAAGATAAATGAGCTGGCCGTTTTTATGATGGCAAGCAAATTCATAACGCTCGGACTTATTGTTAGTGATTGTCTCGTGAAAATGATAACTTATTTTTTCTAGTTCATCCGGGATAATCATGGCTATAAAGGATGTCTCGAGCAATTCTTCTACAGAATACCCAGTAATATTTTCTGTTCCAGGATTTGCGTTCTTTAAATGCCCCTTTTCGTCAAAAACAAAAATTCCGTAAGGATGGTTAGCGACTAGTGATTTATAGCGCTGCTCACTTTCTTGCAAAAGCCACTCTGTTTTTTTCTGTGTGGTAACATTCTTGGCAATCGCATAGACTCCAGTTAACGTTTCTTCAATAACTATAGGAACCGTATTCACTTGAAAAACAACTACTTCATGTGTTTTTGTATAAAGAGTCATTTCAAATTCAATAGGTATTCCTGCTAAAGCCTGTTCGAAATTCGAAAGTGTAGCTACTAATTGGTTTTCGACAGTTAAGGAGAACAAAGATTGAACGAGCAATTCTTCTTTACTAAAGCCGGTGATTTCAATAGCTTTAGCATTTACGTTGACGATTTTCTTTTGCTGGTCAAACTCGAATACAGCATGAATATTGTTTTCAAAAATAGATATTCCTTTTTGTCGTTCTGCATCCAAAGATTGAAGCGTTTCTTGCAGCATGTTGTCTTTGTTCCTTTGTTCTGTAATGTCTTTTACGGTGGCTAAAATATAGTGGCAGTAGCCGTCTTCTGTCAAGATGGGATTGAGTACAACTTCTCCTAAAATTTCTCCGCTTTCGGTTTCAATACTTTCAATCATTTCGATCGATGTTTGTGAAGAATGAACTTTACGATAGTACTCAAAATGGATTTGAGCTCGCGCGGGAGATAGGACATCTTCTATGTTTTTGCCAATATCTGTTTGTTGGAGTGAGAGAATTTTGAAAGCAGCTGCATTTGCGTAAACATAACGGAATGTTTCGTAATCTTCGGCTACCAAAAAAATCGCATCTTGCATCAAGTCAAAAAGTTCAGTAGAAAGTAAAATAGGCTGTTTTGATTTGTCTAAAAAGTTTTTCAATTTTCTTGATCTCCCTTCGATACAGAAAGCCACTATTTCATTCAAAATCTATGTATTGTATTGTGAAAATGCATGATTGGAACAGTTTTTTTGACACTTGCAACTCCAGTCAAGTCGATTGTTCCTATCAGTTGATCGCTACTTAAAAGTAAGTATTTAACATCTTTCTCCAGTTTAGTGGATTAACTAACAACAAGATATAGTTTTCTGAAATATCGCTTTAAGTTATATCGTGTCATGGCAAAGAGAGGAGATTTTATTTTTCGATTTAGTGGAATGGGGATAACTGAATATAAGTTTATACATCACTAGCTATTGAAAGAGTATTCTGTCATTTGATTTGAAACGGAGAGATATTTCCCTTATGATGAAGAGACATCAAGGAGTGAAGGTTCATAGAGCTAAGACCGCATCACAATTTGAGGAGGAACTCATTCATGACAAAAATCGGGATTATTACAGGCAGTACACGACCAGGACGTAATAGCTTGCAAGTTGCTCAGTGGGTGAAAGACATTGCTGATCAGCGTGGAGACGCTGAATACGAAGTAGTGGATTTGGCAGAATTCAAGTTGCCGATGTACGCAGAGCCCATTTCAGCAGCATATAGTCAGGATTATAAAACACCTGAAGCCATTCCGTGGTCGAAAAAAATTGCGGAACTCGATGGCTATGTCTTTATTTGTCCGGAATACAATCACGGTGTAACGTCTGCCTTGAAAAATGCGATCGATTATTTGTATCCGGAATGGAACAACAAAGCAGCAGGAATTGTCAGTTACGGTTCGTCAGGCGGCGTGCGCGCAGCTGAAGCATTACGGGTTATTTTAGCAGAGTTACAAATCGCAACGGTCAGAACCCATCCGGCTATGTCGTTATTTACGGATTTTGTGAAAATGAGTGAGTTCAAACCGGCAGATCTTCATACGAAATCAGTGACGACCTTGCTTGATCAAGTGAATGCGTGGACCAATGCGTTTGAGCCACTTCGAAATAAAAATGAATAGTTAGTAGAGAAAAGAGCAATCCGAATTTTTGGATTGCTCGGACTGCATGAAAAGTTTAATCAACATGAAAAAATGTGATGCATGAATGGTGGCGAAACAGGAGATTTGCACATGAATTTACCTCAGGGGTTAATGACATTTAGAGCTTAAGAAAAAGATTCACGCATTCAAAATTTGCTGGAATTCGAAGAAGCGTGTAGAGGCTTAAAATACCTTGTTCGAACGTGTGTAAGCCAACTCTGCACAATAAGCTTTTTTCTTTAGTAGTGAACAGCAATGAAATCACCTGAAAATCGAGTCACCAATGATTAATACGTAATATGCAATGTACAAATCGTTTCATTAACTTTCGCTAGAAGAGCGATTCCGGTCAAAATGGCCGTGGAAGTAATGAACTTCACTTTAGAGACCCAAACATCTTCTTGCCTAAATTTTGCAAGTTATTTCTAAATATATTCCCTAAAAATTCAATAATTATGCGCAGGCAAGACTCTTGAAAGAAATCTTTTTTTAGACACATTTATTAGTTAGTCGGTAGGTCAGGAGGTGTTATACTAATCACACAACTCAATAGACTTTGACATCACGTCAAGGGGGAGTAGCTATAGGGAAACCTATTTCACAGTCGTCATTACATGGTTCGTAGCCATCGGTTGTGATAGCAAAATTTTGCTTAGCGAGACCTTTGCCTTTTATTAGGCAAGGGTCTTTTTTGTTGGCAAAAAATAAGAGGAGGATGAAAGATGGAAGCGATTTTATTGGAGTACGTATGGGTGTTGCTGGTATTGGTGGCGTTGGAAGGGTTGTTAGCTGCAGATAACGCAGTCGTTATGGCGGTTATGGTCAAGCATTTACCAGAAAAACAACAGAAAAAAGCGTTATTTTACGGATTAGTAGGAGCATTTGTTTTTCGCTTTGCAGCTTTGTTCATGATTACACTATTGGTAAACGTATGGCAGATTCAAGCGTTAGGTGCTGCGTATTTACTGTTTATCGCGTTTAAGCATATTTATGATCAGCGAAAAAGAAAAGAGCATAGCCTTGAACCAGAGGCGACAAAAGGTTCCGGTTTTTGGATGACTGTATTAAAAGTTGAACTAGCGGACATTGCGTTTGCGATTGACTCAATGCTAGCAGCTGTTGCATTGGCGATTACTTTGCCTCATTTGGAGTTGTTCGGTGTCAGTGAAATTGGCGGCATTAACTCGGGTCAGTTCGCAGTCATGTTGGCAGGCGGACTCGTTGGACTCGTTATAATGCGGTTTGCCGCCCACAAATTCGTCAAACTCTTAGCCGATTATCCGCAGTTAGAAACAACTGCTTTCATCATTGTTGGTTGGGTAGGTGTTAAGTTGACCGTACTTACGCTAGGACATGAGAAGCTCGGGATTATCCCATATGATTTTGCTCATTCTACAGAGTGGAAACTTATTTTCTGGGGAGTGCTGCTTGGAATCGTTGCAGTAGGTGCATTAATAAGTATCAAAAAGAAAAAAGAACAGCAAGCATAAAAAGCAGTATCCAAAAGGCCACATGTATGTTGAATCTAAGGAAAAAAGTTCATTTAAATATGTTGCTATAGTAATCACATACTTAAGGAATGAGGAAAT
The DNA here is from genome assembly GCF_001465835.2 of Planococcus kocurii. Taxonomy (NCBI): domain Bacteria; kingdom Bacillati; phylum Bacillota; class Bacilli; order Caryophanales; family Caryophanaceae; genus Planococcus; species Planococcus kocurii. Next base: position 2,068,987 of record NZ_CP013661.2, read on the forward strand.
AAGTTGAAAAAAGAAGTTGTTATTATTGGACTGGGCAGATTTGGGACAAGCATGTGCCGAGAGTTAAATCGATTAGGACATGACATACTCGCTATTGATACGGATGAAGAGAAAGTCAATGAAGTCTCGGATTGTACGACTCAAGCCGTTATAGCAAATGCCACAGATGAAAATGTATTGAAATCATTAGGAGTGCGCAATTTTGAACACGCCGTTGTAGCTATTGGAGATAATCTTCAATCTAGTGTGTTATGTACGTTAATCCTCAAGGAAATGGGGATTTCAACTATCTGGGTCAAAGCTAGAGACTTGCAACATCAAAAAATTCTTGAGAAGGTGGGAGCAGACCGAGTGATTCAACCGGAATACGAGATGGGAGTTCGTATGGCACATCACCTAAACTCTGAAAAAATCATTGATTATATTAATCTTTCGGAGGAATATAGCATCATCGAATTGGTCGCTCCCCCGTCTATTTCAGGAAAAACCTTGTTTCAGCTTGATATTCGTGCCAAATTTAATTGCACGGTACTGGCGATTAAACGTTTTGAAGATGTCAACATTGCCCCGAGTCCAGAAGATGAGATTGTCAAAGGAAATATTCTGGTCTTGATGGGCCATAAAGATGATTTAAAGCAATTTGAGGAAAAAGGACTGTCATAGCTTTCCCCTGTTTGGTTTTAGAAAGAGACGGCTAAACAAAGGTAACGAACAGTAAGCTAAAACGATTTTCTTAACGTATAGTGATGAGTTGGAATTATCGTCTTGAGTAATGGCGTATGGTTGTGTCGAAGGAAACGCTAGAGAAGTCATAGCAAAAGAGGGAGCTCAGTTCAGTCATGCTGGAGTTCCTTCTTTTTTGTGTAAATAGCTAGGTTCATAAAGTCGTAAGAATTAACGCATAATGCAAGAACCAACTTTGCTATAGTAAGGAAGAGAGGAGAGATACTATGAGAGTTCCATTTTTTGTGATTATGGTGGCTTTACTAGGGTTACTAGCAGGATGTACGGAGGAACCATCGCTAACCCAAGCTGAAGTAAAGGAGTTAGTGTCTGACTTAAGTGGGAGTGACAAAGTCAGTGCAGCTTCGATAGATGATCAAGAACTAACGGTTGAAGACGAGGGAGAAACAGTTGTCTATCCGTTAGCAGGAGAAGAGTTTTTTGTTTCAATCGCACCTTATGAGACATACACACATCCTTGTGAAATTCATAGTTTGACGGGATGCCAAGGAGAGCTAGCAGAAAAAGAAATGATGGTAAAGATTATAGATGATCAAGGAGAAGTTTATGTAGACGAAGTGATGACAACGCCGGCAAACGGGTTTATCGACCTCTGGTTGCCTCGTGACCGAACATACACAATTGAAATTGAAGCAGAAGGTAAAAAGGGAGAGATTGGCTTTTCTACATTTGCAGGCGATCCTACTTGTTTAACCGATTTACTGCTGAGCTAAGTTGAAAGTTCACTAGTGTAACTTCCTTTAACATTGTGCTTGGTGTCTTGAAAAAATTGGCATGAATTACACGACCATAATGAGTTGAGAAACTTATATAACATTGTCATTAGGCTGTTTGCGCCCTGGATTTCCTGGGCGCAAGCAGCCTAATTTTTGGGGGATCGGATTTGCATTCGCGTACTTTTAAAGTCTAGCATCTCGAAGATGTTTTTTAGTTTCTCACTTAATTATGGTAAACACAATAAAGTTCTGAATTGAGGGAAGTCACTTCTAAAGTAACAACTAATCCTTCCAATAAAAAATTGCATCAATCACCAAGTATTGTCGCGTACTTCTGTAGATGATCGGGATGATCGTTGGAAAAGGCAAAGGCTGGTTCATCTTTTTTGACTCCATTAAAGTAGACATCAGCCTATTCTGTAGTAGGCAAAAAGAGCTGCACTCAAGAAGTCATTTTTCATGACCTTATGGGACAGCCTTTTTAAATTAAAGCTTTAGCATTCTGTAACCAACACGTACATGGGTCTGAATGTATTTTGGATCTGAAGGGTTTTCTTCGATTTTTTTTCGTAAAGTGGCCATAAATACACGCAAACTCGGAACGTCAGATTGAGATACATGCTTCCAAACTTCTTTTAATAGAAAGTTATGCGTCAAAACTTTTCCTACATTTTTGGAAAGTACAATCAGTAATTTATATTCAATCGGAGTCAAGTGAATTTCTTGTCCACCGATAAAAACGGTATTTGCTAAGTAATCAATACATAAGTCACCATTTTTGAACACCGGTTGTTCGTTCTCATAGTTGCGTTCGATCGTATTTCTTCTAAGAGCCACACGAATACGAGCTAAAAGTTCATCAACGCTAAACGGTTTTGTTACATAATCATCTGCGCCTGCGTCAAGCGCATTTATCTTGTCATGGTCTTCTCCTCGAGCGCTTACTATAATGATTGGTGTTTGTGACCAGCTTCGGACTTTATGAATCACATCAATTCCATCCAAGTCAGGCAGCCCAAGATCTAGAATAATAAGGTTTGGTTGAATGGAGAGCACCTTTTGCAGTGCAGACTCACCATTAGTTGCAATTTCATGTTCATATCCATTCACTGTTAATGTCATTTTAATTAAATTTGCAATTGCAACATCATCTTCTACCACAAGAATTCGTTTATTCATCGTCATTAATGTCTCCTTTTTTTAGCATAAAACTAAAAATAGTACCTGTTGGATGATTGTCCAATACCGTCAATTGACTACCGTGTACGTGTAGGATTGACTGACATAATGCTAATCCAAGTCCAAGTCCTCTACCACTGTCACTTCGATGTATTTTTCCTGTAGTAAAAGGTTCAAATAGTATGGATTTCAATGTGTCGTCAATACCTTGTCCAGTGTCACTAACAGTAATTTGAATATCATCATCAATTTCCTCAGCTTTTAAACTTATTTCAGTGCCTACAGGTGTGTACTTTAATGCATTATCAATGAGATTAATTAGTACTTGGATGAGCAGCCTAGCATCCATCATCGCGATTGCTAATGCAGGCTCGACTTGGCATGAAATACGGTGTGTGGTTTTGTTGTGAACTACATGTAAAAGAGCTTCTTGCATAATATCTTGCATAATCTCAGGCTGCATTTCAATCGCGAGTTTCCCCTCATCCAATCGAGATACAGCTAGTAAATTTTCAACTAACTGCACGAGCCATTTTGAATTGCTGTAAATATCATGATACAACTGATTTTTTTGTTCATCGGTAATTTTGTTTGAGCTAGTCAATAATATATCTGCGTTGCCTGAAATACTTGTTAAAGGTGTACGCAAATCATGTGAAATCCCACGCAATAAATTAGCCCTCATTTGCTCTAGTTCTGCTTCTCGTTTTACTTCTTCGGTCGCTTTTTGCAAATACCATTTATCTAGTGCAAACGCAAAATCATTGAGAATAGCATTCAAAATATGACGTTCAAAAGCGGGTAGTGGCACTTCAATGGGTAGTAAAATACCGAGGACGCCTTTAACACTTTCACCAGAAAAAAATGGAACATAATAAGCGCTCGCTTCAGGAAACGTATCAGTTGTCATACCTGCTTGTTGGTTATTATTTGCTACCCACGTTATTACACCACGCTCGTTGGCATTATGGAATTTGGAGAGTAGCTCCTTATTTTCCTGAGCTGTTAAGACGTCAGAAGACGAAGCTACTGAATGTGTGATGAGTTCGTTTGCAATTTCACAAAAAATAACAGGTCGTTCGATGAGTTTTACAACTTGAGACATTCCTTCTGTAATAATCTCTTCCAGCGATTTTGCATAGTTTAATTTGCGACTTGTTTCTAACAATACTTCTGTTCGATAGGACTTGCGTATCGCTTCCCTAGCCTGTTTTTTTACTTTTCGTGTCAAACTGCTTGTAATAAAACCAGATATGAACATGATGGGAAACGTCATTGCGTAATCCCGATGATATGCTTCAAACGAAAATCTGGGTTCAGTAAATAAAAAATTGAAAAGTAATACGGCAATTAGCGAACTGACTATGCTGACCATCCACCCACTTGACCACAAGGCGAGTACTAACACTCCTAAAATATAAATAGTAATAATATTCGATTCACCTACGCCAAATGTAAAGAAAAGCAAACCGATTGCTGATACCGCAATAAAAATTACTATCATCTTTAATAAGTCGTTCCAGTCAAGTGAAAACTGTGGCTTTACAGGAAGAAAACCTTTTGGTTCTTGATGTTCATCTACGACAATGAACATCGCCAAGTTAGGCGCGTACTTACTAATCTGATCAGCTATTTTAAAATTTGTAGACCACCATCGATTTTTAGTTACCGACTTCCCTATTACTAAATTTGTTACACCACTCATCCGTGCATAGTTTGCGATAGTCGCAGCGACATCATCTGCTTGCATACTGACAACGCGCCCGCCAAGCTGTTCTACTAATTTGCTATGTTCTTGAATTCGTTGTGAGTCTGAAGGATAAGACCGATCATTATCATCTTTTTGTACGTATATAGCGGTGAAGTTCCCGTGAAGGGCTTGGGCAAGTCGTGCTGCTGACCGTATCACTTTAGGATTAGTAGACGAGCTACTTATACCAACTAATATGTGTTCTTCTATATGCCCGCTGGTCCCGAATGAACCCGCTTCGTGAGCCGTTCGACGATAAACGGTATCTGCTGTACGACGAAGTGCAATTTCTCGAAGTGCAACAAGATTTTTTCTTTGAAAAAAGTGATCCATTGCGTATTTGACTTGTTCAGATTTATAAATTTTCCCCTCTATTAATCGCTGTATCAGATCATCTGGTTCAATATCGACAAGCTTAATCTGAGAGGCATTGTCAATCATAAAATCTGGAATACGCTCGCGCACATTGACTCCAGTAATCTCTTCGACCAAATCGTGAAGACTTTCAATATGTTGAATGTTAACGGTGGTATAAACATCAATGCCTTGTGCTAATAATTCGTTTACATCGCCGAAGCGCTTTAAGTGACGCATGGTTGGAACATTACTATGTGCTAACTCATCTATCACTACAATTGAAGGCTTTCTTTTAAGAATTGTATCGATATCGAGTTCTTTGAAGGTCTTTTCTTTGTAGTCGATTTTAATTGGTGGTATGGATTCAAGACCGTTGAGTAAAGCTGTGGTTTCTGGTCGGATATGTGGCTCAATATAGCCAATTATTACATCTATTCCAAGCGCTTTTGCATGATGCGCAGCATCTAGCATTGCGTAGGTCTTACCAACACCTGCCGCATACCCAAGAAATATTTTTAACTTTCCTTTTTCTAAGTCCATCTGCTGTTGTTTGATTTTTGCTAAGATTTTTTCTGGATTCGGCCGGTTGTCTTCCATCAGTCTTCACCTCTTCTTGATTATACCGCGAACTATCATTAAGACAGTATTAAGATTGGCATCTTAATACTGTCTTAATACAATTTGTCTTTCTCTAACGCTACGTTAATTTAACAAGCAGTATGATGAAAATAATTACTAAGTAGAAAGGGTGATAGATGTGATGGATGTTTATATGGTCGCTTTACTCGGCATTTGCTTTACTAGTCTCTACGGTTTTACTAATTGGTGTTATCAGAAAGAAAATAAGTAGGAGGAGATTTTATGTGGGTTGTTATCCTCATTATCGTTGGATTGTTTGTCTATTTAGGTCATGCATTACTCTACCCAGAAAAATAGTAATAAGCCAATAGGAGGTTAAGAAAATGTGGCAAATCGCTTTCGTATTACTTATCTATCTACCTATGGTCGTGTTAATAGGCCATTATTTATATCATGTAACAATGCGCGAAAAAACATGGTTAGATCCGGTTATGGATCGTATCGATGGAGTTATTTACAAAATTTCTGGTGTTAAGCAAAATGATATGACTGGTAAACAATATGTGCTGGCACTCATTCTTTCGAATGCGCTCATGGTATTTATCGGTTATATTGTACTGCGTATTCAGTCAGTCTTATTTTTAAATCCAAATGAAATTACTAATATGGAAGCAACGTTATCATTTAATACGATTATCTCCTTCATTACCAATACAAACCTACAACATTATAGCGGTGAATCAGGACTAAGTTATTTGTCTCAAATGCTTGTTATTACATTTCTGATGTTCACTTCTGCAGCAACGGGTTACGCGGCGTGCATGGCATTCTGTCGACGCTTAGTAGCAAAAAAAGATACACTCGGCAATTTTTTTGTCGATATGGTACGTGTAATCACTCGAGTGTTACTGCCGATTTCATTTATTGTTTCAATGATTTTAGTGTTCCAGGGTACACCGCAAACTTTTAAAGCAAACGAAACTGTTCAAACTATTGAAGGAAAGATGCAAGATCTTGCCCTTGGGCCTGTGGCATCTTTAGAATCTATCAAACACGTTGGTACAAACGGCGGCGGTTTTTACGGTGCCAATTCAACGACGCCATTTGAAAACCCGACTGTGTTAACAAATATTATTGAAATATTATCTATGATGATACTGCCAGGGGCGTGCGTTATTGCGTTTGGCTTAATGGTTGCAGCTCGACGTAAGAGAGCCTTAATTGGAAAGCAAGGAATGGTTATTTTTGCTGCGATGGGAATTTTATTTCTGGCTGGCTTAACTGCTTGTTATATGGCAGAGCGTGAAGGAAATCCAATCATTAGTTCACTCGGTATTACTCAGGAACTGGGTAGTATGGAGGGGAAGGAAATGCGTTTTGGTATTGCACAATCGGCTTTATTTACTACTGTAACAACGGCTTTTACAACGGGTACTGTAAATAATATGCATGATACGTTAACGCCAATTGGAGGTATGGTTGCATTATTTAATATGATGCTTAACGTTGTGTTTGGAGGTAAAGGTGTTGGGTTGATGAATATGATGATGTATGTCTTGCTGACAATTTTTATTGCTTGTCTGATGATTGGACGCACGCCGCAGTTTTTAGGTAAGAAAATTGAGGAGAAAGAAATGAAGTTAATCGCGCTGTGTATTTTAATTCATCCGGCAATTATCTTAAGTTTCTCAGCAATTGCAATTTCGACTACGGCAGGTATCGCAGGTATTACAAATCCAGGTGCACACGGGTTGTCACAAATTCTTTATGAGTACGCCTCTTCTTCAGCAAATAATGGTTCTGGCTTTGAAGGATTAGCGGATAATTCAACGTTTTGGAATGTGACAACGGGCTTAGCGATGTTTTTTGGTCGTTATCTTTCAATTATTATTCAACTGGCTATTGCTTCTATGCTTGCGACTAAGTTACTACACAGTGAAACGGCTGGAACATTAAAAACAGATAACGTAATGTTTGCATTCATGCTGATTTCAATTGTACTAATGATTGGTGCTTTGACATTTTTACCGGCTTTGGCACTCGGTCCAATTACAGAACACTTGCAAATACGTTCTTGACGAGGAGAGACAACGATGGAGACTGTATCTAAAAAAAGTTTTATCACAAGTGAAATTATGAAAAGTTCCATTACAGCAGCTTTTAAAAAGTTAAATCCCGTTTATATGGTGAAAAATCCGGTAATGTTCGTAGTCGAAATCGGTTTTATTTTTGTTCTTGTATTAACTATTTTTCCCGCTTTATTAGAGGATAGTAGCGTTCAGTATGCACGTCTTTATAACGCGCTCGTTGCGGCTATTTTGTTTATCACAATTCTCTTCGCAAATTTTGCTGAAGCAATTGCGGAAGGTCGAGGTAAGGCTCAAGTACAGACACTTAAGAAGACAAAAACAAGTACAGATGCACGTGTCGTGATGGCTGATGGTACGCATCTTATGAAACAAGCTGAAGATCTTAAAAAGGGAGATGTTGTCTTAGTAAAGACTGGTGAAATCATTCCTAACGATGGTGAGGTAGTGGATGGAATTGCCACTGTTGATGAATCTGCAATCACTGGTGAATCTGCTCCGGTAGTGAAGGAGCGTGGTGGAGACTTTTCATCAGTTACCGGTGGTACGACTATAACAAGTGACTGGTTGAAAGTTGAAATCACTTCGTTACCAGGAGAATCGTTTCTAGACAAGATGATTGCGTTAATCGAGGGAGCAAAGCGTAAAAAAACGCCAAATGAAATTGCATTAAATACATTATTAGTCAGTTTAACTATTATCTTTTTACTAGTTGTGGTCACACTTTACCCTATGACCATCTATTTAGATGTTGATATCCCCATTTCAACACTTATTGCGTTAGTCGTTTGTTTAATACCAACAACAATCGGTGGGCTATTATCGGCAATTGGAATTGCAGGTATGGATCGCGTGACGCAATTTAATGTAATTGCAATGTCAGGAAAAGCTGTGGAAGCCTGTGGAGATGTAGATACTTTGATTTTAGATAAGACGGGGACAATTACTTATGGAAATCGTCAAGCTTCAGAGTTTTTGCCAGTACAGGGTATTGATCGGAAAAAACTTCTACGTGCTGCATGGCTAAGTTCACTAAAAGATGATACACCGGAAGGTAAATCCATTTTAACTCTTGCAACTACATTAGGTATTGAAAAAAATGATGAAAAAAAACTTGTCGAAACGAGCACTCACGTAGTATTTACAGCCCAGACGCGTATAAGTGGGATGGATTTAGAGAATGGTCAAAAAATTCGAAAAGGCGCTTACGATTCAATGAAAAAAATGAGTGATGCTGCCAATCAAGTGATACCGAAAGACTTGGAGGGCATCGTTCAACAAGTATCATCTCTTGGTGGAACCCCGTTAGTAGTTGCCATAGATGAAAAAATACTGGGCGTCATTTATTTAAAAGATGTTGTGAAATCTGGTTTAAAAGAACGCTTTGAACTACTACGCGCGATGGGTATTAAAACCATTATGTGCACCGGGGATAATCCATTGACAGCAGCCACAATTGCAAAAGAAGCAGGTGTTGATAGTTTTGTTGCAGAAAGCAAACCTGAAGACAAAATCAATTTGATTAAAGAAGAGCAAGCGCTTGGGAAGGTTGTCGCTATGACTGGTGACGGTACAAATGATGCACCTGCACTTGCGCAAGCCAATGTTGGATTAGCGATGAATTCTGGAACAAATGCGGCCAAAGAAGCGGCAAATATGGTTGATTTAGACTCGAATCCAACCAAAATTATTGAAGTTGTAGAAATCGGAAAGCAATTGCTAATGACTAGAGGTGCATTGACAACTTTTAGTATTGCCAATGACGTTGCAAAATACTTTGCAATCCTACCAGCGATGCTAATGGTAGCGATTCCAGAGATGGACGTCTTAAATATTATGCATTTAAATTCACCAACAAGTGCGATTATCTCCGCATTGTTATTTAACGCAATCATCATTCCATTGCTCATCCCTATTGCGTTAAAAGGTGTCTCTTACAAACCCATGAGTACAGAGAAATTATTAACTAGGAACTTGCTACGTTACGGTCTAGGTGGGGTTATTGCGCCTTTTGTGGGCATTAAATTGCTTGATATACTGACAAGTCCTATTTTAACTATGATGAATTTATAGGAGGTAGATGAAATGAGAGGACTTTTTGAATATACAAAACAAGCCATGTTTATAACGTGTTCGTTGTTCATCTTATGCGGGCTAGTTTATCCATTTGCAGTCACTGGTGTTGCGCAAGTGTTTTTCAAACAACAAGCAAACGGTAATTTAATCCAGGTTGACGATAAAGTAGTGGGATCTAAAAATGTGGGACAAGCGTTCACAAATCCAGCTTATTTTTCAGGTCGGATATCTGCAATTAATTACAATGTTTATACAAAAGAAGATACCTTACCGGATGTAAATGGCGACATAGCTTTTGGAGGTGTTAGCTCGGGGACATATAATTATGGACCTTCTAATCCAGAACTGGAGAAACGAATTGAAACAGACATAGTCGCATTTTTGAATGCTAATCCAGATGTAAAACGCGAGCAAATTCCAGCAGATTTGATGACTGCCTCTGGGTCGGGTCTTGATCCTCATATTAGTATTGAAGCTGCACAGATTCAAGTGAGCCGAGTAGCACAAGCAAGTGGATTATCTATAAAGGAAATAAATACGATTGTGCTGGACAATACTGAAAATAAAGTATTGGGATTATTGGGTGAAGATAAGATGAATGTTTTAGGGTCAAATATAGCTATTTTTCAAAAAATAAATGAAAAATAATCTTTTTGCTAGCAGTTCATAAAAATCAATACAAAGTATAAGTTGTTAAAGAGCATCTAATGTAACTTAAAAAGATGCTCTTTTTCTTTTATGTATAGTTTTGATTGTTCTCAACTACCAACCTAAATCAGTTTTTTATATCACAGCAGAACCAATTAAACATCAAACTAGAAAAACCAACTCAACTAGTTGACACCCCAAAAACTACATGGTATTATTATCTCGAATTAAAGATAAATTGTTTCGAGATAGTTTGTGTTGATAGAATCTTGGATTTATTAATTGTGAAATTTAATAAGCTTCCGTTGAGCCACTGAAAATTATAGAACGACTAAATTTTTTTAGCTATATATCTCGAATTCGAGATATTAATTGCTTTCAGAAAGAGGAGAGAATTTGATGAACGAATTAAAAGGAATTCACCACGTAACAGCCATCACTAGCAGCGCGGAAAAAAACTATGAATTTTTTACGTATGTATTGGGCATGCGTCTTGTCAAGAAAACGGTGAACCAAGACGATATCCAAACGTATCATCTATTCTTTGCAGATGATAAAGGGTCAGCGGGAACAGATATGACGTTCTTTGACTTCCCGAACATTCAAAAAGGCGTGCACGGAACAAACGAAATTTACAAAACAGCTTTCCGCGTGCCAACGGATAGCGCACTCGATTACTGGATCAAACGTTTTGACAAATACCAAGTGGCACATAAAGGTATCGAAGAAGTATTCGGCAAAAAAACGATTTCGTTTGTTGATTTTGACGATCAGCAGTACATGCTGATTTCAGACGAAAACAACAGAGGCGTAGCGTCCGGTACACCGTGGCAAAATGGTCCTGTTCCACTGGAGTTTGCGATTACAGGACTTGGCCCCGTGCATATTCGAATCGCAGATTTTGATAGCTTGAAAAAAGTATTAGAACATGCAATGTTGATGCGCGAAATTGCAAAAGAAGATGCTTTCCATTTGTTTGAAATAGGAGAAGGTGGAAACGGAGCACAAGTAATTGTCGAGCATAACACATCGTTGCCATCTGGACGCCAAGGCTTTGGTACAGTTCACCACGCGGCTTTCCGTGTAGCAGATACTGACGTATTGCAAGAGTGGATCGACCGGATGCAAAGTCTTGGGTTCCATACATCCGGTTACGTCGATCGTTTCTTCTTCGAATCATTGTATGCACGAGTGGGACAAGGCATTTTGTTTGAATGGGCAACGGATGGACCGGGCTTCATGGGGGATGAACCTTATGAAACAGTCGGAGAAAAATTATCTTTGCCACCATTTTTAGAACCAAAACGTGAGGAAATTGAACAATTAGTTCGTCCAATCAATACGGTACGCAGCACACAGACGATTGAAAAAGAGGTTTTGTAACAATGGGAAAAAGAACAAGCATAATGAGTAAATTGTTCGGAACCAAACAAGAGGAGGAAATAACAATGACAACAGTAAATATCGGCATCATCTTAGGATCAACACGCGAAGGGCGCTTAAGCCCACAAGTAGGCAACTGGGTAAAAGAATTAGCAGACAAACGCGGTGACGCGAACTATACAATTATTGATATTGCTGAATACAAATTGCCGCTTCTTGGCGAAAACGGTGGCGACGCATCCGGAGCAGCTGGCTGGTCTGAAGCGATTGCTAAACAAGACGGCTTTGTCTTTATTACACAAGAATACAACCATTCCATTACAGGGTCACTAAAAAATGCACTCGATTATTTACGCGTGGAATGGAACAATAAAGCAGCGGGTATCGTATCGTACGGATCTGTCGGCGGAGCGCGTGCTGCAGAACATTTACGGGGCATTTTGGGTGAATTATCTGTAGCGGACGTTCGCGTTCATCCAGCATTGTCATTGTTCACAGACTTTGAAAATGGCGCAGAGCTAAAAGCTGCACCGGTTCAAGCAGATTCCGTCAATCAAATGCTCGACCAAGTAATTCCGTGGTCAACAGCATTGAAAACAATCCGTTAATCTTCTCTAAACCGACAGAATGTGCGTAACTATCCGCGCATTCTGTTTTTTAGTTACAATGGGTTATAGATGACGTAAATTGAGTAAATAAGTTGAATGAAAGAAGAACTCGCTGCAAACGGACGTTTTGCAACGAAGCTAGCGCAATTTTTTCTTAGCCTGTTCAATTAACAAATCATCAGGCTATGGAGCAAACCAGCGTAGACTCCCGCGAGATAGCGAAGTGTCGAAATCCACTCAGGCGTAAAGTCCGAGTTAGTTTGGTGCAAGCTCGCAGGAAAGCGTAGCTGGTTTGTGGAATAGCCATTGCAGAACATTTCTTACGGAAGCTATGCCCAAAGCGATATGTAAAAAATAGCTCATTTATAAAGATCAATCTCATTAGTAAAGGAGTGGATAAGCATGATATCAATTGATCCGGAACAAAACGAGGAACGCGACAATTACAAACTATTAGTGGGCTCGATTATTCCACGACCCATCGCGTTTGTCACAACGCAATCCGCGTCAGGAGTCGTTAACGGTGCACCGTTCAGCTATTTCAATGTTGTGTCTTCCAATCCGCCGATGGTGTCGCTTGCGATTCAACGACCAGCAAGTGGCATGAAAGACACTGCTCGTAATATTTATGGCAACGGTGAGTTTGTCGTGCATATTGTAGACCGTGACAATGTAACAAAAATCAACGAAACAGCCGCTTCTTTGCCTCCATCAGAAAGCGAAGTCGAAATAGTAGGGCTGACGCAAGTGCCGAGTTCAATCGTATCGGTTCCAGGCATCGTCGAGTCGAAAATTCGTATGGAATGCCGCTTAGTAGAGTCAGTTGCGTTAGGTGGAGACGGTGCAGGCAGTGATTTGTTCATTGGGGAAATTGTGCAGTTCCACATTGACGAAGCTATTTACGAAAAAGGACGCATCGATCCGAAAGGACTGGATGCTGTAAGCCGGTTAGCAGGAACAAATTATGCAGCGATCGGCGAAATTTTTTCAATGGAACGTCCAAAATAAAGAATTTAAAAACAAGACAAGCCGCTGTCAGATAGCGGCTTGTCTTGTTTTTAGTTGATGAATTTTTAGGAACAGACTAAATCATGTTGACTGAAGGGAATCCGGTGACCAACAACTGAGTAAAACGATCAGCAGGTAGCGGTCTGCTAAAGAGGTAGCCTTGGATTTCGTCACAGCCCAATTCTTTTAGTAGCGCCAATTGCTCTTCAGTTTCCACACCCTCTGCAATTACTGACATATCGAAGCTATGAGCGATAAAAATCATCGCTTCGACGAGTGCTTTATCGTATGGATTTGTGGTCATGTCTTGGACAAAAGGTTGAGCGATTTTCAAGTTGTTGAGTGGGAAACGTTTCAAATAGTTTAGTGATGAGTAGCCAGTTCCAAAATCATCGATCGCCATCTGAATGCCCATTTTTCTCAATGCGTGCATTCGAGAAATGGCTTTTTCCGCATCATCAAGCGCCACACTTTCCGTAATTTCTAGTTCTAACAAAGCTGCTGGAAAGTGGGTAGTTGCTAATACCAGACTGATCGTCTCCAACAAATCGTCTTGCAAAAACTGAAGGGGCGATAAGTTTACAGCGAGCTTCAGGTGAGGATATCCAGAATTATGCCATTCTTTTACTTGCTTGCAAGCTGTATAAAGCACCCATTCACCAATAGGAAGAATTAAGCGAGTTTCTTCAGCCAAAGGAATAAATTCTGCGGGAGAAACGATGGTACCCTCTGCTTTTTGCCAGCGAATCAACGCTTCCATTCCGATAACATCACCACTCGAAGCACAAACTTGTGGTTGATAATGAAGAAAGAATTCCTCATTGGAAAAAGCGCGACGCAGATCATTTTCTAATACTAATTTACTGGAAGTAACGAAAGTCATATCAGTTGAGAAAAATTGATAATTATTTTTGCCTTTTGCTTTTGCACTATACATGGCCCTGTCCGCATGTTTTAGCAATTCGCTTGGTGTTTCTCCATCTTCTGGATACATGGCAATGCCAATACTCATCGAGATAGGCAATTCTTGCCCATTGATGTTCATAGGCTTTGCAAAATCAGACTGTAACCTACGAATGATTGGGATAACGTCTGTTTTAAGATGGATATCAGCAAGGAAAAGTGTGAATTCGTCACCGCCCTGTCGAGAAATGGTATCAATCGGACGCAAATTCGCCAATATTTTTTGCGAAAATGCTTGAAGCAATAAGTCTCCAAATTCGTGGCCGAATGTATCATTAATATTTTTGAAACGATCCAAATCTATGAATACGACAGCGAGCTTTTGACCATTTTGTTTGGCAACTGCTATGGAATTCTCCACTTTTTCAACGAATAGCCTTCTGTTTGGAAGGTTGGTTAATACGTCGTGATAAGCCATGTGCTCCATTTGTTTGACCGCTTTTTCTAGCTGTTCGTTTTTAGAAGTGACTTCTACTGTTCGTTGTTCAATTTTATGCTCAAGGACAGAGGTTAGCTGGTCATAGTTGAATAGCAGTCTCCGATTATCACGTAGCGTAAAAACTTGTCTCGTAATAATAAGAACAGCCGCCACAAAAGCGCCAGCAATCAAGCCCTTCATGTTTTCTCTTTGTTCAACAAGCATAATGGTGAATAGAAGAAGGAGACTCAGGTACGGTAACAGCATACGAATTGAAATTCGTTCATGTGCCCTTGTTGAAGTTGCTTGTAAACCATTTTTGGGTAAAGGATCAAGAGCATGCAAGCCAGCAAGTGCCACTAGTAACAGACTAAGAGACCAAAATGGATCATATAAAGTACCCGAACCATAAGTATCAGTAACTGTTGAATACAGGTAAGCGGTATCGGCAAAAATCTGAAAAGTTAGGCCGATAATGATTAAAACAAACACACGTGCTGGTAACAAGTGGGAAAAGCCAATGTAAAAACTGATCGCACCAAATAGCAACAACAAATCTCCAAGTGGATAACCTATAGAGACAACGAGCATCATTGGTGAAGATTCTTCCATCAGTAAATACTGAATCAAAAAATGCCAGCTGAGAGCGGTAGAAACAGTAATGATAATCATCATATCGAAAATAAATTTAATTTCATAAGAAATTTCTTTCTTTTGCTTAAACTGGTAAACAACAGCAGCTAAATAGAAAAAGATTTGGAAAAAGTAAAAGACATCTGGCCACCCTGGATAATTGGGCTCTTCATATGAAACGTTATGGCTATAAACCCAAATACCTTCAGCGATTGCGTAGCTGAAAGCTCCTAAAGAAAGCAGTAACCAAAACAGACGGTTTTTGCCAACTGATTGACGGGAGACGATAAACAACGTGACACAAGCAACGATAGGCGCAAGCCACGAAATCAGGTTTTCGACCAATACAAAAGTACGTTCGTTGCTATCGCTAAACAAAATCCAAGCGTAGTAAATAGAAATATGAAGAAAGATATAGCTAGAAAATTTACTTTTAATGTTGGAACGTTCGATATGCTTCACCTCTTTTTAGAGAGCAGAATTAACTGCTAGAGTATCAAGGTCGGAAATTCACTCGTATTTTCTTAAGTATAAAGATTTTCTGAAAGAAAGGAATAGATATATCCCATAAAATAACATTTACTTAATAAATATTATTCTTTATTTGATATGATTTTAAAAGTCCAATAGCCTACCAAATTATTCATTTAACGTAATGTGTTAAAACTCACGACAAAAAGACTGACTCCCTCCTGTCGTCAGTTTTTTCGGTGTGTTCTTTTCAGTGAACGGATTAAAGGAGAGGAAATCAACGATAATCCAACTTAAAAAGACTTATTCCTACTATTGGGAATAAGTCTTTTTCATTTTAGCTAATAGTTATAGCCCAATTTAGCCGAAATACGCTGACTTGTTTCTTTCACTTGCTGTGCTAGAAACGCAAGTCGCTCGTCTGTCAAGTTATAGCTGACAACACCGATGCTAAGAGCACCTTGCACTTTTCCAAAACGATTAAGGATAGAAGCGCCAACAGAAGAAGTGACGAAAAAGCTGTTTGAGCGAAAAGACGATCTTCCAGAAGAGGCGCGTGCAGATCTCGAGTCAGGTAACTACTTATTTGGCCGTGGCACGATGGATATGAAAATGGGGCTGGCTCTCCATATGGCACTCATTGAAAAAGCCAGTACGGAAAACTGGCCGCTGAACCTCGTGTTATTGACTGTGCCCGACGAAGAAGTTAACTCAATGGGCATGCGTAAAGCGGTGAGTGAGCTTGTTAACTTACGCGAAGAGCGCGGCTTGTCGTACAAGATGTTCTTTAACAGTGAGCCGGCATTTTCACAAAAACCGGGTGACGAAAAGCATTACGTCTATTCGGGGACGCTCGGAAAAATCATGCCAGCTGCACTTTTCTATGGCAAAGAAACGCATGTGGGTGAACCGTTAAAAGGCATGACAGCGAATTACATGGCTTCTTTTCTATCGCAAGCGATGGAGTGGAACGCTCTATACCGCGAAAGTGATCTTGGTGAAAGTACACCGCTACCGGTTTCGCTTCAACAAAAAGATTTGAAAATGCAGTATTCGACACAAACACCTTACCGAGCAACTGCTTTGTATAATGTTTTTCTCATGAAACGAAATGCTGCCGAAGTGATGGAACTGTTTGAACAAACGGCAATGCAAGCGGCGACTATGTGTAATACGGCATATAGCGGACTATGCAGGCGTGAAGGGATCGAAGGCATTGGGGAAGTACAGGTATTGCGCTTTGAGCAGTTACTTAAGTATGCAGAAGCGAAACGCGGTGTTCGCTTTGTTTCAAAACTAAAAGCAGAAATTTTAGCACATCCAGAATGGGACGAACGCGAGAAATCGTTGCGTATTGCTGATAAACTGATGATTCAATGTCACGAATTAGCACCAGCAATCATCTTGTTGTTTGCACCGCCTTATTATCCGGCAGTCAATTCATCGGAAGATCCATTTATCATGGAGTGCATTGCCACTGTAAAAAGAACAGCCGCAGAAAATGGCGTTGAAGTTGATCAAGTTCACTATTTTAACGGACTTTGCGATTTGAGTTATGTTAATTATAGCGACCCTGGTAACGGATGGAGCTCGTATGAATGCAACACGCCTGTATGGGGAAAAACCTATAGCATTCCGTTTGCCGACATGCTTGAGCTACAAGCGCCTGTGTTGAATGTTGGTCCGTTCGGCAAAGACGCTCATCAGTATACAGAGCGGCTTCATATGGACAGTGCTTTTGTTCATACGCCGCATATGCTGGAAAGTTTGATGAAGAGTTTGTGTAAAAAAGTACTTGAGACAGTTTAATGACAAAAACAAAAAGCACAGCCAAAACGGACCCCCGTTTGGCTGTGCTTTTTGTTCTATCTGAACTTATATGACTCCGACTTCTTCGGTTTTTATATCTGTAATAAACATATGCCCTGGCGCATGAGTAATCATGAATGGCGGTTTGACATGTGCAGCAATGGCTTGTGGCGTGACCCCGCAAGCCCAAAAAAGCGGCACTTCACCATCGTTAATCGTCACGCGGTCACCGTAGTCAGGCTGATTTATATCGTCGATACCGATACTTTCCGGATTGCCAATATGGAGCGGTGCACCGTGGACGGTTGGAAAACGACTTGTTACTTGCACAGCGCGTACCACATCTTTTTCGGCAACAGGACGCATACTGACAACAGTGGGTCCTTCGAATATTCCGGCTTTAATGGTTGGAATAGATGTTTTGTACATCGGTACATTTATTCCTTCGTCGTTGTGGCGAATCGGAATGCCATTGTTGACTAAAGCTTCTTCAAACGTAAAGCTACAACCAATGAGAAACGCGACCATGTCATTATTCCAAAGCTCCGTAATGTTTGTCAGCGTTTCCGTTAATTTCCCGTCTCGGTAAACATGATAAAGCGGAATGTCACTTCTTATATCTGCTGTAGGCGCGGATTGGACAGGTGTAAATGAACCGGCATCGGTGACGTCTATTAATGGACAAGATTTTGGGTTGCGCTGGCAAAATAGCAGGAAATCGAACGCCATGTCTTTTGGAAGAACGACAAGGTTAGCTTGCAAAAAGCCATTCGCCATCCCCGAAGTAGGACTCTTTAAATTGCCTTCTCGAATCAGCTGCCGGATTTCTTCTGGTGTGGAATTTTGTAAGTTGATCATTTGCGAACTTCTCCCATCTGAAAGCGTGAGTTTTATCAATTGGTAGTCTTGTTATGTGAGGTTACTGATTAGCAATAAAAGTAACATCTGATCATTATTTTATACATCAAATAAAACAATAAAGAGCACAATCAAAACGGTACTCCGTTCTGGCTGTGCTTTTTCATAGTGGATCAAACTTGAGCTGCCCAAATTTCAATTTCAATTTTGATGTCGGGCAACCCCAGTTCTGTAATGTACCCAATCGTCATGGCTGGATAATCAGTGCCGAATAGCTGTGACCATTCAGCATATAAGAAATCCCAATCGATCTTTTCGGTAGCCCATATATTTACTTTGATGATATTCTCAGCAGTTAACTGTTCTGAATAGAGAACTTGTTTAATATTTTTAACTGTATTGGTAATTTGAGAATGGAATCCCTTAGGAAGCTTGCCGTTCGCATCTAGACCAATTTGCCCCGAAGTCACATACAGCTCTGCATTTCTGGGGATTCTCGTAATGTGTGTGTAATTGCCGACGGGTTTCGGCATACCGATGGGATTGCGTCTGGTGATTTTATCGTTTTCCACTAGGCTTCCCACCTTTCTTTGCAATTGTATTTTTAGAAAAAGAAAGGATGATCAGTTGTTCCACACCACGTTTTTTTGCGCTTTCTCATTGACACTCAACTGAAAAACATCCGGTCTAGCGTAATGTCCCGATACGTCAAAATCAAACTGACTTTCGGCGATTTGGTCTAAATCGAGTTCGGCGTAGAGAATGGTTTCTTCTCCGTACACCGGCTCGACGATCAACTCCCCTAGAGGTCCTGCTATGCAACTTCCGCCACGAGACATTTCCTCTGGCAACTCTTGAAATTCAGCCCGTGACGAAATAGCTTCTGGGTACATTGATTTTGTTGAATACTGATTGCACGACAATACGAAGCAACGCCCTTCTGCCGCTACGTGTCGAACCGTTGACGTCCACGTATCCCGTCCATCAGCAGTTGGCATAACGTAAATCTGGATGCCTTTGTCATACATTGCAGCACGTGCGAGGGGCATATAATTTTCCCAGCAAATTAACGCACCAAGTCGTCCGTAAGGTGTCTCGAAAACTGGCAATGTGCTGCCGTCGCCTTGTCCCCAAATAAGACGTTCCGACCCGGTCGGTTTTAACTTACGGTGCTT
This sequence comes from Planococcus kocurii, assembly GCF_001465835.2. Lineage (NCBI taxonomy): Bacteria > Bacillati > Bacillota > Bacilli > Caryophanales > Caryophanaceae > Planococcus > Planococcus kocurii. The sequence continues at coordinate 2,088,449 of NZ_CP013661.2, forward strand.
GCCGAGCAATTCGCCATCAGGTCCAAAAAATAAGACCGTGCAATACAGCGTGCCTTGGCTACCGTTCGAGTCTTTTTCGATGACACCGATTACGACGTAAGCTCCCGTTTGTCTCGCTGCTTTGCCAATCGCTTGTGTTTCAGGACCAGGTGCTGTGATGGAATGGTCCCAGTATTCACGAAAATCTTTGCGACCTTCCCAATCACGGCTGCCAACCACTGCACCAAACGACATACCACGCGGATAGGCGGGGATGAATGCTTCTGGGAAGACAATAATGTTAGCTTGCTGCCTAGCTGCTTCTTGAATCAAACGAACCGTTTTGGCTACGCCTTTTTCTTTGTCCATGATTTCAGCACCGGCTTGCACGACGGCTACTTTGAATTTCGTGATTTTTTTCATGTGATCATCCTTTCCTATCTGATAGGTGTTTTGAAAAATCCCAACTCGTTTGAAAAAAATTTCGAATATACACAAAAAATATTCCATAAAATAGAAATAGTGGAAAGTTGACTTGATCCAAAGCTGCATTGTATATATCCTTGATAAGAAGACATAACTTATATCGTAACAATTAAACCGTTTTTCCAAATCTGAATTTTGCAACAGTTAAATTATATCAAATTTAAATCAATCTATTACCACTGCTTTAACTTAAATGAAAATAAAAGTAGGTGAGAAAAATGAAAATAAAAAACATACATGTCGTTGGGGCAGTTATTAAAGACGGTAACAAAATCTTGTGTGCACAACGTGGAATGGAAAAAAGTTTGCCTGGTTTATGGGAATTTCCAGGAGGCAAAATAGAAGAAACTGAAACGCCACAAGCAGCGTTGCGAAGAGAAATCCAAGAAGAAATGCATTGCCAAGTAGAAATTGGTGAACAAGTAGAACATACGGTGTATAAATACGACTTTGGTATTGTTCACTTAACTACGTTTTACTGCCAATTAGTCGAAGGAACTCCAGTATTAACAGAACATATAGCAATCGAATGGTTAGAAGCGCACGAACTCGAGCAGCTAGAATGGGCGCCAGCAGATATTCCAGCGATACAAAAACTAAAACAGTATGCTTAAGTTTAGAGATATAAAATTGGCTGAAAGAAAAGCGGGGGATAGGTATGAATTTTCTTCAGAATTTAGAAGACTCTCTATATAAAGGGTTTATCGACCAAGCAAAACCAAGTGGTGAACGTTTCAAGCCAACTTTGCTGATCAATAATACGAAAACAAATGACACTGTGTTGAATTCCATTACAGAAGAGTTAGATAGCTGTCAATCATTTCTCTTTTCTGTAGCATTCGTGACAGAAAGTGGCTTGGCGACCTTAAAAACGCATTTATCGGATCTTGACCGAAAAGGAATCAAAGGAAGAATTTTAACTTCGACTTTTTTAAATTTCAATCAGCCTAAAGTATTTAAAGAACTTATGAAAATCAATAATGTGGAAGTCAGGTTATCGAACATAAAAGGTTTTCATTCAAAAGGTTATATTTTTTCACATGAAACGCATCAGACGTTAATTGTCGGCAGTTCTAATTTAACGGCACAAGCCTTGCAAGTGAACTATGAGTGGAATGTCAAATTGAGTTCTCATGAAAACGGAGAATTGGTCCACCATTTTTATCAGCAATTCGAAGAGGTTTGGGAAAGTGCACAACCACTAACAGAACAGTGGATTACAAACTATGAACAATCTTATGTACCGATTGAATACCGCAAAGAATTAAAAAATATAGCTGAATTTCCCGAAGTGTATACTGAAAATCCGTTAAAAGAAGCCATCAATATCAAGCCGAACAAAATGCAAGAAGCTGCTCTTCAACAAATACAGTCAGTACGTGAAGCTGGAAATGACAAAGGTTTGGTAATTTCGGCGACGGGGACAGGGAAAACTTATCTATCTGCTTTTGACGTCCGAAGTTTTGCTCCAAAAAGAATGCTATTTATCGTTCACAGAGAACAAATTCTTCAAAAGGCAAAGTCGGACTTTATTCGAATACTGGGCGGAGTGGAAAGTGATTTTGGAATTCTTTCAGGAAATTTGAGAGAAACGGATGCGCGTTATTTGTTTGCGACGATTCAAACCATTTCAAAAGAAGCGACGCTCAATCAACTAGATCCGCAAGCTTTTGACTATATTTTGATTGATGAAGTACATAAAGCGGGAGCTAAGTCGTATCAGAAAGTCATCGAGCATTTCCAGCCGAATTTTCTCATGGGCATGACGGCAACACCGGAACGAACCGATGATTTTAATATATATGAGCTATTCGACTATAACGTTGCGTATGAGATTCGCTTACAAGAGGCATTAGAAGAAGACATGCTTTGTCCGTTTCACTATTTTGGCGTAACCGACGTTGAGTATGAAGAAGGCGTGATTGACGAAGCGACCGTTTTTTCGAAATTGATAACAGAAGAACGAGTCGATCATCTTCTGCAAAAAATCAATTACTATGGACATTCAGGTGAAAAAGTGAGAGGGCTCATGTTCTGTAGCCGAAAAGAGGAAGCTATCAAGCTTTCAGAAGAATTGAATCGTAGAGGGTTAAAGACGGTAGCATTGACTGGCCAAAATTCGCAAGAAGAACGAATTTTACACGTTGACCGGTTAGAGAATGGCATCATTGATTATATTTTAACTGTCGATATTTTTAATGAAGGAATCGATATTCCGAGTGTCAATCAAGTGGTTATGCTAAGACAAACACAGTCTAGCATTATTTTTATCCAGCAGTTGGGCCGTGGTCTTCGCAAGCACGGATCAAAAGAATTCGTAACCATCATTGATTTCATCGGTAACTATAAAAATAACTACCTCATTCCGGTCGCGTTGTCAGGTGAGCGTTCACAAAACAAGGATAATATTCGCCGCCGAATGAAAGACACTAGCTACATCAGAGGGATTTCCACAGTGAATTTTGAAGAAATTGCGAAAAATCGTATTTTTAGTTCTATTAGTCAAAGTAAACTAGTCAATATAAAAATTTTAAGAGAGGCTTATTTTGAATTGAAAAATCGACTAGGGAAAATTCCTCGATTTGAAGACTTTATAATTCACAACTCTATTGATCCTATGATAATAGTGAAAACTCATAAAAAGAATAAAGCAAGCTACAATCTCTTTTTAAATTATTATCAGTTTTTATTAAAATTAAAAGAAACAGAACAGGTATTAAATAAATACGAAGATCAGATACTAACTATGTTATCTCAGGAAATTCTAAACGGCAAAAGGCTGCATGAGATCCTATTGCTTGAATTATTAGTGGAAAAAGACCAAGTCACGCTGGGCACTTACGAGCAATCTGTAAAATCCCATAACTGTACGGTCAATTCGGACACTTTTGCTTCGGTAGAGCGCATCTTAGGTTTAAGCTTTTTCAACCAAGGTCCACGTAAAAAATATGGCAATAAACCACTTGTGGTCTTTGGAGAAAGCAGCATCTATTTTAATGAAGATATTCAAGAAAGCTTAAAGAAGAATACGAGCTTCCGAAAAATGTTTGTTGATCTAATAGTGAGTGCTAAAGAATTGAGCAAAAGCTACGAATGTAATCGTGCTTTAACACTTTATAAAAAATACACGCGTAAAGATGCGTGCCGTTTATTAAACTGGTCAAGCGATGAAAGCTCCACGATTTATGGCTATAAAACAAAGCACGGTTCTTGTCCGATTTTTGTTACGTATCACAAAAACGATGAAGTAGAATCGAGCGTCGCCTATACAGAAGGCTTTATCAGTCCTGAAATCTTTAAATGGTCAACAAGAAGTAATCGCACTTTAGCATCTGGAGAAGTAAAAACCATTATAGATGCTGCTGAAAATAATATTGATCTTCATTTGTTTATCAAAAAGGATGACGACGAGGGTGGCGATTTTTATTATTTGGGTCAAGCTCTTCCAGATAAAGAAAACATCGAGCAAGCGTTAATGACGGATAAAAATCTAAAAGAAATCCCGGTAGTCCATATGCATTTAGCGTTAGAGAATACTGTGGAAAGTAAGTTGTATCACTACATTACGAGTGAAGAAAATTGATTTTAACATCAGCTCTTGCAAAGGGAAGACACGTATTTAGATTCACCACTGCCGGCAATGAGTACAGTAATCGGTGACTAGATACGTGATTCGCATGACTGGAAAGTAGCAGGTAAAAAATGTGCTTACATAAAAAACTGCTGTCTCGTGAGTCTCTATAAGTACGATTAATGCTTGATTTTACTTTATTAATTTTTACTTTATCTCCATTTTAGAATAGGCTGATTGAAATGAAGGCGGCGACTCCTGCGGGAACAGCACGAGCTGGAGCCACTGGACTGAGTGGAGCGAAGGAAGCGGCAGAGGCCGTGCCCGCGGAAAGCGTCCGCCGCAATGAAAATTAGCCGGTCTTTTCGAGAACAATAAAAGGGCTGTCACCAAAAGTCATTTTTTATGACCTTTTGAGACAACCCTTCTTTTTTATGCTGTTTTCCCTGAAAATCCTACAACTTCACAATCGTTCTTCCTAAATGCTGGCCGTTTTTAATCGCTTCAATCGTCTGAGGCAATTCTTCAAGCGTTACTTCATCCGTTAAAGTCGTTTGGGTGATGTTCCATTCGTTGGCCATCTTCTCCCAAATAGCTCCACGCTTGTGAATCGGTACGTTCACCGAATCGATACCAAGCAAGCTTACACCTCTCAAGATAAAGGGCAAGACCGTAGTCGTGATTTGCAAGCCACCAGCGTTGCCACACATACTCATACTGCCGTCGTAAGCAAGTTGAGGAATGAGTACAGCGGCAACATCTCCACCGACTGTATCGACCACATAATCAAAACGTGTTTTGTTTAATGGCTTTTGCAATTCACCTAAGTCATCTGCGAAAACGACGTTTGTTGCGCCAAGTGATTTTGCGACTTCAACTTGGTTGTCTTTCCGAACAAGTGCCGAAATGTTTTGGAAGCCCATTTTCGATAAAATCTGAAGTGCGATACTGCCGACTCCGCCTGTTGCACCGGTAACCAAAATTTCGGGATGGTTCGCTGCGTCCATTCCGCTCTTTTCCAACGCACCAATAGAAAGTGCTGCAGTAAATCCAGCTGTTCCGAAGACCATCGCGTCCTTTAAGCTCAAGTTACCAGGCAATGGGACAATCCAATCTGCAGGGACACGTGCGTATTCTGAGAAACCGCCTGTGTGGCTCATGCCCATGGCAAAGCCTGTAACGATGACTTCTTGCCCTTTTTTGAAACGTGAATCTGTCGACTCAAGGATTGTTCCGCTCAAATCGATTCCTGGTGTCATCGGATAATTGCGGATCACCCCGGTATTTTTTTGAACAGCTAACATATCTTTATAATTGATGGAGGAGTAGGCAACTTTGATTAAGACTTCACCTTCTGAGAGTTGGTCGATGGTGACCTCTTCTAAATCATAAGTGACTTCAGTATTTTGTTCATTAACTCGAATTGCTTTAAACGGATTCATAAATAATTGCCCCTCTCTATTTGTTGTTTCTGCAGAATAGTTCTGCAACAAAACTATTTGAATACAAAACCTAACATGATAAGATGGATATTGTCAAGATGGAGGAGATCAAATGGAACTAAATGAGTGTATTAACTACTTACTGAGTATTAGCCAAAACAAGGTGTTTAAACACTTTAGCAAGCTATTAGAAGAATACAACTTAACCCCAGCTCAATATGGAGTGTTAAATTGTTTATGGAGAAAAGGTGAAATGTCTCCTAAACAAATTGGTGCCATGATGCATTTGGAAGCTTCGACGGTGTCTGGAATTTTAGATAAAATGCAAAAAGCAGGCTTTATCGAACGCTCAATCGATCCTGAAAACCGCCGAAACATTTTAGTAGCCACCACGAAAAAGTCGAAAGCGATTCAACAAGACGTAGAAGCAACGACTGAACAGCTAAATGAGTCAGTGCTGCAATTTCTCTCAGATAGCGATAAAGTGGTGCTAAAGAAATCATTAGCAAGTATCATACAAGCTGATTTTTATTAACTAAAAGAGCTACCGAATCGAGGGATTCGGTAGCTCTTTCTTATCGTAATTTTCTTTTTAAGCTAAGCTGTTTTTTCTTTTTCTTTTCTGAAATGGGCGGCTCTGGTGCTGGATTGTAAGTATCTGCATATAATCCGGTGTAGGACTTGTACCAGGTGAACAGATGACTCAAAATTACTTTAAGGACGGCGTAGGCCGGAATTCCGAGAATGACGCCGAAAATACCAAAGAGATTCCCCGCAGTCAACAAAACCGCAATGATGGTAACAGGGTGAATTTGTAAATTACTGCCAAGTATAAGCGGTTGAATAACGCGCCCTTCTAAAGTTTGTTCGATAAAAAAGACAATCAGTACTTTAACGAGCATAAACGGCGAATGGACGACAATCGCGATAATAACGATAGGAACGAAAGCGATAAAGGATCCAAGAAAAGGAATCAAGTTCAAAATGCCCGCCAGTACACCTAGGGTTAACGCGTATTTGAGTCCAATGATGCTAAAACCAATCCAGAACATCAGTCCAACAAAAAAGGCGACAATCAATTGTCCTCGGATATACTGGCTAATCTGCAAGTTCATTTCGCGCAACAACAGGTAGCTATGTTCACGCATATGCGAAGGTACGAGCTTCATAATGTGATAAGGCAGATGGTGGCCGTCTTTCAGCAAGTAAAAAAGAATAAATGGAGTCGTGATGATAGCGAGTAACGTTGTCGACAAGACGCCAAAGACACTACCGAGGCCAGTCACGGTCGTCCCCACCACATTATCTGCTTGACTAGTAATGGACGTGGATAAGTTCTCTGTTCCTCCCGTTAGCTGCGTTTGCAGTTGTGACAGCAAATTACTTTGGAAAAAGCTATCGATTTGAGAGACAAAGGTATTCAAATAGTCTTGCCAGTTTTCAAGTAAACTTATTGTCTGTTCTCGGATAATCGGAATCAATGTCGCAATGCCCCAAGCGAGCAACCCAGCAATCACTACAAAGACAATTAAAATACTAGCCGAGCGTGGGAATTTTTTCGTTTCCATCCAATTAACGAGTGGATTAAGCAAGTAATAAAAGACCCCCGCCATGATTAATGGCAGCCCCATGACATCGAAAAAAGCAGTGAATGGCCGGAATATAAAACTAACTTTTGGTAACAGTAGCAAGTTTACTAAAATCAACAAAACAATAATCAGTATGGCTACCGCTTTGTTGTTCAGCACCCATTTTGTAAACCAGGAAGCTGCATGGCTAAAAGCATTCTTGTTTTTATCTTGCTCCATCATGTCCACCTCTTTCTCACTAACTCTAGCTAGTCTCGTTTTGAAATTCCATTTCTTATAGTAAGATTAAAATACCCGGATAGCCGATTTTTCACACTAAAAAGAATTTTTCTTTCAAATTGTTTCTAGTTATGTTGAAAGTTTGTCGTAAATTTCTAACGTATTTGTCCACATGTGGATAAGTGGCAGAGAATGACAAAATGACATAGTTATCCCCGTTTCTACGTGAAATCATCCACATATTCAAGGTTAGGTCCAATCCCTAAACAACTTCTCCTTCACTATCCACTAAATTAAAGAGCAGAAAAAACCGAAACCTCAATTCTTTTCGTTCGTAGAATAGACAAGCGGTTAGGAGGTGCGAGATATGGATACAAGTTTTTTGTTTGTTTGGCTAGTCGTTATTTTCGGCTTTCATTTTTTAAGAATATTTTTGAAAAAGCGCTTTGGGATTGATAAAGAATTACATGCGGGAGTCCCGGTTAACAAATTCGAGCGTTGGAATGGTCTGCTGACTGTAGCTGCAATCATTGTCATAGCTTTAATGTTCCAAGGTTCATTAGAAAGATTTTTCTTTTGGGTATTTTGTATTTTTTTTGTGGGGAGTGCCATGCAAATTATTTTAGAATGGAAGTATTTAAAAGGATCTCGAAAGTATCAGGCGTCACTTCTGTACTTTTCAATCGTAGCAGTGACCTTGGTCGTTTTCATGACGTTGGCTTCCTTACAAGTAAGCTAGTAGATGAAAAACTTTCAGGCAAATTGATTTTTTGAGGAGGTAGAGTGAAATGGAGGCGTTTATACTAATTGGACTTGGTGCTCTTCTGCTGTTTATTGGCTTCTTGCTCCAGCGAATAGAGAAAAAGCACGGAGTAGACCGAAAAGCAGCGCCCGTAAAGAAAATCGAGCGATGGGTAGGATGGATCCTTGTCACGAGCTTGATTGTACTTATACTTTTGTCGATAAACGAGGTAACGATCAATTACATAAATGTCTTATTGTTTTTTGGAATAGTAGCATTGTTCCAGGCTGTTCTTGAATGGGGTTATGTTAGAAATACGCAACGATCTGTTATTAGCTTAGTTTTAAATCTTGTTTTTGTCTTGTCGCTAGTTGGGTTGGTTGAAGTTGTGAAATGGACGCTTGCAAACTTTTAAAAGAGATCTCGCTATGACGAAAGCATAAGCATAATCAGTAGAGAATGAATATTCTTTTCTCTTGTTTATACCGGATTCTGCGCTCCAGTCGGTCGCTTTCCGCGGGCTTGCCCCGAACTAACTCTGGCTAATCGCCCGAGTGGATTTCGTCGCTTCGCTATCCGGCAGGAGCACCTCTTTGTCCTTCGCCGCTTTGCCCTTCGAATCCTGGAGTGTCGAGGCTACACGTATTCAGCATCTCAAAGTAAGAAACGGATAAATAGTCTGCTCTCTTTGATTAAAGCCGCCTGCTTCTAAGCGGGCTGAGCCCACGGAAAGCGAAGTGGTCAGCTCGCTTGGAAGTATACACTACTATTCATTCTCATGTGGACTAGTTATCCAACACTACCGAACCGTCATACATTTTGCCATGAAGTTGCGCAAGTTTACCCGCCATGATTTTGGGAGAATCTTTAAAATCTTGCTGGATCCAATAAAAGAAAAAACCTAAGCTACCGTAGGTCATAAAATAATTGAGTGTGGGAATTTCTAAGTCGCTTGTTTCTTCCAATTGCAGCTCTGTAGCGGATATCTGAATGAGGGTTTCACAAAATTGATTTTGTGAACCAGGCAGTACTTCTCCTTTAATAATCAGTTGGAAGATAAATTGGTGTTGGTAAATGTGTTCAAAAATCGGCAAATGGCGCTGTATGTCGGTTGAAGAAAAACGCTTAAGATCCTGAAAGCTCTTACGGAAATAACTCGCGAGACTCTCCAAGTGATCTGTCACGATAGCTGCGAGCAAGTCGTTCAAATCCTTATAATGTGAGTAGAACGTCACCCGGTTACAGTCTGCGCGTTTCGCGACTTCTGTAATAGTCAGTTGTTTCAGTTCTTTTTCTTTCAATAAATACAATAAGGCTGTTTTTAACTTTTTTTGTGTTCGCAGGATACGGCGGTCTTCTGTGCTGTTCACCTTATGTTCCTCCTTTTGTATCTAGAAAATGAAGCCATTTATGACTTAAGTATGACACGGAATCTTTTCATTGGACAAACTGAATATTTATCTGTTAACTTACAAGTGTAGTTTAATTATGAATCGTTTTCCAGTAAAACCACAGGAGGAATAGAAAATGGCAAGATTACAAGACAAAGTAGCAATTATTACGGGTGCGGCACAAGGTATGGGTGCATCACATGCGAAGAAATTTATCGAAGAAGGCGCAAAAGTGGTAATTACGGACTTAAACGTAGAAAAAGGCGAAGCGCTAGCGAAAGAACTTGGAGACAATGCATTATTCGTTAAGCAAAACGTCACAAACGCAGAAGACTGGGCAACAGTAGTAGCAGAAACTGAAAAAGCATTCGGTCAAGTAGACGTATTGGTTAACAACGCCGGTATTACGATGGCAAAATCAATCTTACAAACGACAGAAGAAGAATACCGTCGCATTGTAGATATTAACCAAGTATCTGTATTCCTTGGAATGAAAACAGTCATTCCAGCTATGCAAAAAGTAGGCGGCGGTTCGATCGTCAACATTTCTTCTATGAACGGGATGGTTGGTGGAGCAATCGGTTACACAGATACAAAATTCGCAGTTCGCGGCATGACAAAAGCAGCAGCACTTGAATGCGCAAACTACGGTATTCGTGTAAACTCTGTACACCCAGGCGTTATCGCAACGCCAATGGTTGTTCAAGAAGATACAAAAGCAGCTGTAGAAGCATTTTCAAAAACAATTCCAATGAAGCGCGTTGCGCAATCTGAAGAAGTTTCGAACATGGTATTATTCTTAGCTTCTGACGATGCAAGCTACTCTACTGGTTCAGAGTTTCTTGTTGATGGTGGACTAACAGCTCAGTAAAAAAAAATAAAAAGCCGGTGCGCTGCAATTTGCGTAACGGCTTTTTATTTTGTTTTTTTGTTTAAAAACAATACGAGTACGGGTCCAATAATTGGAATCCAAGCGAGCGCTTTGAGTTTCGCGTGTGGGTAAAAATGATAAGTAGCATAGACGGATAAGCCCCATAGCACAAACCAGTCAACAGTCATGACAGATACCAGGCTTGATGCGAAAAAAGCTTCGCGGTAAGCAGCTAATGAAAACCCCTGCAATAATGTCAGGCCATTGATTAACCAAAACACCATAAGCACAACCAGCCAAAAGCGGAAAGCAAGAAAGCGAGCAAGCCAGTCGGGAGTCCGTAATTTTCTGTCGGTGTGTCGATTGCCAAAAGCGAAATACAGTAAGAGTGAAAAAGCACCGATACCGAAAGACAGCAGTGCAAACGGCCACGCCGGCCATTTTTGTCGATCATTGAGTAGCAGCAAAGTCAAAAAAACCAGTGGAAACAAGCCGAGCGCATTGAAAACAGCGAGCACGAGCGGATCAATGGCACCGAGGTCGCCACTGAATATGCTCGACAAGATTGGATCTGTTTCGCCACCAGGTGCTAGAAAAACAGCATAGCCGATTAGTAGTAGCCAGACAATCAAAAAAATCACGGGTAGCACTCCTTTTTAGAGTAAAGTTATTAAGTGACTAGTTCCCTTAAAAAGCTATAGACAAACGAACGAGTGGTTTAGCTAACATGGAAAAAAACCATAAGGGCAAACAAACCGAGAATTAGTAAGCTTCTGACTTTACTAGCTTTCCATGTGACAATGCTTGAACCAATGCCACCTATAATTAGTAACACAAGGCCCATTGTTTTGATCATGGGAACAGCAAAGGTATCACTGAATTCGATAAGAAAAGCCCCTAAAGCAAACGAGCCCATACTTACTAGGAATTTTGGCGATGTAAAATCAGACTTTACAGACTGTTGGTCAGTCGCGTTCATTTTGAAATAAGCCCATGTCATCATTGCAATGGGTACACCAAACGCAATGAGGAAAGTGACAAGTGAATCTGTATCCGTCTCCAATGCATATGCCTCCAATCACGTAGAAAAATAAGTAGCAGGTGAAATCGTCTCTTTTGTAGAATTTTAACAGGTAGAGGAGTGCTTGCATATGGAAGTTGTGATGTATATGGGGTTATTTGTTCTTGTCATTTCTTATTTTCTTTTCTCGGACGTATATTTAAAGAAAAAGCGTGGAATCAAAAGAGGTTCGAGAAGTATTTTTCACGAAGACAAAAATCGTTACGTACTGATTTTGCAAGGAGTTATTTTCATCGGTTTTATTTACGCGTGTATGTACCTAGTTGCAGAACTAGATTTTGCAGAACTTTCTTTAGCTGTCCAGATCAGTCCTTTAGCAGGTCTCTTTGTTCTCCAAACAGTTGTTACAGGGCTTGAAGAGTGGGTGCTCCATAGAGACAAAGAGCGCTATTGGTATGATTGGACTGAAACAGTATTTGTTGGACTAATTTTTGCTTTATTACTTACAACGGGAGGGTAATGACTATGTATAGGGTAACGAAAAAGAGAGCCAAAGCGTTGTTGATCGATTCGGTGATTGCTGCGACTGTGTCATTGGGCGCAGAACTGTTATTAAAAAAGAGAATAAAAAGTCCGTTTTTTCACCAGATAGTTTCGCCTTCATTAGTTTTCTGGGTGCTTGAGTATGCGCAGCTACGAGTGAACGGGCAAACAGTCGGACAGAAAGCGGTAGGCATTGCGTTAAAAGATGAAGCCGGTGGTGAGCTAAGCGCAGAACAAATTCTCAAACACATCGTGCACCGAGATACGATAGGTGCCTTCATGTATGTGAAAAATCGAGCACGCTACGATAGTTACAAAGGTGAAAAATACCCACATGATCTTTATGCGCACACAGTCGTTAAAGAAGTAGATTGACGGTCATCTCTCCTTATTCAAGGAGAGATTTTTTTGTTTTGAAAATGATATTGCAAGATACAAGACATAATCTACCGGCATATCCTACTCGTTTGATTTGTGAGAATATATTCTATCGATATACAATCTTGTTTTTTAGCGCTACAATATCCAAGGTGCTAGTCATTCCATCATTTTTTGCCGGGTGACAAGTGCACACGTATACGTCAAAACGATGAACTAGATGGTTCGAAAGAATATAAAAGTAAGCTGTTGGAGGATTTGTATGAAGAAACAAATAGAAATAAACAATACTGAAAAAGCTGGATGGTTATTGTTGATTGGTATTGTGTTAATTGGAGCAAATTTACGTGTGCCGATCACGTCGGTGGGTACGTTAATGTCGTTTATCCGTGAAGATCTTGCTATAAGCAATGCGGTCGCAGGATTGGTTACGACATTGCCTTTAATCGCTTTTGCTGTGCTTTCTCCCTTTGCACCGAAAATCGCAAATCGTATTGGCATGCAATGGACAATCGCCTTATCCATGGTGTTTCTAATTATCGGAATTGCCATAAGGTCTGTAACGGGAATTGGTTTCCTGTTTATCGGAACACTTCTCATCGGATTGGCGATTTCTATAGGAAATGTGTTGATCCCGGGAATTATCAAAATGAATTTTCCATATCGAATCGGCGTCATGACGGGTATATATGCAGTCTTTATGAATATATTCGGTGCGTTAGGCTCTGGTTTAAGTGTACCGATTTCTGGTATCGGTAATATGGGGTGGCAAGGTGCCCTTGGGATTTGGGGATTACTTGCCACCATTGCCTTAATCGTGTGGCTTCCGCAATTGCGCAAACAGCAAGGAGCCGTGTCAAAAGCACCGATACAACCAAAACAAAAAACCAAGTTATGGCGATCCCCGCTTGCTTGGAGTGTCACTCTTTTTATGGGAGGACAGTCTTTAGTCTTTTATACCTTAGTCGCCTGGATGCCAGATATACTAAACACGATTGGGTACAATGCCGGTTCTGCCGGATGGATGGTCTTTCTAATGCAAGCGGCCATTATTCCGACTACGTTCGTAGTTCCCGTGATTGCTGAGAAGTTAAAAAATCAAGTCGGTCTTGCGATTGCTACAGCTTTGTTGTTTATGACCGGCTTTTCGGGCTTGCTTTTTGGGAGTATGGTGCTGGTTCCGTTGTGGGCCGTGTGTCTCGGAATTGCTGGAGGAAGTGGATTTAGTCTTTCAATGATATTCTTTACATTAAGAACGAAAGATGCAAAAGAAGCAGTAGAATTGTCAGGGATGGCTCAATCATTTGGTTATATGCTGGCAGCTATTGGTCCTGTTTTTGCAGGCGTCTTGTACGATATCGGCAGCGGTTGGACATTGCCACTGTTATTCTTGATGTTGATATCTATTGTTATCTTGATTGCAGGGATCATCTCTGGTAAAGAAGGCACAATTGCAGAACGAGCTAAAATAATAGCATAAATGCACGATAAGCTTTTATCACTCGACTTTCCTATCATAAGGAAAGTCTTTTTTATGGAGAAAATCAACTAGAGTACAATCTTCTCGCCAAGTTATATAATGATAGAAAAGCGAAAGGGTGATTCGCGTGAAACTGTACAAGGAGTTGGCCAACTGGTGGCAGCAATGCTTTTTACTTTAAAAAGTTTTTTTCAATGACTTTGACGGACTTGTCACCAAATATGTTGGAAGTGAGTCGGGAGTTGAACCCAGATTGTCTTCATATGCAAAGCGAAATGGGGATCATCGACGCAGGGCGCGATTTTGATTTGGTATTTATTCATGACGTAATTTCTTATTTTACGGATAAAAATGATTTACTCACGGTAATGAAAAATGCTAAAAAACATTTGAACTCCGATGGCCTGCGCTATTTGGAATGGAGCTATGACTTAGACACAAAAGACCAAGTAACGGAAGTTGAATACACTTATCTTATGTGTGGAGAAGACGACTAGATTTTCTATGAATTTGACAGCGCAAAATGCGTGTAGTTTTCTATGGGTAACTAATAGGTAACGCTGGAATTAACGCTCATTTTGAACGCGTAATCTTTTCAGAGGAACCCGGTACCTATTTTGCGATTGCTGCTACACAAATAAAACAAAAAGTATAAATATGATTCAAGGAATAGAAAGGACAGTGGATATGGAACAGTACCGCATCAATCCAGACAAAGGCATGGAATTTGGTATTTATACTTTGGGAGATCATCTGCCAGACCCGCATACTGGGCAGCGGATTTCTGCAAGAGAGCGCATTCAAGAAATCATTGGCTTGGCAGAACTAGCAGATCAAGCGGAACTCGACTTTTTCAGTGTCGGTGAAAGCCATCAAGAATATTTTGCCACTCAAGCGCATACGGTGGTACTCGCGGCGATTGCGCAAGCAACGAAAAATATCAAAATCTCTAGCTCTTCTACTATTATTAGCACGTCAGATCCGGTACGTGTGTTTGAAGATTTCGCGACCATCGATTTGATTTCAAATGGCCGCGCAGAAATTATTGCGGGGCGAGCGTCGCGTGTTGGATTATTTGACTTGCTTGGCTACGACATCCGTTATTACGAAGAATTGTATGAAGAGAAATTTGAGTTACTGCTAAAAATCAACAAAGAAGAAACGGTCGATTGGAGCGGGCAGTTTCGTGCTCCGTTACGTAGCGCACAAGTTATTCCGCGTCCGCTTACAGGTTCGCTTCCCATTTGGCGTGCGGTTGGTGGACACCCAGCAAGTGCGATTAAAGCAGGGCATGCGGGTGTGCCGATGATGCTTGCGACGCTCGGCGGTCCTGCAGAAACATTCAAACATACGATTGATGCTTACCGCGAAGCCGCGGAAGAAAGTGGCTTTAGTCCCTCTGCGTTACCTGTTGCGACTGCTGGGTTTTTCAACGTGGCCGCAACAACTCAACAAGCCATGGAAGAAGTTTATCCACATGTGGATAAAGGGATGCGAAAAACCAATGGACAAGGTTACCCACAAGCGGCATTCATGCACGGTGCACAAATGGATAGCGTCATGAACATCGGCAGTCCCCAGCAAATTATCGAAAAAATCCTTTACCAACATGAACTGTTTGGTCATCAACGCTATATCGCGCAAATGGATTTTGGTGGCGTGCCGATTGACCGCTTAAAGCGCAATATCGACTTGATTGGTACAGAAATTTTGCCAGCGATTCGGAAATATACGATGAAAAAATAAAAAGATGGTTCAGGCATTTCGCCTGAACCATCTTTTCGAATCTTACTGTTTTACTTTTACAGTCGCTACAAAGTCTAAAAGATCTTTCAACGGCATATCCGCCATCGAATCCAGGCGGTGCTCTACGTGACCAAAATTCATTGTGCTTGTGATTTTGTTCGGCACCACTACACAACTCATACCCGCGCGTTTTGCCGCTGTGGCACCATGAGCCGAGTCTTCAAAAACAAGACATGTCTCAGGAGCTAAATCCAAATGCTCGGCTGCTTGTAGATATAAAGCAGGATCGGGTTTTACTTTTTCAACATGGTCTGATGTTCGGATACACTGAAAGTAATCATACAGATCTAGGCGTTTTAAATGACCCGAAACCCAGCGATAACTAGAACTCGATGCCAAACCAATTCTCAAATCCATTTCTTTTGCTGTTTCCAAGTACTCAACGACACCATCGCGTGGTTTTTCTTTAGACAAAACAGAAAGAAATCTTTCTTTATATTGTTTGTTTAGTAACTCATGTTCTACGGGCTTACCAATTTGCTGCTCCATATAATGGAACGGTGAAAACGAACCATCTGTACCTACTTCATTTTGCCACATACCTAGTGGCAATTCGCTATTATACTCGGCAAACATTTCTTGAAGAAGTTGATACTGATGTGTTTCTGTGTCAAAAATCAATCCGTCAAAATCAAATATAATTCCATTTATCATAAGGCACGTCCTTTGCTGTTTAATTGAATAAGCTATTCTTCAAAATTAAAGATACTCTATTTCTATTACTGAATATCTTAAGTACAACACACCTAGAAGAGAGCGCGAAGATGTTTGCCGATTTTCTCTGTAGCTAATCTCATCAAATGCTTGCAGTGCAAGCGCTCGACTCCTGCGGAACAGCACGAGCTGAAGACCCTGGAGCGAACGCAGTGAGTGAAGCGGCTGAGGCCGTGCCCGCGGAAAGCGAGCGCTGGAACGGAAAGCAACCCCATTGTGCTTTTTGGCAATGCTCATTCGCTTGAAAAAGGTAGGAAATGCGTTGACTACAAAGAAGAAAGTGTTCGCCTGCATCGCTTTCTTTTTTCCTGAATTAAACCCTACGCCAACAACTTTGTCACTTCACGAGAAATAGCGTGTGTGTTGATCGTTGATTCTAACTGCTCGTTTTTCACGCAGCTGATAAACTCTGCCAACTCATAATACATCGAGTCAAAGTCATGCGCTACAGACAAGTCTTCAGTCTGACCGTCTCTGTACTTAATAAGGATATTTTTCGGATCACTGATGCGGTCGATTTCAATGGTGCCATTCTCGCCTTGAATTTCACTTGGCAGAAAAGAATCCGAAATCTTCGAATACATAATAACCGCTTCCATATCCGCATAATTCCAAATCATGCTGCCTTGCCCATCGGCACCTGTCGATAATAGTAATTGATTTTTCATTGCTGACTCAGGGGCGCCAACCAAATGAATAATCGGCGCGATGCAATAAACGCCTAAATCCATTTTAGAACCATTGCCAAGTTCAGGCTTAAAGGCATTTTCAATAATGCCCTCTTTGTATTTATCGTAACGTGAAGAATATTGGTTATAATGAAACACAAAGCGACGAATTGGTCCGATTTTATCGATATTTTTCTTCAAGTTCAAAAAAGAAGGAACCAATGTTGATTTCATCGCTTCCATATAAGTGGTTTTGTATGTTCTTGAAGCTTCAATAATTTGATCCATTTCTTCAATTGATGTAACAGCCGGTTTTTCACAAAGAACATGAATGCCGTGCTTCATCGCCAATATGCTTTGCTCGGCATGCATAGCATTAGGTGACGCGACATAAACCGCTTCAATCTGTCCGCTGCTGAACATAGCCGCCATATCGGTATAGACGTTTTCAATCGTGTATTTTTCTGCAAATGCGTTACCAGTTTCTAACTTTCTGGAATATACAGCTCCAAGTGTAAACTCAGGATGCTCTTTAGCCGCTTTAATAAATCGGTCGGTAATCCAATTTGTGCCGATAATGCCAAACTTCATTGTAACTCCTCCAATATAAATATAGATACGATTCTCATTCTCTATTCTAACCTAAATATCTCCCAAAAGAGCGGGAGGGATCAGACTGTAGAAAAAGTCTCATTAAAGTGAATAGCGGTGTATAACTTCCAAGCGGGCTAACCACTTCGCTTTCCGTGGGCTCAGCGCTTCGTCCGCGGAAAGCGTCCGTTTGATGCGGAGGATCCCACATAAATACGAGACAATGAATTACTATTCTTTTGTCTACAAGCTGGGAGGGATGTTCTTTCTAAAGTTTGTTCGGAAAATGATTCAGCTTCTCTGCTACGGAAGTTATACTGTAAGTACAGAAGCTTCACTGGAATAGCTGAGCTCTACTTTAATGCATGAGGAGTCCTTAAAATGAAAAAAACGATGGGTCTTATAAGCTTGGCTTTGTTGATGAGTGGTTGTAGCAATACTTCGGCAAATGACGAAAAATTGTTAGTTTCAGCAGCCTCTAGTCTGACAGATGTACTGAAAGAAATGGAACTGCAATTTCATGAAATCGAACCGAATATTGAGCTGACCTTCAATTATGGCTCATCTAGTAAGTTGAGAAGCCAAATTGAACAAGGCGCACCGGCCGACTTGTTTTTGTCAGCTAGTGAAACAGATATGGAATTACTGGAATCCCAACAATTAATAAATATAGATAGCGTTGAGCCGTTTGCTGAAAATCAGCTCGTTTTAGCGTCATTAGAAGAATTTCCGGAAACAACTGATTTTCAAGAACTCGTCTTGAATACAGAAGAAAAGATTGCGATTGGAGAACCGGACAGTGTTCCCCTTGGCGCCTATTCAAAAAAAGCATTAGAAAACGAAAACTTGTGGAACTCCCTTAGTGCTCGTCTAATTTATGCAAAAGATGCTCGTCAAGTCGTTACTTATGTGGAAAGCGGAAATGCAGAACTCGGAATTATTTACTCATCAGATGCGGTTATTTCCCGGGAAATAAGTGGGACACTTGAAGTGCCAGGGCAGACAGACCCTATTATCTATCCAGGGGCAGTCGTTGCAGATTCCGCAAATCAGCCTGCAGCAACTGCTTTTTTAGAGTTTGTCACCAGTTCAAAAGGGCAAGCCATTCTTAAAGAATATGGATTTATGTCCCCAGCTGGAGAAACGCCATGATGGCTTATGATTTGTCTCCACTTTGGTTATCGCTCAGAGTCGCAGTGATTTCAACGTTATTTGTGTTTGTCGTGAGTCTTGCGCTGGCTCGCTTTATGACGAGACGTGATTTTTTCGGCAAAAGTTTTCTTGAAGCGTTGATCCTATTGCCTCTAGTATTGCCACCGACAGTAATTGGCTTTGGGTTAATTGTGTTGTTTGGCGTAAATGGGCCACTAGGTATGTTACTTGAACAGTGGTTCGGCTTTCGCGTAGTGTTTACATGGATTGGTGCAGCAATTGCTTCGTTTGTTGTGTCGTTGCCGCTTATGTATCAAAGTGTTCTCGCCGCTTTTGAAAAAGTAGATCCGCGCTGGGAAAATGTAGCGCGAACTATGGGCGTTTCTGAATGGCGAATTTTTCGGACCATTACGTTTCCACTTGCCTGGTCGGGTATATTGGCCGGATTAATCTTAGCTTTTGCACGCGGCATCGGTGAATTTGGTGCGACGCTAATGATTGCCGGCTATATTCCAGGGGTAACAGAGACCATACCACTGGCTATTTATTTTGCTTATGAAGCAGGCGATATGGAAAAAGCTTTGTTTTGGGTATTGATTGTGTCGTCACTCGGAGTAGCTGCAATTACGTGGGTGAATTATTGGCGTAAAAAGACCGCTGTACGAATCGGAAGGGAATGAGCAAATGCTGCAAGTGGATTTCAAAAAGCAATTAGAGCATTTTAGTTTAACGATGCAATTTAGATTGGATAAGGAAATTTTAGCATTGGTTGGCTCTTCTGGTTCGGGTAAGACGACGCTATTAAACTGCATCGCAGGTATTGTCCATCCGGATGTTGGTGAAATTTCATTGAATGAACGAAAATTTTATAGCGATGATCAAAAGCCACTAAAAATACAAAAGCGCAAAGTTGGTTATTTATTTCAAGACTATGCACTATTTCCGCACTTGACCGTAGAACAAAACATTCTTTACGCAGTGCCAAGAGAAAGCGCTATTGCACATATTACGGAATTAACGAAAATTCTTGGCATTACAGGTTTGTTAGGAAAATACCCACACCAAATTTCAGGTGGCGAAAAACAGCGTGTCGCATTGACGCGTTCGTTAGCCGCACAACCCGATATTTTGTTGTTGGATGAGCCTTTTTCAGCATTGGACGATGCCAATCGTGACCGCTGCCAAAATGAACTGTTGCGAATTCACGAAAAGTGGCAGATTCCCATTATTTTCGTAACACACCGAATTGCGGACGCTGAAAAATTAGCCGACCGTATTATGAGAATTGAAAAAGGACAGATGACTGAAGAAACGGTGCGCTGAGAATATAGAAAAGTATAAAATCGTTTGAGAGATCAAGCGGCTAGAAAGTGGGAATCACAGTGGATGAACGTTATTCAAGACAAGTCTTATTCAAACCGCTTGGTGAGTCGGGGCAGCAACACTTATCACTTGCGGCCGTTACCATTGTTGGTTGCGGAGCTTTAGGTTCAGCGATTGCAGAAACCTTGACACGAGCTGGTATTGGAACGATTCATTTGGTCGATCGTGATTACGTTGAAGTATCCAATTTGCAGCGCCAGCAATTATTTACGGAAGAAGATGCGCGTCAAATGATGCCCAAAGTGGCAGCGGCTGAGCAAAGACTAAAAGCCATCCGCAGCGATTTGCAATTATTTACGTATTTAGAACATCTCGATGCAGCGGGAATGGAAAAGTTGGCAGCAGTCAGTGATTTGATCTTGGATGCGACGGATAATTTTGAAACACGGTTGTTGATCAACGACGCTTCTGTAAAATTTGGTGTACCTTGGATATACGGTGCTTGCGTTGGCAGTTCAGGTGTTGTGTTTCCATTTGTGCCAGGAGAAAGCTCATGTTTTCGTTGCTTAATACCGGTGCTTCCTGCCATTAATGAAACGTGCGATACAGTCGGCATTATCTCTCCAGCTGTTCAAGTAACAGCTGCGTTACAATGCACCGAAGCATTAAAATGGTTGAGTAACAACCGTGATGCACTGCGTAAAAAAATCCATCATTTCAATTTATGGGACAATAGTCAAATAGATATTGGCGTTTCGCGCATTAAAGATCCTAACTGCAAAACGTGCGGAGAAGATGCGGTATTCCCGTCACTCAACGAGACAGTCGCAAGTGCTTATGCCGTTTTATGCGGACGCGATGCTGTACAAATATTGCCTGATGCGAACCGTCCGATTACGTTAGACGACGCCGAAAAGGTCGGCAACCGATTAGCAGCTGGTGTAAAAAGAACGCCTTATTTTGTTGAACTGAAAGTATTCAATCATCGCATGGTCTTGTTCGGTAATGGCCGCTTGCTAATTCACGGCGTTCACAATATAGCAGAAGGTCGGAAATTATATCACCAAGTATTTGGCTAATCAGAAAGGGGAGATTGGATGTCGGAAACGTTTCACACAGACCATCAAGTGCGCATTGCAGTATTAACTGTTAGTGACACCCGGACAGAAGAAACGGATACTGGGGGTCAGCTCGTACAGAAAATGGCTAAAGATAATGCGCTAGAAGTTAGGGATTATGCGATCGTTCAGGATGATATTGCAAGCATTCGATTAAGGATTTCTGACTGGTTGGAGCAAGATGATATAGATGCGATTATTACAACTGGTGGAACGGGAATAGCGAAACGCGATGTCACTTTAGAAGCTGTTCAGTCGCTGTTTGAAAAAGAAATATCCGGATTTGGAGAACTCTTTCGTTACGTAAGCTTCACTGAAGATGTCGGCACTAAAGCACTTCTTAGCCGAGCGGCAGCAGGAGTAGCCAATGACAAAGCCATTTTTGTATTGCCAGGATCTCGCGGCGCTGTAAAGCTGGCGATGGAGCGATTGATTTTACCGGAGATTAAGCATATTTACTCGGAATTGACGAAACATTAATCACGTTCATAATCACTGATTGAAAAACCCTGTGGCATTGTCAGTTGAATGACATTACCACAGGGTTTTTAAATTCATAAAGTAACAATTTAATCACGCGCATAATCAGATTTCCCGCCAGTTTTCTCAAGCAACATCGTCGGTCCAATGACCATTTCTTTGCCAGAAGCTTTGCACATATCATAAATCGTCAGTGCAGCAGCAGAAGCGGCGGTAAGGGCTTCCATTTCAACCCCTGTAGGTCCTTTTGTTTTTACAGCAACGGTCAACAACACTTCGAAATGGTTTTTTTCTTCATCAACATTCCATTCAAATTCAATATCGACTCCACTAAGTGCTAATGGATGACACATCGGAATGATTTGTGAAGTGTTTTTAGCTGCCATAATGCCAGCTACTTGAGCAACTGCAAAAACATCGCCTTTTTTATTGGTACCCTCTTTAATTTGTTGATAAATTGCTTTGTTTAACAAGACAGAAGTAGTCGCACGCGCTGTGCGGACACTGTCTTTCTTGTCGGAGACGTCGACCATCTTGGCACGACCTTGGGCATTAAAATGTGTGAGTTTTGACAATGAAATCATCCTTTCGCGAGTGAATAATGTCAGTATAGCATGACGGATATCGACTGCTTTAACTATTCAATCCGGTTACACCGATGTTTGCGAGAAGAATGCTTAACACCGCGTAGGTTGAATAAACTCTTATGATGGCTGTATTTTCTAATATTTACATTATTATTCCAGTATGTTTGAATAGAGAGAGTATAAAAAAAGGTGGAGATCAATTGAAAACGACAGAGTACCAAGATAATTTGAATCCGTTTACGGCTATTTGGACACGTCCGCGCGAGACCGTTCGATATGTGATTGAAGAAAAAGAGTCTAATTTTAGTTTTTTATTAATCGTGTTGTCAGGCTTTGTGGGAGGTCTTCTCAGTAGCCTGGATTCAGAGCTATTTCTTCCTGTATGGGGAATTCTTTTGCTAGCGTTACTAGGTGGACCGATTGGGGCTGTAGTAAGTACCGCGATTGGAGCTGGTATTTATTTGTTAGTAGGTCGGTTATTTAAAGGCGAAGCTACATATACTGAAATGTTTCGTGCAATTTTAACAGGACAAATTCCACAAATCTGGCTTTTTCCGCTTCTGTTATTTTGGATGCTCGTATTTCCGGAAACTTATTTTGTAGAGTCTGACCAACTGCCATTTGAAGATACGAATCTACTGTCAATGATTTTTTTTCTTATTTTAGGGGTAGTGTCTATTTGGACGTTTGTTGTTCAGTGTAAAGCTGTAGGAGAAGCACATAGACTTTCTGCTTGGAAAGGGTTTTTCATCATTGTTCTTCCTGGGATCGTGTTTATTGGAGTCATTGTGGCCATTATTGCCGCGGTTCTAACGACAATTATGTAAGTTATCAAAAACAAGGCAGCCAATAAGGCTGCCTTGTTTTATGGTTTTTCTACCTTATGAACAACTCCAGTTTCTTCAACATCGGCTACTTCTCGACGGACCGTCTCTTTGACAACCTCTACGTCTTGAACGGTACGTTTGCCAATGACAATTTCTTCTCGAATGACTTTCTTTTTGCCAATATCTAAACGTTCTTCGGACAGCGGAATGTAAATGGCATCGCCTTTTTCATACGCTTGCTGCGGTGTTAATGTATGTTCACTTTTTTCATTAGCTGTTTCTTCAGTAATGGGACGTCGGTTAATGACGATTTCCTCGCGCTCTACAGGTACTTGAATTTCTCTGTCTTCTTCGACCATTTTTTTATGAACTTGGACTTCCCCTGTCTGAACTTTTTCTTTATCAATGCTTAGCCGTTCTTCGTGTAAGGCAAGGCGTTGTTCTTCAGTAGCAATAGCTTTATTTGTTTGTTCAGCTGGCGAAGAGGGTTCGGATTGAAGTGCAGACAAGGGTTCGCTGCTTGTGTAAAGGAGGAGTCTACCATTCTCAACCTGCTGGAAATAATAATCTGTTTCTTCCGCGCTCAATCCCATCCGGTTAAAGGCATCTTTTGTGATGTCATCGCCGGCTAAAAAAGCAATGACTTTGCCTTTGAAATTGTCCCGGTCTTGTGTATCCACATGGACAGCTGTGTGCGTGATTAGCAACTCTATTTGTTCGTCATGTTTTGATACTAAATACAGTTCCTCTTCTTCGTATCCTACTGCTTTGAGTTCACCGACTGTAATCAGCACTTGTGCTTGCGCATCAAATAATCCAATGCGTTTGTTTTCTTTTTTATCCATGCCCAATTCCTCCCCTGTCAATTGTACCGAATTGCTTTGTTAAGGCTCATTTACCCGTAGTCACGTTCTAGATAAACCTCAACATCAAAAAGCGTATCCGAACAAAATCGTCCGGATACGCTTTTTTACCCATTAAAATAAATCGCGCTCATCTTTTTTCGGTTTTACTAGTTCATCAATATCCGCTTCTTCGTGTCGGACAGTTTCGCTCACCAGTTCGGAGTCTTGAACTGTGCGTTTACCGACAATAATTTCTTCACTAACGACGTCTTTCTTACGGACGTTGACACGCTCTTCTGAAACAGGAATATGAATCGTTTCTTCATCATCGTAAAGGTTTATATTTGCTGAATTAGTTGTATTAGAGTGGACTTCTTCGTTTACCGGACGACGTTCTACATAAACTTCTTCACGTTCAACTGGAATTTCGAGAGTTTGTTGTTCTTCGACAACGTGCTTTCCGACAGTTACTTCACCTGTCTGAACCCGTTTTTTGTCAACGCTTAGTCGTTCCTCGTGAAGACGTAGATGTTCTTCTTCAGCAGTAGTTGCTCGCGCCTCTGTTTGAGTATAAGTGTGTGGCTTGTACGATGCGCCGTAATCGCTATTCACGTAAAGCACTAACTTGCCGTTTTCGACTTGTCTGTAATATTCGTCTGCTTCGCCGCTTCCTAACCCCATTTGTATAAATGCATCATGCGTCGAGTCTCCACCAGAAATGAATGACTTGAATTTGTCCATCATATCTTCATCATCCTGGACATTTAAATGAACATCTGTCTGGCCTTGAACCATAGATAGCTGATCGTTACGCTTAGCGATCACATACATATCTTCTTCTTTATAGCCTTGTGCTTTTAATTCGCTAATTTTGTGTAAAACTTCTGCTTGTACATCATATGATTGAATCATTACTGTTTCTTTGTTTGTCATTTCTAATTCCTCCTAATAGTGATAGATCACCTATAGAGCAAGGTAGTGATAATTTACCCTGTTGTTTTTCAGAACAAACCCATTGGTTTTGAATAAGCAAAAATGCTATAGCTTGAAAATAAACGCTTGCTTTCCTGTTAACTTTTTAATACACTATAAAACGTAATGATTACTATTTGTGAAAATGGACGACAATGTACAAAAGGAGGGGAAAAGATGAGAGTCAATATCACGTTAGCGTGTACAGAAACAGGCGACAGGAATTACAGTACGACGAAAAATAAGCGGACAAACCCCGAGCGCATTGAGTTAAAAAAATACAGCCCACGTCTTAATAAAGTTACTATTCACCGGGAAACAAAATAATTTTTTGTGTAGTATAAAACGTAGCAATTACTTTTGGAGGTAATTTCATGGCTAAAAAATCAAAAATAGCACGTCATAATAAGCAACTGCAGCTAGTCGCGCAGTTTGCTGAGCAGCGACAAAGCTTTAAAGAACAAGGGAACATTCACGCATTAACCAATTTACCGAAAGATTCTTCTCCCACTCGTCTAGCTAATCGATGCTTGGTGACAGGAAGACCACGTGGATATATGCGGAAATTTGGGATGTCGCGTATTACCTTCCGGGAATTGGCGCATAGAGGTCAAATTCCTGGCGTTAAAAAAGCAAGTTGGTAAAACAAACCCAATCAAAAACAGCAGATAAAAATCTGCTGTTTTTTTAATTTATATAGAACTATCACAAAAAAAAGTGTTTTAACTAATAAAATTTTTTCTACCGGGCTCTTTTAAATATAACTTTTGATGCTATGATTAGGATATATTTAACTTATATATAAGAAAAAATTTGCAATAAGAAATGCACAAAGGGTGGTAATTAGAATGACAGTTCAAACAGCAAATGATATTTTAAAACGCAATAACGTTCAGGTTATTGGTCAAGGTGAAAAAACCTTAGTATTTGGTCATGGTTTTGGCTGCGATCAGCAAGTCTGGGACAATACCATTGTAGAATTTTCAGCAGATTATCGAATTGTCACTTTTGACTATGTCGGTGCAGGGAAAAGTGATAAGGCCGCTTATTCGACCGAACGCTATAGCACGTTAGACGGTTACAAACAGGATCTTCTAGAAGTTTGCGCTGCGTTAGCACTTGAGGAAATCTTATTTATTGGTCACTCTGTCAGCGCTATGATTGGGATGCTTGCTTCAATCGAACGTCCAGAGTTGATGGAGAAAATGATTATGATTGGACCATCTCCCTATTATCTGAACGAACCTGGCTACAATGGTGGATTTGAACAATCTGATATCGATGAATTATTGGATATGATGGAAATAAACTATAAAGAATGGGCGAAGTATTTGGCGCCTGTCGTCATGCAAAACGAGGAACGTCCTGAACTGGCTGCGGATTTTGAGCAATTATTGTGTTCAAATGACCCGATGATTGCTCGTCAATTCGCTGAAGTAACATTCACTTCAGATCTTCGTGACCAATTAGATAAAGTTACAGTACCTACGTTGATTCTTCAACCAAAATTTGATGCCATTGTACCATTAGAAATTGGTCAATATCTCCGCGATCATATCTCAGGTAGTCAATTGGTTGTAATGGAAGCAATGGGACACAATCCACATTTGAGTGATTCAGAGGAAACGGTAAAACGCATTAAGGCGTATTTAGCAGAATAGAGGAGTGAAAATCGTGGAACAGCAACTCGATAGAGCCCCTTGTGGTTATTTGGTTCTGGACCAGGAATTGCGTGTCGTTGAAATGAATAGCACGTTGCGGAATTTGACAAGCGTAGAAAATCCGCAGCATATCCATGATTTACTGACTATCGCTTCCCGGATGTATTTCCAAACGTACTTTACTCCTTCTATTAAAATGCATGGCACCGTAAATGAAATGTTTTTGACCTTGAAAAGTGCGGCAGGACATATGCCAGTCTTGATGAATGCAGTAGAGCAAAATGGTTTGTACGAATGTGCATTGATGCAGATGAGTGTTCGTGGTGAATATGAAAAAGAACTCCTATTAGCCAAACGTAATGCAGAAAAGATCAACCGTGAAACAGTAGAAGCCTATGAGAAACTACAACACTTAATGAGCGAAGTAGAAAGTAAACAGCAACAACTGATTGATCTCAACTCGACACTTCAACAATTGTCCATTACGGATTCGCTAACAGGCTTGAAAAATCGTCGCTATTTGGAAGAACGACTTCATGACTTTTTACTGCAGGCGCAAAATGGTCGAAAAGTGGCTCTTTTGATTTTGGATATTGATTATTTTAAGCAAGTTAACGATACATATGGTCACCAAATAGGTGATGCAGTATTGCAGGAATTAGCGTGGCATCTAGAAACGAAAGTTGGAGCGGCTGGCATTGTAGCACGTCTCGGAGGAGAAGAGTTCGTCGTCGTGATGCCAGACTCAGGAATTGAAGAAGGCTTAGCTATGGCTGACTCTTTGTGTAAACACATAGAAGCTGCTGACTGGATGCATGTACCCATCACGGTAAGTATCGGTGTCGCCGTTTATGCGCTTGGAGACGAAGTAGGAAGCTTGCTATCCAGAGCTGACAGTTTTCTGTACAAAGCAAAAGCTAATGGAAGAAATTGTGTCTTTGGCAATGAATAAAGAACTACCTTTAACATCCGTCTTTAAAAACGGATGTTTATTTATTGGGAGAAATAGGGAACTGGACTCATTGCAACCATTCATTTAACAGCTATAATTAGCGTACAAAATATCTTTGCCTCTGGAGGACTTATGGAAAAAGAGAATCGGTTATTGGGGGAACGCGTGTCGGCAGATAGAGAATTGATCGCACAATTGATCCATGAAGAAGTCAGCGCGAATCTTCAGGCTGAGCAGTTGCAAATGACGAAAGCCTTCATTGAAGTTGTAAATAACATTCGAACTGATTTTGTGGATTTGATCGGACAATCCATTAGCAATAGTTACAATATTCAAGAGGTCTATACGAAGATTCAACAATGGGGAGAAAAAACAGGTGATTTTTTTCTTGAAAACAATCGATCGCTAGAAGACGCACTTGCCGAAGTTTCTTTATTTCGAAAACACATCGGAACAGTCATCAAAACAGAAGCCCTTCACAAGAAGATTAACATTCAAATTCTTTTTGATAGTATGGAGACCTTTCATTCGTTACTGGATTATGCAGCTGTTTCCTATACAGAAGCCTACACAGTTTCATATCGACGAAAATTGAACTGCGCAAGAAAAGAATTTCTTGAACTTTCCTCACCCGTTGTCCCGGTCAGTGATCAGATTGCCATTTTACCACTAGTGGGTAGCATTGAAATGGACCGAGCTCGTTATATACTGGAGAAAACCTTACTAGCAGCAAATCAACTAAAAATTACGGTATTGATTGTAGATTTGTCAGGTGTCGTGAGAGTCGACTCAATCGTTGCAGAACAAATTATTAAAATCATCCAGTCGCTAAAGCTCGTAGGTATACGCTCGGTTCTCACGGGAATCCGTCCAGAAATTGCAGCGATGCTTATTGGTATTGGCGTCGATTTAAAAGACATTGAAATTGGTGGCAGCCTGAAACGCGTCTTACATCAGATGAATGTCACTTAACTAAAAAAACGCTGAAGTTCCTAGACTTCAGCGTTTTTTTTTAGTTAGTCAATTTGTTACTGCTTCTGAATGCAGACTGGGTAAAGACTTGTGTAACGTCAGGGTTTCTTCGTCAGTCAGTGCAATCATTGGTAACCGAACGCCCCCAGTCGAAACACCTGTCATGTGCAGTGCTGCTTTGATTGGAGATGGATTTGGCGCAGCGAACAATGCTTTCATTGTTGGCAATAACCGTCTATGAATAGCTGCTGCTGTTTTCACATCACCTGTTTTAAAACTCGTAATCATGTCTTGCATATCGTTGCCGATAATATGTGCAGCAACCGAAACGATGCCCGCACCACCGATAGACAGCATCGGTA
This sequence comes from Planococcus kocurii, assembly GCF_001465835.2. Lineage (NCBI taxonomy): Bacteria > Bacillati > Bacillota > Bacilli > Caryophanales > Caryophanaceae > Planococcus > Planococcus kocurii. Next base: position 2,117,191 of record NZ_CP013661.2, read on the forward strand.
AAGTCAGACTGTCATCGCCGCTATAGACAGTAAAAGATTCAGCTGTGTGTTCAATAATTTCTGAAGCAGCATCCAAATCACCGCTCGCTTCTTTAATAGAAACGATATTGTTAATTTGAGACAAGCGGATGACGGTTTCTGGAAGCAAGTTAACGACGCTACGTCCTGGAATGTTATAGAGCATGACAGGTAGATGAGTCGACTCCGCAATGGCTTGGAAATGTTGGAACATGCCTTCTTGTGAAGGCTTATTGTAATAAGGCGTAACTAGCATAATGCCATCTACGCCGACTTTCTCTGCTTGTTGAGTCAAAGAAATCGATGCCCGCGTATTGTTCGAGCCGGTTCCTGCGATGACCGGAATCCGTCCGGCAACAGTGTTGACGGTAAACTGGAACAATTCTATTTTTTCCTCTATCGATAAAGTTGGCGATTCGCCTGTAGTTCCTGCGACGACAAGACCGTCAGATCCATTAGCAATCAAGTGCTCGATTAAGTTTTGCGTTGCCGGAAAATCAATTTCCTCGTATTGGTCGAATGGTGTTACCATTGCTGTAATTACTTGGCCGAAATTCATACAGAACACACCCTTTTCTAATTTTTTTCGAAGCTTAGAGGTGAGAGGCCAGTCAGGAACAAACAAAAAAGCAGCAACAGGAGGTCCTGTTGCTGCAGTAGAAACAATGTTTACCATTTGCTCCTGTACATCAGATAGCCCTCCATATAGTTTCCTATATGACAGTCCTGCATTTATTAAATGCAGACCCAGCGCACGGAAATGTGAGATCTCCGCCACTTCGGCAAATCCCCCTTTCGGCAAACGTCAACGGATCTCATCATCCTCGTTTTGCGTACTAATGGTTTTTGCGCCTCTATCCTACTCTTGTAAAAACAAGAGCAAGAAATATTGAATTAGCTGTACTATAACAAATGTTTCTATTAATTGCAAGATGAAGAACGCAAAAAATTATAGCCGAGGAGAGATAGAATGAGTGAGCAAGCCTATGACCAACTGCTAGTGATTGCAACAACAGGAAACCAGCAAGGATTTAACGCCTCTTTGCATCATAATCGTTATGAGCCTACACCTTACGATTTACTCGACAAATTGTTTGAGCATTATAGCCTGTCTCCTGAAGATTGTATCGTTGATGTTGGTTGTGGAAAAGGGCGCTTGAATTTTTATGTGCATCATTTTTTTGGTGTAAAAAGTGTAGGCATCGAAATGAATCCGACATTTTACACAGAAGCCCTCGAAAATAAAAAACAGTACGCGAAAAAGCACAAAGGTGCAGAGTTTCACATTAACTTTTGTAATTGCTTAGCTCAGAAATACCCAGTTACAGCAGACGATACCGTATTCTATTTCTTTAACCCTTTTTCAGTGGCGATATTCATCGCATTTGTGAATAAAATTTTAGCTTCAGTCGAAAAATCTCCACGGACGGTAGACGTGATTTTGTTTTTTGCCTCTCAAGACTACAGTGATTATCTGGAAACTAACGGAGTTTTTCAGCTAATAGAAGAAATTCAATTGTCGGATTTCCATAAAGATCCGCGCGAACGATTTTTAATTTATCGATTGTCTAAAATGGATTAGAACTAGTGCTCTAAAGGGTATGTTTACAGTAAAACAATTGTGAAACGAGGGACCCCTATGGAATGGAAAGGTAGAAAAGCCAGTAGAAACGTTGAAGATCGGCGAGGGAAAGGTGGAGCGCTAGTAGCAGGAGGCGGCATCGGCGGTATTTTAATTGTGTTATTAGTGGCTTTTTTAGGAGGCGACCCAGGTGTCATTCTTGATCAATTGGGTGGATCCTCAGGAACGACTTCAAACCAGTCTTACGAATCAACTCCACAAGAAGAAGAATTGGCTGAATTTGTGTCAGTCGTTCTAGCGGATACGGAACAAGTTTGGACAGAAGTTTTTAAAGAAGAAGGCATGGAATATGTTGAGCCGACACTCGTTTTGTATAGTGGCAGCGTCGAGTCTGCCTGTGGAACAGCAGGCGCAGCCGTCGGACCCTTTTATTGTCCAGGCGATTACAAACTTTATATTGATTTGAGTTTTTACAATGACCTACAAACCCAATTTCAAGCACCCGGTGATTTTGCCATGGCGTATGTCGTGGCACACGAAGTTGGACACCACGTTCAAAATCTTCTTGGTGTTATGGAAGACGTGCAGCCACTTCGCAGCCAGCTTAGTGAAGAAGAATACAATAAAGTGCAAGTACGCTTGGAGTTGCAAGCGGATTATTTGTCGGGCGTCTGGGCCCACCATGCGCAAGGTATGGGCTATTTAGAAGAAGGTGACCTAGAAGAAGCATTGACAGCGGCAAGTGCGGTAGGGGATGACACCATTCAACAGCGGTCCCGTGGTTACGTTGTACCTGAGAGTTTTACACACGGTAGTTCCGAACAGCGCCAGCGATGGTTTAAAAAAGGCTTTCAAGCCGGTAATTTAAAAGAAGGCGACACGTTTAATGCAACTGATTTGTGATGGCACCTAAAGTGAAAATCACTTTTAGCATGCAAATAAAAGGGTGCAGCATTGATATTTTTGCTGATGTGATTCATTATATAAAATAGACAGTCTTTTCATTTCGTATGGAAAGAAATATAGCTCTGCGAAGGAAGTACAGCATGTTGGATGACAATATCACACGCCTAGAATACAACGGCAAAGAATTAATCCTAATCGGTACGGCACACGTTTCTAAAGCTAGTGCAGAGCAGGTGAAAGCCGTCATTGAAACCGAGCGACCGGATTCGGTATGCATCGAATTAGATGCGCAGCGCTATGAATCGGTAACTCAAGACAGCAAATGGAAAGAAACCGACATTTTCAAAGTGATCAAAGACAAAAAAGCAAGTTTGTTACTCATGAATTTGGCTATTTCCTCTTTTCAGAACCGTCTTGCAGATCAGTTTGGCATCAAACCTGGACAAGAAATGATTCAAGGGATTGCTTCTGCTAAAGAAACTGGCGCAGAATTGGTACTCGCTGACCGCAATATTCAAGTAACGTTTTCGCGCATTTGGGGCAATATCGGTTTTATGGGGAAAGCGCAATTGCTGACTTCCGTATTCTTTAGTATTTTCAGCAAAGAGACGATCTCAGAAGAAGATTTGGAAAAGATGAAGTCACAGGATACCCTCAACGCGGTAATGAATGATTTTACCCAATCTTTCCCTAAACTGAAAGAGCCGCTCATTGACGAACGAGACCAATATTTGGCGCAAAAAATTAAAGAAGCTCCTGGTCAAAAAATTGTCGCGGTTCTTGGTGCAGCACATGTTCCAGGAATCATTAAAGAAGTCCACAACGAACACGATTTGGAAGAACTGTCAAAAGTTCCAGCCAAATCAAAGTGGCCGAAAGTTATCGGTTGGGCGATTCCGTTAGCATTGGTCGCTATGATTGCCATCACGTTTATGAATAACCCTGCGGCTGGTCTCGACCAAACGATTAGCTGGATCCTTTGGACCGCATGTCTTGGGGCAATAGGTGCTGCTGTAGCTTTCGGTCATCCATTAGCAATTCTCACTGCTTTTGTCGGGGGTCCGATCGGTGCACTACATCCATTGTTAGCGGCAGGCTGGTTTTCAGGACTTGCACAAGCCTATGTTCGTCGCCCGAACGTTGGGGATTTCCAAACTTTATCGAAGGACGTGTTTACGCTTAAAGGCTTTTGGGACAATAAAGTTACGCGTGTTCTACTGGTTGTGGTGTTAACAAATTTGGGTACGGCAGCAGGCAATGTAATTGGTGGATTAGACGTTATTCGTTTGTTTTTCCAAAACCTATAAGTAGATTTCCTACCGGACGGCGAAACTTTGCTGTCCGGTTTTTTGTTTTTCTATTGTTGCTGATAGTTTAAGAACGGGTATATATAACAAAAGATCATTAGAAATAAGGAGGCGCATGGAGATGAGCTTTTTTCTAGTAGGCATTTTACTGTGGTCGTTGGTCATTTTGTCCGTCGTGTTGGCAATAATTGGTTTCTGGAGGGGTTCCTGGCAAGCGTTAGCCTGGAGCGGAATTGCTTTGCTTCCACCGATGCTACTTATTTATATGGGGGGAGATGGAGTTTGGTTCCAGTTTGGTATCTTGTTGCCGATCCTTTTGTTGGTTGCTGCTTTTTTGATGAAACAGCAAAAGACACCCAATTCGTAATCGGCTGGTAATTTCAGCCGATTTTTCTAAGCATGCCACTGGTAATTCCAAAGCCATAGTTATACAATTGTTATACAAAAAATGCAGAGGAGACAGGCCAATGAAATATCTATTAGATCGAAGCAAGTTATTCATATTTTTAATTTTAATCTTATCGATCGTTGGGGCATATGTCTTTATCACATTACCGCAACGTGAGATTCCGGAAACCCCATCAAACCTTGTTTTAATTTCAACAATTTTGCCAGGTGCAGGGCCTGAGGAAGTGGAAACGTCCATCACCAATCTGCTCGAGCGTGAAATCCAACAAGTAGATGGCATTGCATCGCTGCAATCCGTGTCTGCCAATTCTGCTTCCATCATTACACTGGAAATAGAAGATGGTGAGAATCCGGATGAGTTAATCAACAGTATCCAGCAACAAGTAGGAAATGCGACATCAGGATTTCCTGATAACGCATCAGAAACAACGGTGGAAAAACTAGATTTAACTTTCCCCTTAGTGTCGTACATGTTCTATGGGGATAAAGAAGAACTGAAAAATATGGAAGATGCGTTAGCCACGCTTTCTGAAGAAGTAGAAGCCGTTTCAGGAGTTGCTGGAACAACGGTTAAAGGATTAAACTCACAGCAAGTTCTAATTGAACTCAATAGTGAAGAACTAGCCGCTAATGGGCTTCAGCCATTTGAAGTACTCCAATCGCTTCAACAAGCAAATCAGCCATTGTCACTTGGCACACATGATAATGGCAACGAGCAAGTGAGCCTAACTGTGCAACAAGGTCAAGGCATCGACAAACTAAAAGAACTACAAGTAGGTGCAGCAGCAGTACCACTTGAAGATGTTGCAACGATCGAGACGGTAGATCAAGAAACAGAAGACATTGTAACGTTTGAAGGCGAAGACGCCATTTCGTATACGGTCTTTTTGCAAACGGCACAAGACGTTCCTTCTGTAGATGATAAGGTCTCTAAAGTTATTGAAGAATTTGCAGCTGATCTTCCAGCTGGCGTTCAAGCTGAGAAATACGAATCTCAAGCTGATAATGTGAATCAAATCTTCGACAGCCTATATGTTTCATTGGCCATCGCTGTCTTAGCTGTTTTGATCGTCACAACAGCTGGATTAACGTTGTATGGATCTTTTGCAGTCGCGTTAACTGTCTTAGCTTCCGTACTCATCGGGATGATCCCAATTCCGTGGTTAGGCGTTGACTTGAACCAAATCTCAGTGATTGGCCTCATTATTGCCATCGGTATTTTAGTCGATGACAGTATTGTTGTTAACGATAATATTCAGCGGCGTTATAAGCTAGGGGATTCCGCTCGCGATGGAGCGATTACCGGCGTCCGTGAAGTATACCCGTCGATTATTTCTTCTAGTTTGGCAATTGTCGTGACATTCTCTCCATTGTTATTGCTATCAGGCGGTAATGGTGCGTTTATCAAGGCCTTGCCAAGTATTTTAATTACGACAATATTAGCTTCAACGGTGCTGTCGATTACACTTGTACCCATGATGCAATATTTGAAAACGAAACGAAGAGCAAAGAAAATTTCAGATACCCCTGGATTCTTAGGGAAACCACTCGAGAAAATTGCGTTGTTTTATTCGAATAAAGTATTGCGTGGCGTATTAAAACGCCCTCTACTTGTTGGCGTCGGAGGCTTGTTAGTCGCGACAGGATTATTATCTCTTGCGCTCTTTACGCCTTTTGAATTTTTCCCAGCAGCTGACCGTGAAGAGGTAACGATGAACGTCCGCCTTGCAGAAGGCACAACGATTGAAAATACGGATGAATTTCTTGCTAACTTAACGGAAGAAGTCAAATCTGAAGATGATAACATTGCTGAAATTTCAATCTTTTCAGGTGAAGGATTACCAAACTTGTTTGCCTCTTCAATGAACAACACAGGAGGCAACACCGGTCAAGTGGTATTCCGTATTGATCGTGAGCAAACAACCGCTTCGGACTTTATCGATAAATGGCAGCCCGAGTTGCGTGAACGTTTCCCAGAAGCCGAAATTTTCTTGGATACGATTGTACAAGGGCCACCTGTAGGAGCTCCAGTTACAGTGGATATTACAGGTGAAGATATTGAAGAATTGGCGTCTATACGCGATGGATTAAAAGCGCAATTGTTGGCAGAAGGCGCTACGATTGTTACCGATAATTTAGGAGCTGCGGTTCCAGCGATTGAGTATGTACCAGATCAACAGGCGCTACAAGAAAACAAAATCGCGCTTAGTTCAGTGACCAATCAACTCCAGCTGTTGACACAAGGTGTGCCTCTTTACACTATTTATGAAGGTCAAATGCCATACCAAGTGTTCTTGAAGCAATCAGGCATTGACGATGGTCAACCAATTGACTTGTCTCAGTTTGAAGTTCCGGCGCTTAGTGAACAAGGACCACCGACATTGGTGCCGATGAATGAGTTGCTAACACCAGAAGACACAACGAAATTGTCACAGGTACCGCATAAAGAAGGAGACCGTTCGATTACAATTCGTGCATTTGGTGACATTGATGACTTTGAAAACAAAATGTTGGCTGTCATTGACAAAGAGCGTGAGTCATTGACAGATGGCTACGAATTATCGACAGGTGGAGAAAACTCTGATCAAGAAGCTTTCTTTGCTGAAATTGGTCTATTGTTCTTAGTTGTCATTTTGTTAGTGTACTTAGTTATTGCTTTCCAGTTTAAATCGTTTAGCTTACCATTCCTTGTGTTGATCGCTGTTTACTTAGGTATTTCTGGTGCAATTCTTGGATTGTTCTTAACGCAAACACCGCTAAGCTTCCTTGGCGTTATGGGAATTGTTTCCCTGACAGGGATTGTTGTGCGAAACGCAGTTGTGTTGATTGACTTTGTAGAAACACGTCGTCTATCAGGAGACTTTGATATTAAGGAAGCCATTGTCGAATCAGGCTATGCCCGTATCAAACCAATCCTTTTGACAACTATCACGTCAATCATCGCACTCGTGCCAGTCGCCTTATCAGGAGATCCATTATTTGAACCATTAGCCATTACAATCATTGCAGGACTTGCATTCTCAAGCTTGTTCACACTGGTGATGATTCCATCACTTTACTTGGTATTTTACCGTGTGAACCGTCGCAGAAATCAAGTGACAGAATAACAATAGACTGCGCAGCCTTTGGGTTGTGCAGTTTTTATTTGAATGATGAGTATTTGAAAGTGAGCAGATCAGTAATAAAGTAACGTTGATCGAAAGAGTGAGTTATAAAGGGGATTCAACAGAACAAGCAGGTGACATGGCGAAAGCTTCGTTTTTGCTAGTGCGTAGGGCTGAGTCTTTCCGGCAATGCTCAATCCGATTCTGCGCGCTACAGTTTCACCTCGTAACATGAATAACTTAAGCCATACTGTGAATACGACAGACAAAGAATCAGATTTCAGGTGCTGGAGTGAACATCCGAAGTATTATCGGAGTAGTTTCAGCTTTTTTTCTAAGAAAATGACTTACTTTAATGAAGGAAGAGACTAAAAAAATGAAACAAAGCGTGTCACAGCGGGATAGGTGGACAATGTATGCGTTATCATTTTGTCACACGATAGTCATTTACTTCTTTCACTAGATTTGGTAAGATGTCTGACGACAGTAGAGTTAAACAATGTATTTGCTTAATTTTCTGATAAAAATATATATAGATGAGGTGAAGTTGTGAATTTATTGTGGGGCATCTTTGGCGTATTCGTTGTTCTTGGAATCGCCTTCTTATTATCAAGCGGCAAGAAGTCTATCAAGCCACGGACAATTCTCGGCGGATTAGCCATCCAGATTACATTTGCATTTATGGTACTAGAATGGGAATTTGGAAGAAAAATGTTGTTAGGTCTTTCGAATAAAGTCCAAAATGTAATTGACTATGCAGGTGAAGGAATTGCTTTCTTATTTGGTCCAGCGGCTGACATTGGTGGATTTGGATTTGTTTTTGCCTTCCAAGTTTTGACAATCATCATCTTCTTTTCTTCTTTAATCTCAGTACTATATTACTTAGGTGTTATGCAAATTGTCATCAAAATTCTAGGAGGCGCATTATCGAAGCTTCTTGGAACGAGTAAAGCAGAGTCAATTTCAGCAGCAGCGAATATTTTCGTTGGCCAAACAGAAGCACCGCTAGTCATTCGCCCCTTTATCGCGGGGATGACCAAGTCCGAATTATTTGCAGTTATGACAGGGGGACTGGCTTCTGTAGCAGGTTCTACTCTGGCGGGTTACGCACTTCTTGGTGTACCGCTTGAATATTTGTTAGCTGCAAGTTTCATGGCTGCTCCAGCCGGGTTGATCATGGCTAAAATCATGATGCCGGAAACAGAAGAAGTCGAAGAAAAAGAGTTTGTTATGGAAAAAGACGAAGCTTCAGTTAACGTCGTAGATGCAGCAGCACGTGGTGCGTCTGACGGTCTTCAATTGGCGTTAAATGTGGGCGCGATGTTACTTGCATTTATCGCATTAATTGCTTTACTAAATGGTGTACTTGGCGGCATCGGTGGATGGTTCGGTTTTGGTGGTTTGACTATCCAAAGTATTTTAGGTGTCATTTTTGCACCGCTTGCATGGGCAATTGGTGTACCTTGGGCTGAAGCAGTCCAAGCGGGTAGCTTTATCGGACAGAAGCTAGTACTTAACGAATTTGTTGCGTATTCAGCTTTTGCTCCTGAAATTGCCAACTTGTCACCTAAAACGGTCATCGTTGTCAGCTTTGCTCTTTGCGGATTCGCAAACTTAAGCTCATTGGCAATCTTACTTGGCGGACTTGGTGCGATCGCACCAAGTCGTCGTTCAGATATTGCTCGTCTTGGCATGCGCGCCGTTGCGGCGGGTGTACTCGCTTCATTATTGAGTGCAGCAATTGCCGGAATGTTCGTGTAAAAAATAAACTAATGAGGGCCTGCAGCTATTGCAGGTCCTTTTTAGGTTTTGAGGCGAATAGCTGCGGCATATGCACGCTCGGGGAGAAATACGCACGTTCGGGATGCAGATATGCACGCTCGGGGAGAAATACGCACGTTCGGGATGCAGATATGCACGCTCGGGGAGAAATACGCACGTTCGGGATGCAGATATGCACGTTCGTGGAGAAATACGCACGTTCAGCGAAGGCTTACGCAAGCTCGTAGAAAAATACGCACGTTCGGGATGCAGATACGCACGCTCGTGGAGAAATACGCACGTTCAGCGAAGACTTACGCACGTTCGTAGAAAAATACGCACGTTCAGTGAAAAAATTAGATTTTAGTGCTTTTCGCCAGCGAAAAGCGAGGCATCTGGATTTTGGTTTGTGTGTGTGAGGCGAATGAAGGATGAGCGGCGAATAGCTGCGGCATACGCACGCTCGGGGAGAAATACGCACGTTCAGTGAAAAAATTAGATTTTAGTGCTTTTCGCCAGCGAAAAGCGAGGCATCTGGATTTTGGTTTGTGTGCGTGAAGCGAATGAAGGGTGAGCGACAAATAGCTGCGGCATATGCACGCTCGGGGAGAAATACGCACGCTCGGGGTGCAGATACGCACGTTCACCGAGATTTCTGCACGCTCAAGCGAGACTTACGCACGTTCGTAGAAAAATACGCACGTTCAAAAAACTCAGCAAAAAAGCTTCCCACTCTAACGGGAAGCTTTTGCATTATTCTCGTATGCAATACGAGGAGGCTTTTGATTCTCCGGTTTTCTCTAAATCCAATTGACCAAGCAACCTGGTGGCAACCGCACGTGATGCGAATCCGCAGAAATTACGAAGCTTTTGATTTGTTATGGTCGGCCCTACAAACGTGAAATATTCTTGAAGAGCCAAAAGGTGCGCAGATGCGTCTCGTACTCCGCAATAATCGCAAACCCAGCTACGCTTGTTCCGTTGCATCGTAAAAGCTTTGCAAGTTTGACAATAGACGCCAGGTTGTAAATCTATTGGATCAATAAAATAGTAAGCGCACAAAGGGAGTTTTTTATAAGGGGTTTGATTGGTCAAAATCAATTTCTTGAGTTTGGTCAGTTTTATCATTTCGGCTTCGAGGGGGAAAGCCTGTAGAATTTTCAAAAGGTATTCGATCATTTGGTAAGTCTTACAACTAGCAACACCGCGTGGTTTGGAAATAAATTCACTGTCTTTAGCGGTGAAAACAACCAAGCCAGATACGGGTAAATTAATTTTATGCAGTTTAAAATATTGTGTCAGAAAACGAATATGCTTATTCAGCTGGATTTTCGGATTTTCCATAACCGTTTTTTCTCCTGCGGAATTAATACGGAAAAATTCATCCGTCTGTTCATCAAAATGGAGTTGGCCACTAATGTTTTTAGACTCAATGATGATTACGCAACGCTTAGTCAGCAATAGACCATCCATTTGGACAGACCAGTTGTCGATTTTCAAGTTTACATCCCATAAGATATGAAACTCTCCTTCAAAATGGAATTCATTGAATTTCTTCTGCATCCGATTTTCTCCACGCTTTCCCGCCGTAATCCAGTAGAGCTCCCTTTCAAGAAATTGCCGTTGTGGATGGTGACAGCTAAGCCTTGCTAGAAGTAACGTTAAAGCATCTGCTTGTGTTAATAAACTAATTTTTTTCGTTATGTCGTTCCCTCCTTTGTGTGAATTACTTGAATTATAGCACTCGCAGCTTTCTTGCAAAAGCTTATTTTTAAAACCCTAATTACCGGCTTTTCGCGAGCGAAAAGCGATAAAACCAACTAGTTTTTCGGGGATACGCACGGTCGTGGAGAAATACGCACGTTCAACGAAGGCATACGCACGGTCGTGGAGAAATACGCACGTTCAGCGAAGGCATGCGCACGGTTGTGGAGAAATACGCACGTTCAGCGAGGGATACGCACGGTCGTGGAGAAATACGCACGTTCAGCGAAGGCATATGCACGGTCGTGGAGAAATACGCACACTCACATCCCAAATACCCACCCGCCAAGCGAAACACCTTGACAGTGTCTTCTTTTTAGATTACACTCCTACCTTGGCTTACCTATTTCGATAGGCAGAGCGGGTAGGGAGAGGGCTAATTTAATAGAAGGTTATGACGATGTTTAATTGGATGGATCGGTTTTTCGGTCTTCAGGAAAATGACACGACAGTTAAGCGTGAAATGACAGCGGGCTTAATCGGCTTTTTTACGGTGGTCTACATTATTGCCGTCAATGCGCTGATTTTGTCGGAAGCCGGCATGCCGCTTGAAGCAGCGATTGTTGCGACGATTGTGGCGTCGGTCTTTGGCTGTTTGCTCATGGGCTTTTGGGGCAATGCACCGATTTTGTTAGTGCCAGGTATGGGCATTAATGCGCTATTTTCGTACACGATGGTTCAGTCTATGGGCTTGTCTTGGCAGGAAGCGCTAGCGGTAGTGTTTGTTTCCGGTGTGATTTTTGTGGCGGTGGCTTTTACGCGTTTTGCGAAAATGCTGAGTGCCGCCGTGCCGCATTCGCTGAAAGAAGCCATCACTGTCGGGCTCGGCTTATTTCTTATGCTGATTGGTCTAGAAAAAGGCGGCATTGTTGAGCGTGGCACGAGTTCGATTTTGGCACTTGGTTCACTTGCGGATGCGCATGTATTGGCCACTGTTTTGACGGTTATTATTGCGGTAGTGTTGTTTATTCGCAATGTGCCAGGGAATTTCCTAATTACCATTGTTGTGGGAACAGTCATCGCGGCGTTTTTCGGCCTTATCGACTTTGGCAGCATGAACGAGTCGTCGATCAACGCGACAGAAGCTTTTGCAGTATTTGGGGCTTTGTCTTTTGGCAATATCCTGTCTACCACGTTTTGGGTTGCGGTATTTTCTCTGACCATGGTGCTAGTGTTTGAAAACATTGGGCTGGTTCATGGGCAAGTGGCGTTTATTGAGCGCCCTGAGAAATTCAGTCGTGCTTTTCAGGCAACGTCTGTGTCTGCGATGACGTCGGGAATTTTTGGTACGAGTCCAACTGTAGCGACAGTTGAAAGTGCTGCGGGCATGACAGCTGGCGGCCGGACGGGATTAACGTCGATTACGGCGGGATTGTTGTTTTTGGTCGCTTCGTTTTTCATTCCGGTCATCAAGCTGATACCAGATAGTGCAATTGCGCCAATCTTAATCATCATTGGTTTTTTGATGCTGCAAAACATTAAAAGCCTTAATATGACCGATATGACGGAAAGCTTTCCAGCGCTTTTAATTGTGGCGTTGATTCCGTTTACGTACAGCATTGCCGATGGAATCGCGATCGGCTTTATTATGTACCCGATTTTAAAAATCGCTGTCGGCAGAGGACGCGAAGTATCTCCGACGCTCTACGTCATCGCTAGTTTATTCCTGGCGAATTTTGTTTTTCATTATTTAGGATAAACAATAGATGGTCACGCACTTGCTGAGCAAGTGCGTTTTTTTCTGCAGCAGTGTACAATAAAGACAAGAAGATCTAAAAGGAGCGGATACAGATGAAATACAACAAATCCAAAATGGAGCAATTGGTCAGTGATCATCCGGAATTGAAAAAACGGTTGAAAGTGCTGAAGGATGAGATGGAGCTTGAAAAAGGCTTTGCGTTAAAAGCGCTTTATCACTCAGAAGTCACAGACAACGGACCATACCAAAAAGACTACCAAGATCTTGATTGGCAATAAAACACAAAAAAAACTCCCTCAATTTCATTATTGAAGGAGTTTTTTGTATAGGCGTTAAAACTTTTGGTCATCTAACCACTGCTGCCAAACTTTTACATCGCTACCTAAATACCAGCGATTTTCTTTAGTTTGTTCGCAGTCCACACCTTGCCCACCAAGAACAAAATGCATTTCTGGATTTGCCTTGGCTAAAGCGTCGATATAGTCATTGGCCAGTGGCAACATCTTAGGAGAAGCGATGGACATACAGAGTAATTTGAAATTTTGTTTAGCGACCATTTCCTCTAAGCCTTCAAGAGGCGTATCCGGTCCAATGTAAACTACGGAAAAACCGTTCTCGCGTAAGAACAAAGTAAACAGCAGTAAGCCAAGCTGGTGCTGTTCACCGCTTGGGCTAAGTGCCATGACTTTTGGCAAGTTTGGGGAAATTGGGAAAATGCGGAAAAACTGATTAAAGCGTTGTTGAACGATATGGGTAATCATATGTTCGTGAGCAACACTAATGATGCCGTTCTCCCAAGCCTCTCCAATTCGCACCATCAGTGGCGCAATAATATAAAAAAAGACTGTTTGATGATGAAATAAAGAAAAATGCAAATCCAACAAATAGTTAAAGCGTTCCGTATCCATTTCGGCAGCGGCCTGAAAAAGTTGATCAATTTGTTCGCCGTATTCTAATGTCTCTCTGTTAGGAAGTTCGTTATTCGGAACAATAAACTTCTTGCGTGAAGCATGTAGTTTTTTTACAGCTTCACTTATCTTCATGCCGTTGCCTTGTACTTGTATTTTTAGCCATTTCAAATCTTCCAGATTTTGATCCGAATACAAGCGATGTCCAGATTCTGTTCGGGCAGGAGTAATCGCACTATAACGCGTTTCCCAAGAACGAATTGTCACTTTCGGCATATCTAAAATTTTGGCAGCTGCTTTAATGTTATACATAGCATTACCTTCATTCTATTTATAGATTTATCGTGCATGTTGTACAAATATTATACAACGTATCGTTAGAGCCGTAAAGCAGGACACCGTAAGTGATAAAAACAACAAAAAACGAACTCTCTGGTGAGAATCCGTTTCAGATAACTGCCGAATTTTTTGCGGCACGTGAGCGTTGCCAAGCTGTAGTAATCAACAATGTGATCAGTAACATAATCAGTCCTAAAATGAATGGATAGACAATATTAATATCGTAAAGAACACCTGCTAGTAAAGGACCAATTACGTTTCCGATACTCATATAGGCATTGTTCATGCCCATCGCAAAGCCAACTTCACCATCAGCCATTTTGGAAATCAGTGTATTTAAGACAGGTCGTAAAATAGAAGTAGCAAGGAAAATGATTAGCGAAACAGCAAAGAACATAGCATAGCTTCCAGCAAAAAGAGACAGCAAAAAGCCAAATGCAGCGACGCCAAGAAATGCAACCAAAATGGACACTTCACCATAACGGCGAACAATCCGATCTACAACAAATAATTGCACAATTACACTGACGACGCCTGTTGCAGTAATCATAACAGCGATATCTTTCGCCGTGGAATCGAACTGATTGTCTAAATACAAACCAACTACTGATTCGTAGGCTAGCAAACCAAAGCTCATAACGAGAGTAATGATTAACGGAATAAAATACGGCATCTTGGTGGAGCGGCCAATTTTAGTGAACATAGATTCTTCATCGGTTAACTTTGCAGCCAGTGAAGGATTGGCATCTGTAGCGTCGTGCTCTTTCAACCAAATGACAGAAAAAACAGCAGCTCCTAGTGATACGAGTGCTGAGACGAGAAAAGGTAATTTTAAGGTGTAATCGGCTAAAAATCCACCAATTCCAGGTCCAACCACAATGCCGAGCGACATCGCTGCAGAAACCATGCTCGTTCCTTTTGCGCGCTGGTCGAAAGTGGTAATGTCTGCGATATAGGCAAAAATCGCTGGAATCAGCATCGCTGCCCCAACGCCACCGATGACACGAGAAAAATACAAAATCCAAATAGAATCAGAAGCATAAAAAACAAACATGGAGATGGTTAATCCAAATAAACCGTAAATAATCATTTTTCGGCGACCGTATTGATCGGCCCATTTACCAGCAACTGGGGAAAAGATAAATTGGGAAGCGGCAAAAATAGCAATCATCAGGCCTGCTGCCATGCCGCCTTGGTCGATTGAGACCAAGTACGAAGGCAGAATCGGAATAACAATTCCAAAACTTGCAACCGCGATAAACATATTAATCATTAAGATGAAAATCTTCTTTTTTTGGTCTGCAGACATGTTGCGCACCCTCTTTTCTTCTATATGTTCGTACAAATTTGTTTTCTATAACTTTTCAATGTTATTTCAGTAGAAACTTGTTGTCAATGGAACAGTCTTGCTATATTTTCCATCTGTTAAATCCATAGAAAAGAGTAGTGAAATCGAAATTTACGTTAACTAAGAAAAGACTCCACGTGTTAACAAGACAAGAATTTCGAGTACCCACAAAAATTCATAAGCTTGAAAAAATTACATTTTTTGATTGCAAGAATAAAGAATTAATTTAATGAAATGTTCTTGTGTTTTGTTGCAGGACTGTGAAGAATAGCAGGAAAACTCTGTATTTGGAAGCTTAGTATAGAGTCGATGAACCAATGAATAAGATATAATTAATGTATAGGCTAACAAAAACTAAAGCCTCCGAAAGGTGATAAGGATGGACAATAAACTTCATCGTATCAAAGCTATCGAATTACAGGACCGAGTGGTATCTGCGGATGAGGCGGCGTCTTGGATCAAAGACGGAATGACGCTCGGATTAAGTGGATTTACACGTGCGGGAGATGCTAAAGCAATTCCTTATGCATTGGTTCGCCGCGCTGAAACAGAGCAGTTTAAAGTAAATGTTTTTACTGGGGCTTCTTTAGGTTCAGATGTCGATAAATTAATGGCAGAAGCAGGAATTGTGCACAAACGGTTGCCGTTTCAAGCAGATCCGGCTATGCGCAGAAAGATAAATAATGGGGATATGCTGTTTGTTGATCACCATTTATCACAAACGGCTGAATGGATCCGGGCTGGAGTCATCGAATCAATCGACTACGCGGTTATTGAAGCATTGGAGATTACAGAAGACGGCATGATTATTCCAACGACGTCGGTTGGCAACTCTTCGGTTTTCGTCAAGCACGCCAAAAACGTTATTATAGAAATCAACCTTTCGCAGCCTCAACTGTTTAAAGGCGTACACGATATTTATGAACCTGAAAAACAAGGTCAGCGTTCGCCGATTCCTTTGGCACATGTTAGTGATCGAATCGGAACAATCGGGATACCCGTGGATCTTGAAAAAGTCCGAGCGATCGTCTTTACTGATCAGCCGGATTCTCCTTCAACTATTCTGCAACCGGATGACGACACCGAAGTGATGGCTCAACATCTCCTGAATTTCCTGCGCTCGGAAGTCGCATCGGGACGCTTGACTAATCAGCTTGCTCCTTTGCAGTCGGGAATTGGTTCGGTCGCAAATGCTGTTTTGCACGGTTTAATTGATTCGGAGTTTGAAGACATGGAAGTCTATTCAGAAGTTCTTCAAGATGCTGTTTTTGACTTGATTGATGCTGGGAAAGTGAAATTTGCTTCCGCTTCGTCGATTACATTGTCTAAAGAAAAAATGGATCAGGTGTTTGGAAACTTTGAAGAGTATCGTGATAAAATCCTCTTGCGGCCACAAGAAATTACGAATCATCCCGGATTGATTCGCCGACTTGGGTTAATTTCCATTAATACAGCATTGGAATTTGATATTTATGGCAATGTCAATTCAACGCATGTCTCAGGCAGTAAAATGATGAATGGCATTGGGGGTTCTGGTGATTTTGCTCGCAATGCACGTCTCTCGATATTTGTTACGAAATCGATTGCCAAAGGCGGCATCATCTCGAGTATTGTGCCATTCGCCACGCACGTTGACCATACTGAGCACGATGTCGACATCGTTGTGACTGAACAAGGGTATGCAGATTTACGTGGGCTCGCTCCGCGTGAGCGGGTTCCTCTAATTATTGACAACTGCATGCACCCAATGTACCGCAATCAAATGCGCGCTTACTATGAGGAAGCACTATTACGTGGTGGACAAACGCCTCATGTACTGGAAAAAGCATTTTCATGGCATGCAAATTTAACAATTAGCGGTACGATGCTTCTACCGGAGTAGCCGTATAGACCAGTCCCTTTAAAGGGCTGGTTTTTCTATTTATAGAAGAAAGCTAGTTCATGTATAATTAGAAGGATGAGTTTAAACAGGAGGATTCGAATGGAAAGTTTTACGCTAGGTTCTCTATTGGATGTCATGGGAGAATTATTCTCTGACGAAATTTCAATAGCCGTTACAAATACAAAAGAATATATTTACTATCGTCCAAGTAAGCGAGTAGATTTAAAAATCAAACCAGGCGATTTGGTCAAGCCTGGAACGATTGCACACAAAGCATTGCTGGCAAATCAGAAAACGTCTGAATTCATTAATCGTGAAATTTTTGGTGTTCCATATCACGGCATGGCTGTACCTTTTGAACATGAAGGTAAATTGCAAGGATGTGTCATGGCCATTTATCCGGCATTTACTGAAGGGAAGTCAGTGGTTACTGTGAAAAGTCCAGATGGCTGGAAGCCGATTCCTTTTACAGAAGTGAAGTATTTGGAAGTCAAAGATCGCAAAACCCATGTTCATGCAGAAGGCTATTCGGGCACCAATAAAAACTCTCTTCAGGAATTTGAATTTATACTGCCACGTGAATCATTTATCCGCTGCCATCGTTCATTTATTGTTAATGTGCATCATATAGAAGAAATTTACCCAGATACACATTCCACATTTGTTTTGGCAATGAATAACGGAGCACGAATCCCCGTCAGTCAGTCTTATTCTAGCTATTTCCGAAAACTTTTAGGGTTTTAAGAAAAGCGCATGTCCGCGAAAAGCGATCATGCGCTTTTTTTTGCTTAAAAAAATGCTGTTTGAGACAGCTGTTTCTCTGCTTTGTGACAGTTAACGCTTGTCCGTGCTGTAAAACTCAGTTTTTTAACAGGATAAGTTAAAATTATCTAATAATTAAAAGATAATCGATAATGACATGCTCTACCCTTTTTTACGTGAAATGCGATTTTAAACTGAGCGTACGCTCATGAAAACGCTTTATTTTAAAAAAGCCATTAAAATTAATAGTGAAAGAGAGTGATCTACAATGGAACAGAAAGTTAATCGAATCAAAGCCAAACAGTTGCAGGAGCGAGTAGTGACACCTGAAGAGGCGGCTTCATGGATACAAGACGGCATGACACTTGGACTTAGCGGGTTTACGCGTGCTGGAGATGTGAAAGCGGTTCCTTTCGCTTTGGTGAAACGTGCAGAAAATGAAAGCTTTAAAGTGAATGTTTTCACAGGCGCTTCGTTAGGCTCAGATATCGATCGATTGTTTGCAGAAGCGGGGATTGTCAACAAACGTTTGCCATTCCAAGCAGAACCGGCAATGCGCAAAAAAATTAATGACGGCGAAATGCTGTTTGTCGATCATCATTTGTCACACACGGCAGAATGGGTTCGTACAGGCGTTACAGAACCGATTGATTTTGCTATTGTAGAAGCGTTATCTATTACAGCAGACGGCATGATCATTCCGACAACTTCTGTTGGAAATTCGGCAGTGTTTGCGAAACATGCTAAAAACATCATCGTTGAAATTAATATGGCACAGCCCCAATTATTTGAAGGCTTGCACGACATCTACGATACAGGCAAACAAGGTGAGCGCTTGCCAATTCCAGTAACCGCTGTTGATCAGCGCATTGGCACAGTTGGTATCCCGATCGATATGGAAAAAGTGAGAGGCATTGTTTTTACTGAACAATTGGACTCTCCTTCAACTATCGTGCCACCTGACGAAGATACAGAAATTATGGCTGGCCATTTGCTTGAATTTTTACGTGCTGAAATTCGTGCAGGTCGCTTAACAGAAAGCTTGGCTCCTTTGCAATCAGGTATTGGATCTGTAGCGAATGCCGTTTTACACGGAATGGTTGATTCGGAATTTAAAGATTTACAAGTATATTCGGAAGTCTTACAGGATGCTGTTTTTGATTTGATGGATGCGGGTAAAGTAAATTTCGCATCTTGTTGCTCAATTACATTGTCCGAACCGAAAATGAAACAAGTTTTTGGGGAATTTGAAAACTACCGCAACAAAATTATTATGCGTCCACAGGAAATTTCCAATCATCCGGAAATTATCCGCCGTCTCGGACTCATTTCGATTAATACCGCATTAGAGTTTGATATGTATGGAAATGTTAACTCGACGCATGTTTCAGGCACTAACATGATGAACGGCATCGGCGGATCAGGTGATTTTGCGCGCAATGCTCGTTTGGCGATTTTTGTAACAAAATCAATTGCCAAAGGTGGAAATATTTCAAGCGTCGTTCCATTTGTCTCGCATGTTGACCACACAGAACACGATGTGGATGTCGTTGTCACGGAACAAGGCTATGCAGATCTTCGTGGCTTAGCACCGCGCGAACGCGTGGAAGTTATCTTGAAAAACTGTGTACACCCATCGTATCGTGCACAACTTCGCGCGTATTACGACGAAGCGCTAACACGCGGTGGGCAAACTCCACATGTCTTAGAAAAAGCGTTCTCTTGGCACACGGACTTAGCAAAAAACGGTACCATGCTACAGAAAAAACAGCAGGCAGCCGTATCTGTGTAAAATAGTTTGGAAATAAAACGCTTCTATAAAAATCAATGAAACCAGGTCTGCTTAACAGCGCCTGGTTTTATTGTTTCCAATAAGCTTCAATTAAATAGGCAATTCCGTATAGGAAAGATCCTTCTTTTTACCTTTTTTTATTTTTGAAATAGGCGGTATAAAAGCATTTATTAATCAGATTTTTCTGTCTAAACAAAAATAGTTGTTGTCAAGCGTTATTTTTAGTATTATAATAAGCAATTGTGAAATTTGAAATGAGGGTTCTTTAAATGAAAAATTCCATCTATGGATTAACGATAGACCAGTTAAAAGACTGGTTTTTAGAAAATGGTCAGAAAAAATACCGTGCGGAACAAGTATGGGATTGGTTGTATATAAAACGCGTCACTGAATTCGCAGAAATGAACAATCTGTCGAAAGACTGTGTTCAGTTGCTAGAAGACAACTTTGCGATTCGCACGTTGAAAGAAACAGTGAAGCAAGAATCTGCAGACGGCACGATTAAGTTTCTTTTCCAAATGCAAGACGGTAACTTGATCGAAACGGTATTAATGCGTTTTAAATACGGAAATTCTGTTTGTGTAACCACACAAGTGGGTTGTAACATTGGCTGCAGTTTCTGTGCCAGCGGACTATTGAAAAAGAGCCGCGATTTAAACGCGGGCGAAATCGTTGAGCAAATTATGCAAGTGCAAGCGCATTTTGACACACAGCAAAAAGAAGAACGTGTGAGTCACATCGTCGTAATGGGTATCGGCGAACCATTTGATAACTATACGAATTTGATGGGCTTCCTAAACATCGTTAATTCTCAAAAAGGTTTGGCTATCGGAGCTCGACACATCACCGTTTCAACAAGCGGTATCGTGCCAAAAATTTACGATTATGCAGATGAAGGCTTACAAGTAAACCTGGCAATTTCAATTCATGCACCGACTAATGAGTTGCGTACGCGTATTATGAAAATCAATAAAGCATATCCAATCGAGAAATTGATGGCTGCGATCGATTATTACCTAGAGAAATCCAACCGTCGCATCACGTTTGAGTATATTTTATTGCGTGACGTCAATGACCATGTAGAAGAAGCGCATCAATTAGCGAAATTGCTAGAAGATAAGCGTCACTTGTCATACGTGAACTTGATCCCGTACAATTCAGTTGATGAGCACGATCAATATCAACAAAGTACACCAGAAGCCATTAGTGCTTTCTACGATGCATTGAAGAAAAAAGGCATCAACTGTGGCGTACGTCACGAGCAAGGCGCCGATATCGATGCTGCTTGTGGACAGTTACGAAGCAAGCAAATCAAAAAAGAGAAAAAAGAAGTAACCGTTTAATAAGCAAAAACGTTCCTGATTTTCAGGAACGTTTTTTTATGCTGAAAACAAACTATTTTAAACAATGGTCTTTCAAAAAATACTTTTTTAGTAAATGAAACTTTCTGAACATTAAGAACGTATGAATCTTAGTAGCACGAGTAATTTATCTAATCGATTATTTTTGGTCAAAAGTTTATAAATAATGGGTTAAGAAAGGAAGTGGGGGATTGAAGAAAGTTCTGTGTACAGTAATTTTGCTTGGAGCAGTCACCTTAGCTAGTTGTAGCGGCCTTTCAACACACGAAGATGATGAAGTAGCCGCTATTGTAAATAATCATGAAATTACAATAGGGGATTTACGATTTTTATATCCTGACGATAGCGCATTAGATTACTTGGATTCAGCAATAGCTGTAGAGTTGATCAAACAAGAGGTACAGGAAATGAACCTTGATATTTCTCCACATCTTACAGGAGAAACAACCTCGGAAGAATTTGAAAAACTTCCTCCAGCGAATACAAAAGATGAAGGTGGAAAGCAAGTGCGTGCGTATGCTATCGCTCAAGCTGAAAAACTAGATATGTCACCCGAAGAATTCCAAAAGCAATACGGTAAAAAAATTAATGAACAAAATGCTTATATCAATACGTATCTTGAGGAGAAACTAGGGGGAGGAAACGTTAATGATCTAACATGGATGGATGACTTTGGGGAAGACTATAATAGGTTAGTAGAAAAATTAGTCGAGAAAAATAAAAATGACATTGACGTGTTTATTAATTAATGTTTTTGGAGAACACCATTTAGAAGTACACGTAGTTCTATACCAAACCAGCAAAAAGAATTGTATAAAGACTATAGAATTAGTAGAATCTATGATATAGTGATGTCGAAAACATAATTAAAAACACCACTAGGGGAGCCGGATATCGGCTGAGATGAGCATAAGCTCGGACCCTTTGAACCTGATCTGGATCATACCAGCGGAGGGAAGTGGCGGAACGTCTGCTATTTTCTTATCGACTGCATACGCCGCTTCCCTTTATTGGGGAGCGGCGTTTTTATTTTGTGCAAGAAAATTGACCGTGCCTGTCAGAGCAAGGCACGGAAACTAGATACAGAAAAGGAGATAGGAAAATGACATTTTGTACAGAAGTGAGAAAAGAATGTAACAGTTTATGGCAAGCAAGTTTTGATCATCCGTTTGTAAAGGGAATTGAAGATGGGACATTACCAGTCGAGATATTCCGTTTTTATGTCATGCAAGACGCTTATTACTTATCCCATTTTGCTAAAATTCAGGCACTCGGTGCGTCTAAAGCAAAGGATATGGAAACGACGCAACGCTTTGCAATTCATGCGACACATACCAGTACAGCCGAGCTATCGTTACATGAATCATTTATGAAAATGTTAAGTGTTACGGAAAAAGACTGGTCCCAATTCGAACCTTCACCTACAGCGTATGCGTACGTATCTCATATGTACCGCGCATCTGCAGGGGAATTGGCAGATGTATTAGCAGCCATATTGCCTTGTTACTGGTTGTATTACGAAATCGGTGAGCGATTGAAACATGCAAAACCGGATCATCCGATTTATGACCGGTGGATTGAGACTTACGGGTCCGAAGAATTTGGTGAACTGGTCAACGAACAAATTGAACGGATGAATCAGTTGTCAGAAGACTTGCCAGAAGCACGCCGTAAAGAATTAAAAGACCATTTCCGCAAAAGCAGTTATTATGAATTGAACTTTTGGGATCAAGCCTGGAGACAAGAATCCTGGTCTATAGAGCCAACTCAAAAAGTAGGTGTTTAACATGTTTCAACAAATAAAACAAAAAAACCCGTTGGTTCATTGCATCACAAACCATGTAGTTTCGAATTTTCAAGCGAATGGTCTATTGGCAATAGGCGCTTCTCCAATCATGGGAGAAGCGCCTGAAGAAGTAGAGGAACTCGCTGGATTAGCACAGGCAGTGTCATTAAACATTGGAACTTTACACGCGGAGTCGCTGAAAAGTATGCTGATCGCTGGAAAAAAGGCAAACCAATTGGGCATCCCGGTTGTTTTAGATCCTGTTGGAGCAGGAGCAAGTAACTTCCGAATCCATGCTGTTCGAGAAATTTTAGAGACAGTTGACGTCAGCGTTCTTCGCTGCAATGCAGGAGAGCTCGCAGCTGTAGCGGGTAAAGAGTGGCAGTCTAAAGGTGTTGATGCCGGAGAGGGGCTTCTAGACGTTAAAGAGCTTGCTATGTCTACTGCGAAACAGTTGGGCTTGATTGTAGCGGTCACGGGCAAAATAGATTGTGTGACAGACGGAGACTGTGTTGATGAAATTCCTTTTGGAAGTCCGATTATGGCTTCGATTACAGGAACAGGCTGCTTACTGAGTAGCGTTGTCGCTGCAGGTCTTGCTGTTGATTCTGAAAATCCGTTAGAAACAGTGAGCGCTATTTTGCGCTATTTTGCGATTGCTGGTGAACTAGCTAGTCAAAGCGTGAGTCTCCCTGGAGATTTTCAACTTGCTTTCATGAATAGACTAGCCAGTTTAACGGACGGCGAAGTCGCCGAACAAATTTATTTACAGGAGAGAGTGCTATGACAAAAACACCGCAAACTTTAACAATTGCTGGATCCGATTCTGGAGGAGGGGCAGGCATTCAAGCAGACTTGAAAACGTTTCAAGAGCTGGATGTCTATGGCACCTCTGTTATTACGGCCGTAACTGCTCAAAATACGATGGGTGTTTCCGCTATCTACCCAATGTCGGCACAAGCCGTACACATGCAATTAGAAGCGGTAGCTAGCGATTTTGAACTAACGGCTTTAAAAACAGGTATGTTATTCAATTCTGAAATTATTAAAGAAGTGGCAACCGCAATTCACAAGTTCGACTGGAAAAATGTCGTTGTGGATCCCGTCATGATTGCTAAAGGGGGCGCGGATTTATTGCAGCAAGAAGCAGTAGATGCAGTGAAAACGCATTTATTGCCACTGGCATTACTCGTTACCCCAAACATTCCAGAAGCAGAAGCTTTGACGGGCATCCCCATTACAAATGTTAGTAGTCGTCAACATGCAGCTGAAAAAATTTTGTCACTAGGTGCGAAATCCGTCGTTATTAAAGGTGGCCATGCAATGGATAGAGACTATGCAGAAGACTATTTTTTGCAGGCAAATGGGGAATCGTTCGTGTACCGATCAGCTCGGATTTCAACAAAACAAACGCATGGTACTGGCTGTACGTTTGCAGCGGCTGTGACAGCAGAGCTAGCAAAAGGTCAGCAACTAAAAGACGCTATTTTTACGGCCAAACAATTTATTCAAGCGGCTCTTAGTGAACCACTGAATATTGGACAAGGTCATGGACCCACAAACCATGCGGCATATAAAGCTAGGATAGTAGAAAAGAGGGAGGCACATAAAATTGAAGTTTTCTACTAAATCATCCATCTATTTTATTATGGGTTCAAAAAACTCAGGAGTTCGAGACCCTTTGCAAGTAGTCGAGGCAGCATTAAGGGGCGGCATCAACCATTTCCAATTGCGAGAAAAAGGTGATGGTGCATTGACGGGTTCAGCACTACTTGAATTTGCGTTACATTGCCAGCGATTGTGTCGTGAGTACAGCGTGCCGTTTATTATCAATGATCAAGTCGAGCTGGCATGTAGTATTGGAGCAGATGGTGTTCATATCGGTCAGGATGATGCAGCGACGCAAGAAGTTCGTCAACTGATCGGAGCCGACAAAATTTTAGGCGTTTCTGTTCATTCTGTAGAAGAAGCTAAAATTGCTAGTAGAGAGGGAGCAGATTACGTTGGAATGGGTCCGATTTTTGGAACAGTTTCAAAAGCAGATGCCAAAAAACCGGCTGGCGTCAAAGAAATTTTAGCAGTTAAAAATGAATTGCCTAACTTACCGATTGTCGGCATCGGCGGCATTACTGCTGAAAATGCCCATCAAGTTTGGCAAGCAGGCGTTTCAGGAATTGCCGTTATAACCGCAATCACAGAAGCAGCGGATATTGCAGAACGCATTCAACTGTTACAAGTTCCCTGCAAAGAAGAGCATAGAACATGACAACGAAAAAAATGGTCGTTATGGCGATGTTTGTGGCGATTGGAGTGGCAGGTTCTGCTTTTGTTTATTTTCCAGCAGGAATTGCTCGAGCCTATCCAATTCAGCACGCGGTCAATGTGATTGCAGCAGTTCTCCTGGGGCCAGGTCCGGCTGTGTTGATTGCCTTTATGACCGGGGTCATTCGAATACTAACGGGAACCGGCTCGTTATTGGCTTTTCCTGGTGGAATGATTGGAGCTTGCCTAGCCGGCATTATGTATGCCAAGTTCGGTAAGATTTGGCTAGCTGCTCTAGGAGAAGTAGTAGGCACTGGACTCATTGCTTCACTAGTAGCGGTTCCTTATGCACAGCTTTTCCTTGGCACTGAATTTGGCGCTTTATTTTTTGTGCCACCTTTTTTTATTTCCAGTTTGTCTGGTGCCGTGTTAGGTGTTGTGTTGGCAACGCGTCTCATGAAGACCCAGACTCCAAAAGCCTGGCAGTAAATCATAGAGCTTTCTAAACGTGTTTATAACTTCGTAAATAAGGGAAAATGAAAGATATAGACATTTAGAAAAAGGGAGTGGACAGAATATGGTGAAAATTGCAGTCGAGCATCCATTTACATCGGTACGTGAAGCGTTAGAGAAAAAGGGGTACCAGGCAGACATGCTTGAAGACAAAGTAGATTCTACTGATTACGACGTTATTGTTGTGAGAGACCAAGCAGATTTAGCTGACTATCACATGAGCGTGTCACTTGTCGAAGCTAAAGGCCGTACATTATATGAAATCGTGGAAGAAGTAGAAGAACGTCTTGTGCGCGGTGGGAAAATTCAAGAGCCGCAACCAACTGAAGCTGAACGAAAAGAAAGCGGTGGCGGTGGCGGCTTCTTAGCTGGCGCAGCAACTGGTGTAGTTATTGGAGCCGCAGCTGGATTGTTATTCGCACCAAAGAGCGGCAAAGAACTTCAAGAAATCGTTAAAGAAAAAGCAATGGCTTTAAAAGAAGACAACGCTGAAGGTTCAGGCGGTGCAGTAGATCAAGTGAAGGACAAAGTAAACCAACTAAAAGAAAAAGCAAGTGATTATACAGAAACTGCTAAAGATAAAGCAAGCGATTATACCGAAAAAGCGAAAGACAAAGCTGACGAACTCAAGGCAAAACGTGTAGAAAAACAAGAAGAAAAAGAAGTTGAAAAACAAGAAAAAGCTATTGAAAAAGAAGTGAAAGAGCAAGAAAAAGTAATGAAAAAGAAGAAAAAGAGCAAGAGAAAGCTGAGAAAGAACACGAGAAAGCTGAAAAAGCAGTAGAAAAAGAAATCAAAAAAGCTAATAAAGAAGCCGACAAAGAAACAGGCGGCACCGAAGTGGTCGATTTGAAAGATGCAACGATCAAAAAAGACAATGCTGGCAACGTAACAGTTAAAGCAGACAACTCTAACAAAAAATAATGATAAAAAGGTGCCCCAACTCAGTTGGAAGGCACCTTTTTTGATTTCAATTTGTTGTCGTTTAGTCACTTTAGACCTCGGATACTTCGTCTACAGAGTCATGCGATGTTGGTTCAGGTACACGAGACAATACGATCAGTCCGATGACGAATAAGATAACCAGACTGAACACACCCATATTGGATTTACCTGTCACTTGAGAAGTAATAGCTACAAGCAAAGGACCAAGGATTGCGGCAAACTTCCCAAAGATATTGTAAAAACCAAAAAACTCATTGGAATTTTCTTTAGGGACGAGTTTTCCGAAATAAGAACGACTCAATGCTTGAATGCCCCCTTGGCTTGTTGCTACCAGCATAGCCAAAATCCAAAAATCCGTAATGGTTTCCAGAAAATAAGCATAGATACAAATAACGATATAAACACAAATTCCTACGTAAAGCATTTTTTTTCCGGTAAATCGATTAGCCAAACGACCGTAGAGAATGGCGAATGGCGCAGCGACTATTTGTGTAACCAGTAAGACAATCAATAAGCTCGATGAATTTAATCCCAAATCAGTGCCGTATGCAGTCGACAACGCAATAATGGTTCCAACACCATCAATATAAAAGAAATAAGCGATTAAAAACAAGACCAATGCTCGGTATTGCCGAATTTCCCGGAGCGTTTTTCCTAACCGTTTAAAACTTTGGCGAACTAGACGCGGTTCTCGTTTAATATAATGCAGTTGCTTAACATGGCGAAACATGGGGATTGAAAAAGCAATCCACCAAATGGCGGTGATCATAAAAGCGATACGGCTAGCGATAGTTACAGAAATGGGCAACAGACCATTTTGAGCGAGTATAATAATAGCAATCGATAATATAAATGGAATGGTCGAGCCGATATATCCGAGTCCGTATCCAAATGCGGAGACGCTGTTCATTCGTTTTTCTGTCGTAATGTCTACAATAAATGCATCGTAAAACAAATTAGCACCTGTCGCACCAAGAGCGGCGAAGACATAGCAAATCAACATGAGTAACCAATTTTCACTGGGTACGAAAGCCAGCAATGCAGTTGACGCAGTTCCTAATATGAAAAAGCCGACGAAAAATCGTTTTTTCAATCCTTCATAATCCGCAATAGTACCCAATATGGGACCAATCATCGCTAAAATAAAGGTAAAAATAGCAATGGTATAACCTAAATAAGCAGTTGAATTGGCTAAGCTAACACCGGCTTCAGTGGCAGAGGCTTTATAGTAAATAGGGAATACAGCTGTCGTGATAATTAGGGTATAAGCAGAACTTCCCCAATCATATAGTGCCCAGCTTTTCTCCTCTTTCGAAAATTTTTTCATGTTCTTTCCTCCTTTGTCTTTGAGATGCGGAATCGAAATTTTTATATTCAAGAGACTGCATTTCGGGCACGTAGCATGTTACTTTACAAGATAACTTTATTGTACAAGAAGTTCCTTCTGAATAATGCGGAATGTTTTAAAAAATACAGAAATTTTACATAAATGAAGTGTTATAAGTGATTGGTTGAGTCTAATCTATGCTTCCTTTAAACTAAGGGAGGGTTAAGAAAGAAGGGGCATCATTGAAATTAATTTCGTGGAATGTTAACGGCCTTCGCGCTGTTATGAAAAAAGGCTTTATGGATTTTTTTACTCAAGTGGATGCAGATGTATTTTGCCTACAAGAAATCAAATTGCAGGAAGGGCAAATAGAAATGGACCTTCCCGGCTATTATACATATTGGAATTATGCCCATAAGAAAGGCTATTCAGGTACCGCTATTTTTACGAAGCAAAAGCCGTTGTCGATTCAATATGGTTTAGGTATAGAAGAACACGACACGGAAGGACGAATGATTACATTAGAGTTCGATAGCCATTATGTTATAACGGTATATACCCCAAATTCGCAGCACGGATTGCTTCGCTTAGCTTATCGGTTGTTGTGGGAAGAGGCTATTTTATCATTTGTGAAAGCGTTGGATAACCAAAAACCGGTTATTTTATGTGGAGATTTAAATGTGGCACACGAAGAAATCGATTTGAAAAATCCGAAAGCGAATAAGAAAAATTCAGGGTTTACCCCTGAAGAACGTGGCAAAATGACGCAGTTTTTATCAAGTGGATTTGTGGATACATTCCGCCATTTTCATCCGGAAGAAACTGACTTTTACTCGTGGTGGTCGTACCGCTCTAATTGTCGTGAAAAGAATGTTGGCTGGAGAATTGATTACTTCCTCGCCTCTCAAAAGCTCGTACCTCAACTTACAAGCGCAAAAATACATGCAGACACATGGGGATCAGATCATTGTCCGGTAGAATTGCAGATAAAACTGTAAAAAATGTTAATCGGAAATGGCTTTCTACAAAGTTTGTGCAACGATACCGGAATGTTCTTTCGTACTTTCTCGACTTGATCGGTATGTTGAAACTGCATAAAAAGAAAAAATGGCAGAGAAAATGATAATTTTTCTCTGCCATTTTAATTTTAAAAATGTATAGGATATCTATAAGTTTCACGTGGAACTATTAAAGCTTCATAACACGCTTTGTCAGGCGCTTGCAATTATCTTGGTCGAAATAATCAATATAAGCTGTAGCTTTTGGGTACCACTCGTTCCAAGTGATTTTTTCTTCGATGATTTTTTTCAAGTATTCATAAACATGATCGATTGAATTTGCTTTATATCCGCTAAGGTCTGTATCCATGTTTAAATAAGATCCTCTTTTGTCTAAATATTCTTCTTGATCAAACATGAAGAATATAATAGGTTTATTTAAATACAGGAAGTCCCATGACACGCTGGTGATATCAGTCAATAACATGTCATTATGATCAATCGAATAAGCAATTGTTTCTTGACTAGAGTCGATAAATGTAATGCCGTTTTCAGCATTTGTTAAGTTGGTAAAGTAACTTTCAAATTTTTTCATGAAAGGATGCAATGCAATATTTAAATGAAGATGGTGATCGGCGAGGAGCTTTTGAATACCTTTGTGCTCCAATAAGCCGGTTGTGTTTTTAAAATAAGCGCTGTCAACAAATTGTTCTTTAGTCAAATCAAAAAGCCATTCACGCCAAGTCATCATCATTAAAATGTTTTTGACTTCTTTAGGTGGCTGATTTTGGGGATACCGATCAAAGCGAGGAAAGCCAGTTATAATTAGTTTCTGTTCAGGCATTTCCCATTCATTCAGCTTCAAGTTGTATTCATATTGGGAAGCGCAATTGAAATAATCTGTTCTTTTTAATAAAGGAATATCTTCTTTTTGAATCAAAATCTTCTTGAATCCTTCTATGCCATGGCTAATGTGCGTGATGATCGTTTTCCGGTTGAGAAAAAGAAATTTATCAGCTGCTGGAACAATATCGTAAAGAAGAGAATGTCCATGGAATGTATAATCAGCTTGAAAAAACAGCAAATAGTTTTTGAAACTACCAAGCGAAACAGCGTTTTCAATATTCTCGTTTTTAGCATAGGTAGTTTTTGGATCGTACATCCAATAAGCCGTTACTTGTTCTTTATGGTTACTCAATAAATAGTTATGATAAATTGCGGCATTGTCTTCGTATTTTTCTCCAAGATTTCCACCGACTAAAGCAATTTTCTTTCCATCTTTGTTCTTTACAAAAAAGGAAAGAGTATAGGCAATTGAAACCTTAAAAAATACCTTTAAAGGATCCCATCTCCTTTTTTCTTTTAATTCTATACTCATCTAAAAGCCCTGCTTTCTACTAGTTGTCATTACTTTAGTTTTCCACATATCACAGTCTTTGTCTATTGCCAGTTAGCAAAAAAATGGATTTAAAAGGGGGAACTGCCGAGAACGATAGCCAAAGACAGCGATTCAAGAAGAAGATGTCGATTGTAGATGTGCAATTCCATATTGACGAAATAACGCTACTAAGCGCTTTAGGAGTAAAAAAGTGGGATAGCAGAAGGCGCCACACCACTTTTTTTACTTCTTAAACAATTCTTCTAATGCATCTTCAGTAGAGGAGTCAGCCAATTTAACATTTGATCGGTATGCAGCTCGTGTAATCAGATGTCCCGAAACCGGCGCAGTTAAAAAAACAAAGGTTATACCTAATAGGAGCCTGACGCTGATAAAGTTTTCAGATGCCCAGAAATAGATAAAGGTTCCAGATAACGATAACAAAACAGCGAGTGTAGAGCTTTTCGTAGCAGCATGTGAACGCGTGTAGACATCGGGCAACCGAAGAATTCCAATGGCGCTGATTACAGCCATGATACTACCGATTAGAATTAGAACAACTCCGAAATATTCAGCGATTGTGTTTATGCTCAACAATATCGCCCCTTTCAACAAAACGTGCCAAGGCAAGAGTACTGATGAATGCTAAAATTCCAACAATCAAGATAACTTCTAGAAAAGCATGCGTGTGAAGAACCACAGAAAAAACAGCTACTCCCGAAATCAAATTGACACCGATCATATCCAGTGCGACAACACGATCGGGCATGGAAGGTCCACGGATGATTCGGTAAAGTGCCAGAATGATCGCTAGGATGAAAAGGGAAAGAGCAATGGTTAATAATGTGTTTATCAATTTCTTGTCACCTCCATAATTGCTTTTTCAAAAGCCTTGATAGACTTCAGTACGGCCTCACGTGAACTTTCTACATCCATCGCATGAATATAAAAAATTTTACCATTTGGCGAGACTTCCATAACGACAGAACCAGGAGTCAAGGTTAGCAAAAGGGCCAGTGTGGTCAATTCGTAATCGCCTTCCATACTATGTTCATAAGTGAAGATGCCAGGTTTTATATTCAGCTTTGGACTTAAAATTTGTTTCATAATCAGCAGGCTCGATTGGAAAAGTTCCGAAACAAAAATCAGCAGCAATTTGATGGTAGAGTAAACGCGCAGCAAGTAAAACTTAGTTCCAAAAAAACGGTGCATCAGAAAAAGAATGCCGATACCAATCAAATAACCGCTAAGAAAAGTTGTGATATAAAAAGCATCTTCATCCATTAATAATGTCCATAGCAAGGCAATGGTGATATTTAATAGAAACTGAGCTGGCACTTGGATTCACTCCTTTCAATCGAGAATGGATTTACTGATGGATGCCTAATACTGCATTGATATAAATACCGGGATCCAGTAATGTTTCAGCAGCTTCTGTGACATAAACCGACAGACCTTCAGTGCCTAAGCCAATGCCGATAGTTAGGAATACAAGCACCAAACAAGGCAACAAGACACCTCTACGCAGTGGCAGCTGTTCTTCTTTACTGACGATTGTCTCACCCCAAAAACAGTTTTTAAAAACGCGAAGCAATGAGTAAAGAACAAAAATACTCGATAATAGTGCCAGGGTCAACAATACATAGGAACCGCTATCGATTGCTGCACTCGAAATCAGAACTTTGCCGATAAAACCGCTGAAGGGAGGAATTCCGGCAAGCGATAGCATTGTGATAAAGAAAGACCAACCAAGTAGCGGATAGTTCTTCATGAGTCCACTCATTCCTGCCATTTTCGAAGTGCCGCTCAGCGTAATCATCGTACCAACAAGTAGAAACAACAATGCTTTGGCAACCATATCATGAATCATATAGTAGATAGCTCCTTCAATTGCTTCGGGTGTGGCGATTGCCAAACCGACAAGCATGAACCCTACGGCAATGACAACGTTATAAGCTGCAATGCTGCGGATATCGTTAAAGGCGATTGCACCTAAGCTACCGCCGATTAAAGTCAACGCAGCCATAATTCCGATGATAGTATGTGTGATTTCTGGCTGATGGTAAAAAATCAATGAAAAGATACGGAACAGGGCATAAATACCAACCTTCGTTAGTAGTGCCCCGAAAAGGGCGGAAGTAACAACAGGTGGTGAACTGTAAGACCCTGGAAGCCAGAAGTACAGAAGTAAACCAGCCTTTAAACTGAAAACAATTAGAAAGACGATGCTGATGGTTGTCAGAAGCGGTGTTTGACCAACTTCTGCAACTCGTTCAGCTATATGTGCCATATTCAACGTGCCGAGCGTTCCATAGAGAAAAGCTAAGGCGACAAGGAAAAACCAGGAAGAGACGATATTAATAGAGACATATTTTACAGCTTCTCGTAATTGACGTTTGGAATTCCCTAAAGTCAGTAGTACATAAGAAGACAATAGCATTACTTCAAAACAGACAAACAAATTAAATAAATCACCAGTCAAGAATGAGCCATTGACCCCTGCTATCAGAAATAGCACGGTCGGATAAAAATACATGGTCTGTAATTCTTTGCTAGTGGAGATTAATGCATAGCTTAAGCAGATAGCTGTCACAATGCTAGAAGTCAGCACCAGCAGAATAGAAAAGGAGTCCGCAACGAATAAAATGCCGAAGGGCGGTTCCCAGCCGCCAAAATCCAAACGGAAAATTCCATCGGTCTGTACCGTATGTAATAGATAGAAAGAAATTCCTGCAGTCATAACCATAGCTGCAATGCTGATCCAGGCCTGGATACGTCCGTAGGTCCGGAGAAAAATCAATAATACACCAACAATAATCGGGAGTAACATGGGAAGAACTAAGATGTTATTCATCATCAGAACCTCTCATTGTTCCTAAATTGTCGGTACCCAGCTCTTGATAAGCCCGGTAGGCTAGCACTAGGATAAAAGCGGTAACAGCAAAACTGATGACAATGGCTGTTAGGATTAATGCCTGAGGCAGTGCGTCCACGTAGGATTTAGCTTCTTCACCGAGCAGCGGAACCGTACCCAGCTTTAAGCCGCCCATCGACAAAATCAGCAGATGAACAGCATGAGACAGAATGGCCGTCCCTAATATGACACGCACTACGTTTTTTGATAATACGAGGTAGATGGCGACCGTGGTAAGGACGCCGACCAAAATAATGATCAATGATTCCACAGGCTACTCATCCTCACTTATACTTAGAATAATATTCACGACAACGCCAATAACGGTTAATGCGATACCAGCTTCAAATATGGTGACAGTGGCAAGCTCAGTTTTCCCAAAGATCGGTAAATCAAAGTAGCCGAAGCTTTGGCTCAGAAATGCGCCACCAAAAAACATAGGAGCTACACCGCTCATCATGGCCAACAATACACCGAGTGCAGAAAGCTTCTTAAAATCGATGGGCAATGCTTCACTGACGGTTTCCGAGTCGTAGGATAGAAACATTAAGACAAAAGCCGAAGCAATAACCAATCCACCAATAAATCCACCACCCGGCTGGTTATGTCCGGATACGAACAGATAGATACCAAAAGTTAAAATGATTAAAACAACAGCTTTTGAGACGGTTTTTAAAATCACATCATTGATGTTCATCTTTGTCCGCCCCCTTTCCCAGCTTTAAACGGATTAATGTATAGACACCGAGTCCGGCAATAAACAAGACCAGTGATTCAAGCATCGTATCGAAAGCGCGGAAATCACCCAGAATCGCATTGACGATGTTGTCTCCTCCTGTCAGTTCATAGGAATTTTCAAAATAACCAGAAATGCTGTCAAATAATGTGCCACTATTAACTGTTAGGCCAATCAACGTAACTGTGACACCGGCTCCGATGGCAATCATCGCATTCCGAACTTTAATCCATTTTGGAGAATCTTCTTTTGTCCATTCCGGTAAAAAGTGAAAGCAGAGAAGAAATAAGGCGGTAGTTACGGTTTCAATAACCAATTGCGTCAATGCCAAATCGGGTGCTCGGAACAACACAAAGAAAATAGCGATGGAAAAGCCCAGCACACCATTTAGCAAGATGGCTGTAAGGCGAGATTTTGCAAATAGGATAGCGATGGCCGCGATGGCCATCACCACAACTAGCATGCCTTCATAAAAACTAATGGGCGAGTCCGCTGTCAGATCAATTGATAACGCACCAGTAAAAATCAAGGCCCCCCCAGAAGTTACGATGAAAAAAACAAAGATATAGGCAAAATAAGTAGGCAGATGACCTGTCATGTAACGCGTAGTCAGCCAATTGGCTACGCGTTTCAAATCCTTTAGAAAAGAATTGTACAGTACAGTAAAATTCCATCCTGCTGGCTGAAGCAGGTAAATCTTATGCCAACTGCGGAAAGTAAGGAAAAGAAAAGTACCGACTACTATAATCCCCAGTGTCATAAACAATTCCGTATTAAAACCGTGCCATGCTGAAATTTGCGGAGCCGCTCCTGAAATTCCAGGAATAATGCCACTCATCGCAGGTTTCAGTAAATAGTCACCGAGCAGATTAGGGACGAAAAACAGACTCACAATCAATATGCAGAGAATAGCTGGAGAAATGAGCATGCCAATTGATGGCTCTATTGGCTTGCGATCCAACTTCTTTAATTGTGGTGTTCCGAAAAAAGTGCGGAACACGAAAATCATGCTATAGATAAAAGTAAAGACAGAAGCAATCCAAGCAATTACTGGAATCAGCAACCCCCATGTAGAAACACCAAAAGCGGGGAGACTGACCGCATCAACTGTCGCTGTGAAAAACATCTCTTTACTCAAAAATCCGTTAAGGAACGGCAGTCCAGCCATCGAAAAGCTACCAATAACAGCGAATGTAAACGTGATAGGCAAAAATGCCGAAAGGCCACCTAATCGCCGTATATCACGAGTTCCAACTTGGTGATCGATAATGCCGACGACCATAAAAAGCGCACCTTTAAATGTGGAATGGTTGACCATATGGAATAAGGCGGCAAAAATAGCTAAGCCGTACAAAGCACCTCGCTCACCATCACCAAAATGCAAAGCCGCTGAACCGAGGCCGAATAGACTCATGATCAAGCCGAGTTGACTGATTGTGGAATAGGCAAGCAACGCCTTCAAATCTGTTTGCCGCACAGCGCAGAAGGCTCCCCAGAACAGGGTGACAAGTCCAACGATGGTCACCGTCCAAAACCAGGCAGCAGTGCCGCCGAAAATCGGTATAAAACGAGCAACCAAATAAAGTCCGGCTTTCACCATCGTCGCTGAATGAAGATAAGCGCTGACGGGTGTTGGTGCTTCCATCGCATCGGGCAACCAAATATGGAAGGGGAACTGTGCCGATTTTGTAAATGCTCCGAGCAGCACTAGGAACATAGCTGGATAAAACAGGGCGTAATCTGTATACTGGCCGATGACAGCAATAGTTTCCCTGATGCTGAAAGTACCAGTCATCGAATGCAACATTAAAAATCCAGCAAGCATTCCGAAACCACCGAAGACGGTAATTAACAATGACTTTTGAGCACCATAACGGGAATTTTTGCGATGATACCAAAAAGCAATCAGCAAGAAAGAAGAAATACTGGTTAATTCCCAGAAAATATACAGAACAAGGAGGTTATCAGATAGGACGACTCCGAGCATAGCGCCCATAAATAGCAACAGATAAGCGTAAAAATGAGGGAATGAGTCGGATGATGATAAATAATAGATGGAGTAAAGAACGACAAGGCTTCCCATACCGGTAATCAATAAAGCCATGATCAAACTGAGGCCATCAAGATAAGCGGTAAAGTTAATGCCTAATGAAGGAATCCAATCGACTGTCTGGATGAAAGTTTCACCATTTGCAACAGCGGGAATTTGGATGACGAACACAACAAACAAAGTGAGTGGGACGAGTAGCACGAGCCAGCCAATATGCAACGAGCCTATTCGTTTATGTATGAGTGGAATCAGAGCAGTAGCAATAAAAGGAATGAAGATAGCTAAAATCAATAGATGCACAGCAGAACCTCCTGTATTGGAATAGACGAGCAATTGTGTATGGAAAAGCCATTGAGCGGGTATATATAAAGGAAAAAATTTTGCTTTTTTAGTAAGATGATTGAAGTACGCAACACAATCATTGTAAATTATACAGGAAGTCCACAGACTTTTCATTTGCTAGCCAATACTGAATTGAAAAATGCTGAAAATCTATAGGGATAGAAAGTTTAAAATTGGCCATAATCTCTTGATTTTCTACAACAGAAGAAGTATAATTTCATAGTTTTGAATGTCAGGATAGGAATGATATTTTCAGGGGGGTGAACATAAATGAAAAAAATCAGAGGACGAATGGATGAAAGCATTCTGGTGTGCGTTTTTTACGGACCGAATGGAGAGCGATTAATCAATAGAGGAAATAAACTGGCTACCATGCTAGATTGTCCCTTGTATATTCTAACGGTAGATGCAGCGTCCGTTGATGAATTTGACGCTCAGAAAGCATCTTATATTGAAAGATGGAAAGAGCTTGCCGAAGAGTACGAAGCTGAAGAATTTATTGTTCGTGATAATGAAAAACGCCCCTCTGCAAAAGTGATTGCGGAAGTGGCTCATAAATTCAATATTACGCAAATTGTTATGGGGCAGACTGCTAAAAGCAGATGGGAAGAAATTACTAAAGGTTCGTTCCTTAACATGCTACTGCGCGAAATTCCGTTTGTAGATTTGCATGTCGTTTCATTGGCACGCACAGTAAAAGGTGTCGAAGGAGACGAGTTTGAAAAAGGGGTTCGCTGTTACTTGGTAAAAGACGAGAACAGCTATAAAATTAACTTTACACAATCAAAAAACTGTCAGCTTGAAGGGATTTTCTTTAAAGAAATCGGTACCGATTTTGATAACGGGGTCTTTAAGTTTATGCATGATAATAAATTGTATCAGGTAGAAGTAACAGAAGATCGGATCGATTTGCCTGAAGTTATTGATAAGTGCTTAGACAAAGAATTGGTAAGAAAATAAATCCACTAACAAAAGGCTGCTTCGCCACTGGAGCAGTCTTTTGTTTAGTTAAAAGGAGAATCAGTAAATCATGAAGAAGACTAAAAGATTAGCACCCATTCTTCCAAAGGAATTAGAAACGTGTTCTTTTGTTGAAGCTTTAGATGATCAGTACATAAGCAATTGCCGAATTTCACAGGAGACCATTGATTTTAGTACAGAAGAAGCTCTTCATATCGATCGGGTCGTTTTTGAAAACGTTCATTTTCTTGAAACGGTTTGGCCGCGTTCAGAATTTGTTGATGTTGTTTTTTTGAATTGTGATTTGTCGAATATGGATATGAGTC
This sequence comes from Planococcus kocurii, assembly GCF_001465835.2. Taxonomy (NCBI): domain Bacteria; kingdom Bacillati; phylum Bacillota; class Bacilli; order Caryophanales; family Caryophanaceae; genus Planococcus; species Planococcus kocurii. The sequence goes on from NZ_CP013661.2 coordinate 2,154,669, forward strand.
GTGCGGTTTTTCACCGAACTGAATTCCGCAATTCTAAATTGCTCGGCACAAATTTTGCGGAAGCCGGAATTCGTCATACTCTTTTTGATGAGTGTGTGATGAATTATGCAACTTTCGGTTTTTCTCTATGCAATACAGTGAGTTTTGTTTCTTCTTCTCTGCGTTTTGCAGACTTTTATGAGATGGAATTAAAGAGCAGTGAATTCAGTATGTGCGATATGAACGATATTAATTTTACAGAAACGAGTTTAAAGGGAATCGATCTGAGTACCAATACTTTTGAAAGCATCCAAGTATCGATTGAAAAATTGCGGGGCTGTAAAGTATCACCCGATCAAGCCATCGCCTTTGCACGACAAATGGGGTTGGTTGTCGAAAATAGGTAATCTTATAGAAGACATAAGAAAATAAGGGACTGCATTCAAAAGGTCATGAACAATGACTTTGAATGCAGCCCCTTTTGTCGGCCGGGATTCAAAAAAACAGACGGAGAAAAAGATTTTCTTTTTCTCCGTCTGTTTTATGTTAGGGGCTTATGGACAGCCTCATGTTTTTATTATAAGCCATTTCCGCTTTTCTAAGGATCTAGAAGTCACTCTGACTATGCGACTAAAAACACGTCGCACAGTCAGAGCGTCTTATGCTTGTCGGGGCTTCATGGCTGCTTCTGCTTTAACGAACGCCTTTCATAAATCCTTGAATGCGTGGTGCGAAGATGAACAATAGGATGCTGAGGGCGATGGAAGCTCCCCCGATGATTCCAAAGTACATCATTTCATTTTCTACTGTATAGAACTTAACTAACTGCGCATTGATTGCTTGAGCGGCAGCATTTGAAAGGAACCACAGACTCATCGTTTGCGCTGAGAAAGCGGCAGGTGCTAATTTGGTTGTTGCCGATAGTCCTACTGGAGACAGGCAAAGTTCGCCAAGTACGACGATGAAATAACTTAGAACCAACCAAAGTGGGTTGACTAGTGCTGAAGCGCCACCAAAATAAGCAGGTAATAAGATTACCAAGAATGATAATCCGGCAAACAACAGGCCGAGTGAAAATTTCTGTGGAATAGATGGTTGTTTGCTTCCAAGTTTAACCCATAGCCAAGCGAAGACCGGGGCCAGCATAATGATGAATAATGGATTTAAAGACTGAAACCAGGCAGGAGAAATAGTGATTCCTGCAAATTCAAGGTCCGTACGAGTATCCGCATACGCAGCAAGAATCGTTGAACCTTGTTCTTGAATCGCCCAGAACATGACTGAGGCGATAAACAATGGAATATAAGCCAGTAGATGTGAACGTTCCACATCGGTTGTTTTTTTACTGCGGTACATAACTGTGAAATAAACGGTCGGAATCAAAATACCTAAAATACCAACAATCGCAACGAAGCTGTCAAAAGTTAGTAATCCAGTTGGAATACCGATAGCAACAACTGCTGCAATAACTAACGTAGCAATCGTGAAAATTTTAATCGTTCTCTTACGTTCCGATGGCAACAAAGGATTGGGTACAACAGTTCCTGCCAAACCAAGATTTTTCTTTTTAGTAGCTAAAAATATTACCAAACCTAAGAACATGCCGACAGCTGCAAGACTGAAACCTAGATGGAAGCTGATTTGCATGCCGACAGTACCAACGATTAGCGGGGCAAGAAACCCACCCATATTGATCCCCATATAGAAAATACTAAAGCCTGCATCGCGGCGGTCATCGTTTTCAGCGTAAATTTCACCTACAACACTGGATACGTTTGGTTTCAAAAGACCCGTACCTAGAACAATAAGCACCATAGAAACGAAGAATAAAGCAAGGTTTCCAGGGATCGCTAAAGCAATGTGTCCGAGCATGATGAGAACGCCACCATAAAATACAGCTCTCGACGTACCAAATATTCGATTGGCTAACCAGCCGCCGATAATTCCAGACATATAAACAAGTGATCCATATACAGACATGATGGATAGTGCAGTCGTTTTATCTAGACCAAGACCACCTGCGGACATTTCGTAGTACATATAAAAAACTAGAATAGCTCTCATCCCATAGTAGGAGAACCGTTCCCAGAACTCTGTGAAGAATAACGTAAATAGTCCTTTGGGATGACCAAAAAAGCCTTTTTGAGGAACACTTTCAACAATTTCTTGCCTTGAATACTTTTCAGACATCATACTAACCTCCAATTGTTTATTCTAACATAATACTTTTTTTAGTTGAAAAAATCAAAATTTATTTTTCTTTAGTATATAAAAGTTCTTTTTCTTGAATAAAGTAAGAAGAAAATAAAATAAGTTTTTTTAGAATAGTTATTAAATTCAAATTTTATTTTAAGGTAATTTGCAACTCAAAGAATTTTTTTCTTAAAAGAGTCTATTTACCTGCTATTTGAAATCTTTTTTAATATGATAAATTTAGTGGATATAAAAAACTAAGTAATTACCACAATTAGGGATTTGTAGATGGTGTTCACTAATTATTCACATTTTTTTAAAGAATTATCCAAAAAAGATTGTGAAAAAGCGCAAGGTGCAGTATATTTAAAATAGTTAGAATATTATTTAGGGAGCAGGAGTATACAATGAAACAATTAAGTAAACGAATCAAGGACTTAAGAGAAGCTAAAGGACTATCTACTGAAGAATTGGCAGAAGCAATCGGCTTTGCAAAAAGTACGGTTTGGGCTTATGAAAGTGGGAAAAAACAAGTCTCTGTAGTGCATCTTGAAAGACTTGCTGATTATTTTGAGATTTCGGTCGACAGTTTGTTGGATCGCGACGAACGGACTATCAATGTTGATCTTCAAAATACTAGTTTCTTAAATGACTACAATTTAATGCTAGATGACCAGCCACTAAACCAAACTGAGATTGCTGAGGCTGCATCATTCATTCAAGTTAAACGGCGTATGGGCAGTTATGGAGCCGCGACTTCTTGATTGCTTGATGAGTTAATAAAATGTCCGCTCCTTTTAAATTGGAGTGGGCATTTTTTTGCGTGTGCCTTCCATTTCTTCTTAAGATTCTGTCACAGAAAAAGGTGCGGAAATGTGGTAAGCTAACTCATACGATACGAGTATTAGGAGTGTTCTATTTTGTTGGAAAGCGCAAAAAAATTACTGCAGTCCCATTTTGGTTATGAGTCCTTTCGAGTAGGTCAAGAGCAAGCTATTACGCAAGTATTTGAAGGACATAATTCGATTTGCGTCATGCCGACAGGCGGAGGGAAATCTATGTGCTACCAAATTCCAGCGCTTGTTATGGAAGGCACCACCATTGTCGTGTCACCATTGATTTCACTGATGAAAGACCAAGTAGATGCACTTTTGGCCGCTGGTATTCCGGCGGCTTATATAAATAGTTCTCTCGATTTTGATGAAGTGAGAGAAACGTTAATGGACGTACAGCGTGGAGCGATCAAATTACTGTATATTGCACCTGAGCGATTGGATTCAGAGATGTTCCTTAATGAATTGCAAGGCGTTCATGTGCCGTTGATTGCTGTCGATGAAGCTCATTGTATTTCACAATGGGGGCATGACTTCCGTCCGAGTTACCGGTTGATTAGCCGGATGACAGAATTGTTTCCGAACAATCCGACAGTACTGGCTCTGACTGCCACTGCAACACCTCAAGTGCGGGAAGACATTTGCCGAATTTTGAACATTGAAGAGCAGCATACAATCATGACGGGATTTGAACGACCTAATTTAACATTTTCCGTCATACGAGGGCAAGATCGTGAGCGATTCGTGAAAGAATATGTGGTAAAAAACGATAAGGAAGCCGGAATCATTTATGCGGCTACTCGTAAAACAGTAGACTCGGTATACGAAATGCTACTTAAAAAAGGCATTAAAGCGGCCAAGTATCATGCCGGTATGCCTGATCATGAAAGAAAGAGTGGTCAAGAGCGTTTTCTGAATGATGAAGTGACGGTCATGGTTGCCACCAATGCATTTGGAATGGGGATAGACAAATCCAATATTCGGTTTGTTATTCATTACCAGCTTCCGAAAAACATGGAAAGTTATTATCAGGAAGCAGGACGTGCTGGGCGAGACGGCCTGCCAAGTGAGTGTATTGTGTTATATGCTTCGCAGGACGTTCAAACGCAGCGGTTTTTAATTGATCAAGCACAAGATCCTAGCCGCATTCCAGGAGAATTAGTGAAATTACAGGCAATGGTCGATTACTGTCATACAGAAAGTTGCCTCCAACAATTTATCATTCACTATTTTGGAGATACCGCAGCAGAAACGTGTGGGCATTGTGGAAGTTGTATAGATGATCGTGAAAGCTTAGATGTTACTAAAGACGTTCAGATGGTTTTGTCGTGTGTCATTCGGATGGGGCAGAAGTTCGGTAAAGTGATGACAGCTCAAGTGTTGACCGGGTCACGCAATAAAAAAGTGTTAGATTTCAAGTTCGATAAGCTGTCAACATACGGAATTTTAAAACACCAAAACTCCAAAGAAGTTTCGAATTTAATCGAATTCATGATTTCACAAGAATTATTAGCGGTCGAACAAGGCTCATTCCCAACTATCTACGTTCCAGCTGGGGGCAGAGATGTCTTGCTCGGTAAACGTCAGGTCCTTAGAAAAGGAGCAGTCGTGACAAAGCAAATCGCTGCTAACGATCCTTTATTCGAAGAATTACGTGTAGTACGGAAAAGTTTGGCTGATAAAGATGGTGTTCCACCTTTCGTTATTTTTTCTGATAAGACTTTGCAAGATATGGTAGCTAGAAGACCGCAGAATGATGCTGAATTTTTGGAAGTCAATGGAGTAGGTGCCAACAAACTTGAAAAGTATGGCGATGCCTTTTTACAAGCAATCCATTCGTTTGATGCTCCAAATAAATGAATAACCATAAACAAGGAAAACCTCAAATAATAGTGAGGTTTTTTTATTTTGAAAATAATAAGTATGCATAAATATACATTAAATTGCTATGGAAAATAGTGTTCAATACTATGTTAAGTGGAAGCGTTTTCAATTGGGTCATAGGGATTTGGCTTTATAAATTTTATTTTTTTACTCTATCGAATTGTATATATATTCAGACTTATGATATACTATCAAAATATTATGACACTTGAGTGTTATGAAGGAGGCGGTTTGATGAGCAAGAAAGAGTATCCAATCCCACAAGGACTGTATCATCCAGATCAAGAGCACGAAGCGTGCGGAATAGGAATGATCGCCAATATTAACGGGGAAAAATCGCACGCAATCGTTCAAAATGCAATCAATATATTGTGCAACCTGGAACACCGTGGTGGCCAATCTTCTGATACGAGCACTGGAGACGGAGCTGGAATTTTAACTCAGATTCCTCATCGTTTTTTCTTGAAACAATGTGAAAAAGAAGGCATCACTTTGCCTGACGAAGGCAAGTATGGCGTTGGTATGCTATTTATGCCACAAGATTACGATTTGCGAATGAAAACCAAGGAAATGATTCATCAAATTATTCAAGAAGAAGGTCAAATTTGTCTTGGATGGCGTCCAGTTCCGGTCAATGATTCGTTTGTTGGAAAAGTTGCAGCAAAAACCAAACCTGTTATTCGTCAAGTATTTGTTGGTGCTGCGCACGGATTGGAAAATCGGATAGACCTTGAGCGGAAATTATACATTATCCGTAAACGAATTGAGCAGACCATGCTTGGAAAAGAAGAGTTTAAAGATGTCTACTTTAGTAGTCTTTCAGCAGGTACGATTGTTTATAAAGGTATGCTAATCCCAGAACAACTAGACTCGTTTTATATTGACCTCAACCATCCTGAATTCAAATCAGCATTGGCTCTCGTCCACTCCCGTTTTAGTACAAATACCTTCCCAAGCTGGCAGCGTTCACACCCTAACCGCTATTCAATCCACAATGGTGAATTTAATACTTTAAGAGGAAACGTCAATTGGATGCGCGCCCGTCAAGTACTATGCGAATCTCCAGCGTTTAATGCGGAAGACCTTCAAAAAGTTTTGCCGGTTATCGATGAAACTGGCAGTGACTCCTCTATGTTCGATAATTGCTTTGAATTTTTGCATTTATCTGGCAGATCGCTCGCGCATACGGCGATGATGATGGTGCCAGAACCTTGGGTCAATGATCCAACTATTAAAAAAGAGAAAAGAGATTTTTATGAATACCACAGCACATTAATGGAACCTTGGGACGGACCAGCTGCGCTTGTTTTTACAGATGGTAAACAAATTGCGGCGTGTCTTGACCGCAACGGGTTGCGTCCTGCTCGTTATTACGTGACGAAGAGTGGCATGATTGTCATGGGTTCAGAAGTAGGGGCTTTGGATATTTTTGCGGATGACATTATTTACAAAGATCGTCTGCGTCCAGGTAAAATGCTATTAGTCGATTTAGAAGAAGGAAAGATTATTCCGGATGAAGAAATCAAACTTCAAATTGCCGGAGAACTTCCTTATAAAGATTTTATCGAAGAAAATATGTTTGATATGGATGATCTTCCAGAGCCTTTGAAACCATCCAACTTTAACGAAACAGAAGCGTTGATTAAAAGACAGCTAGCTTTCGGTTATACAATGGAAGAAGTTCAAAAAATAATCAAGCCACTAGCGACTGAAGGCAAAGATCCTGTTGGTTCAATGGGCTATGATTCGCCATTAGCTGTGTTGTCGAAAAAACCACAACTTCTTTATAATTATTTCAAGCAACTATTTGCTCAAGTAACGAATCCACCGATTGACGCGATTCGTGAACATATAATTACGGCAGCACGCACAACCATTGGTGCAGAAGCTAACTTGGTTCAGCCAACTCCTAAAAGTGCCCGCCACATCCGCTTAGAAACACCCATTTTAACTAATTTTGAGCTCGAAAAGTTACGACAGCAATCGATTGTTGATTTTAAAGCTGCTACGATTTCAATTTTATTTGCAAAAAACGGTGGAACACAGGCAATGGCACAACGATTAGATGCAGTTTTTGCAGAAGCGGATCAAGCAATTAAAAAAGGCGTAAAACTGATCATTTTATCTGATTGCGGAGTAAATGAAGAATATGCAGCGATTCCAGCACTGTTAGCGGTTTCGGGCTTGCATCACCATTTGATTCGTGAGAATACACGCATACAGATGAGTATTTTGTTGGAATCTGCAGAACCTCGTGAAGTTCATCATTTTGCTGCTCTTCTAGGTTATGGTGCGGAAGCCATTAATCCATATTTAGCTTTTGATACAATTGAAAACTTGATTGAAATTGAAGATATACACAATGTTACTTTTGAAGAAGCGCAAGCAACGTATGTGAAAGCTGTTACGGATGGAATCATCAAAGTATTGTCTAAGATGGGAATTTCGACAATTCAAAGTTATCGGGGTGCGCAGATTTTTGAAGCAGTCGGTATTCATATGGATGTAATTGATAAATACTTTACTCGGACTTCTTCTCGACTAGGTGGAATTGGTCTCGATATTATGGCAAAAGAAGTTCTCATGAGACATGCAATAGCTTATCCAGTTGCTCAAGGTGACAATCAAGCATTAGAATCCGGTGACGAATTTCAATACCGCGAAAATGGTGAAAATCATCAATACAATCCGAAAACCATTCATACATTACAACATGCATGCCGAACGAATAACTACGAAGTTTTCAAGAAATACACGAACTTACTAACAGATGAGAAAGCCAACCTTCAATCGTTGCGAGGTTTAATGTCCTTTAAAAAGCGGACGCCAGTATCAATTGAAGAAGTAGAAACGGTTGAAGAAATCTGTGCGCGTTTTAAAACAGGTGCTATGTCATATGGCTCTATTAGTAAAGAAGCGCATGAGGCTCTTGCAATTGCGATGAACCGTGTAGGCGGGAGGAGCAATTCAGGAGAAGGTGGAGAAGAGACTTCTCGCTTTATTCCTGATGAAAATGGAGATAATCGCCGAAGTTCTATCAAGCAAGTAGCTTCTGGGCGGTTCGGTGTAACGAGTCATTACTTAGTGAATGCTGATGAAATTCAAATTAAAGTAGCGCAAGGAGCGAAGCCGGGAGAAGGTGGACATTTGCCAGGTAAGAAAGTTTACCCATGGATTGCAGAAGTTCGTGGTTCAACTCCAGGTGTCGAGCTTATTTCACCACCTCCACATCACGATATTTATTCGATTGAAGATTTAGCAGAATTGATTTTCAATTTAAAAAATGCAAATCCAGATGCACGAATTAGCGTCAAGTTGGTATCGGCTGTTGGGGTTGGAACAATTGCAGCAGGTGTTGCAAAAGGTCGTGCAGATGTCGTGTTGATTAGTGGTTATGATGGCGGCACAGGAGCTGCACCAAAGACTAGTTTGAAGCATACCGGTTTGCCGTGGGAGATTGGATTAGCTGAAACGCATCAAACTCTTCTATTAAATGGCTTGCGTGACCGAATTATCGTAGAAACAGACGGCAAAATGATGACAGGTCGAGATGTAGTAACAGCAGCTCTACTTGGAGCTGAAGAATTCGGGTTTTCTACTGCACCACTTGTCGTACTGGGCTGCGTTATGATGCGAGTGTGTCATTTGGATACATGTCCAGTTGGCATTGCCACTCAAAATCCAGAACTGCGCGAGAAGTACGGTGGAGATCCGGAACATGTCGTAAACTTCATGCGTTTTATTGCGACAGAAGCCCGCGAATTAATGGCAGAACTTGGTTTTCGTACAGTCAATGAAATGATTGGTCGAACAGACGTTATTGAAGCGAATCAGGCAGTTGATCATTGGAAAGCAGGCGGCATTGATTTGAGTGCATTGTTGTACCAGCCAAATCTACCGGAAAAAGTAGGACGTTATGCAACAGTCAAACAAAATCATGAACTAGAACAAACATTAGATTATCAGGAACTGTTGCCACGTTGCAAAAAAGCCATTGAAACAGGTGAACGTGTAGAAGTGGCAACAGCTATTCGGAATATTCATAGAGCTACAGGAACAATTGTGGGCAGTGCTATTTCCAAGCGTTATGGTGCAGAAGGCTTACCTGACGACACGATTAACTTAAACTTCCAAGGATCTGCAGGACAGAGCTTCGGCGCATTTATTCCAAAAGGGATGTCGATGAATTTAATAGGAGATGCCAATGACTTTGTCGGTAAAGGCTTGTCAGGCGGTAAAATTATGGTTTATCCAGCACTGGATTCAACATTCCTACCTGAGAAAAACATTATTATTGGTAACGTGTCGTTTTATGGGGCATCTGCAGGTGAGGCTTATATTTATGGCGTCGCAGGCGAACGTTTTGCGGTCAGAAACAGTGGCGCGAAAATTGTTGTCGAAGGCGTAGGCGATCATGGTTGTGAATACATGACAGGTGGTCGAGTAGTCATTCTTGGACAAACGGGTAAAAACTTTGCGGCTGGTATGTCAGGTGGCATAGCATATGTTCTCGATGAAGAAGGGACATTCAGTGAACGCTGCAATCCAGAAATGGTTCATTTGCAGCCGCTTGCCGATCCAGCAGAAATTGAAGAGTTGCGAGAAATGATCCAAAAACATGTGCATTATACGAGCAGTACCAATGGAACACGGTTACTGGCGCATTGGGAGATTTACTCCGCAAAATTTGTGCGCGTCATTCCGAAAGCTTATCTGCAAATCAATGAACGAATCAGCAAGTTGCAAAGTAGTGGCATGGCAAGAGACGAAGCTGAAATGGCAGCGTTTGAAGAAAGCAAAATGGCTGGAGTTTAGGTGAGAACATTACAGCAGGAATCTGCAGATATAATAGAATGAATTGTGAATAGGAGGGAAACGATGGGGAAACCAACTGGATTTATGGAATATGACAGACAAACAGTCAAAGAGCGTAAAACCGGTGAGCGCACAAAGGATTGGAACGACTATACAATTCCTTTGTCAGATGAAGAAGTAGCAAAACAAGGGGCACGTTGTATGGATTGTGGAGTGCCAACTTGTCATACCGGAATGGAACTAGATAATGTAACGACCGGTTGCCCTGTAAATCACCTCATCCCAGAATGGAATGATCTTGTTTACCGCGGTCAATGGAAAGAAGCGTTACACCGTGAGCACCTGAAAAACAACTTTCCTGAATTTACAGGAGTGGCTTGTCCGGCTCCGTGTGAAGGCGCCTGTGTACTAGGCATCAATGCACCCCCTGTAGCCATTCGTACAGTCGAACGTTCCATTATCGAACGTGGATTTGCAGAAGGGTGGGTTGTGCCTGAACCACCTAAAACGCGAACCGGTAAAAAAGTAGCAGTGATTGGTTCTGGACCAGCTGGACTCGCTGCCGCTGCTCAATTGAATAAAGCAGGACATTTAGTAACGGTTTTCGAAAAAAGTGACCGTGTGGGTGGCTTGTTGACATACGGAATTCCAGAAATGAAACTGTCATATGATATGGTCACAAGACGTGTCAAGATTCTTGAGCGAGAAGGCATCACTTTTATCACAAGTGTAGAAGTTGGGAAGAATTACCCTTCTGCTAAATTGCAGAATGATTTTGATGCAGTAGTCATGTGTACCGGTTCAACCGTCCATCGGAATATTGATGTAGAAGGTCGTGCATTAGAGGGCGTCCATTTTGCCATGGACTTCCTGCACGCGAGTACAAAAAGTTTGCTGGATTCGAATTTTGATGATGGCAATTATATTTCGGCTAAAGATAAAAACGTCATTGTCATTGGAGGTGGAGATACCGGGACAGATTGTTTAGCGACGTCTGTTCGTCACGAATGCAAGAGTCTCGTTCAGTTTGATGTCTACGATAAAAAAGGCGCGATTCGTGACGAAAAAGGCAATCCGTGGCCACAATACCCGAAAATTCACCGTGTCGAATACGGCCACAAAGAAGCGGCTGCTACTTTTGGCGAAGATCCGCGAGCTTACGCGGTTATGACAAAGAAATTTGTTGGCAATAGCGAAGGGCAAGTCAAGGAAGTGCACACCGTTAATGTGAAATTGAAAATAGATGAGCAAGGCAACCGGATCCGCGAGGAAATTCCAGGCACTGAAAAAGTTTGGAAAGCGGATTTGGTCTTAATCGCTATCGGCTTTAGCGGACCTGAACAAGACCTAATTCAACAATTAGAGATCGAGACAGAGAAAAATTCCCGAGTAAAAGCGGAGTATGGAAAATACACGACTAATGTAGAAGGTGTATTTGCAGCAGGAGATGTTCGCCGTGGTCAAAGTTTAATTGTTTGGGCAATAAATGAAGGACGGGAAGCAGCGCGTGAATGTGACCGGTTCTTGATGGGTTCTACTGTGTTACCGTGATGAATAGAATTTTGGATTTTAAGCTGCAGCAGAACTTGATAACAAGTTCTGCTGCAGCTTTTTATGCGAAAATGACATCTAAGTATGAATAAAATGATAAATTATATCACAAATATAAGGTTTTTAAAATTTGGTAGTAATTTGATAATTACTTAATCCAGTTCTGTTTTACTCATTTGAAAAAATGTCTTTGTCTAAAAAATATAGTATCTGGTTGTGCTAAAAACCCAATAAGTGTATACTATAGAAGGTAATAGTTGGTATTTTAAGTAAAATTAAAGCGGTATGTTATTTATTTTAGTTTGCAAGAGTTTGAGTTTTCGGTTTCTACTAATTAAATTGAACGAGGAGGAGAAATATGTTTAAAAAGAGTGTAATCGCTGTTTTATTTTCATTGATGATAGCTATGGTTTTAGGTACGAGTACATTTGCACAAACTAATATTCAAACTGTGAAATATGACTCAGAAGAAGTAACGCCAGAAATAGCTAAAGCATTAGCAGAAGTGGAAAAAACGAATGCAAAAATTTTCGTAGAAATTGAAAAGACAGTTATCAAATATGAAAAATTATACAATAGATACAATAAAGATTTGATCAAACACCAAAATTCATCAAAACAAGCCAAATTAACTGCAGACTACAAAAAACAATCTGATAAGTTAATCAGCCAATTAAAAGTGAAAACTGAGAGAATGACAATTAAAGGAATTGAAAAGGCTGAGAAAGCGGGATTAATAGTAGAGATATATTTAGAAACCGTTGAGTTTTCCGATCGCACTGAGTTAATTGACCCTATATTAGTTGTGGGCTGGTAATAATATTATCAAAAAAATAAAGTGATACAAGAGTATAGAGAGTTTTCTATACTCTTATATTTTTAATAGAGGAAGTGTATCGGTGAAAGGCTTGAACATATTAACAGACAGCTATCTTGAAAAAGTGAATAATGGTGCAACAACGCTGAGTCTGTTAGGTCGTGGAAATGGTATCGAATTAATGAAGCAAACGATATTAAAGGATAGTATATTTGTATTATTTCCTAGTCAAGATAAAGAAGCTCAAGAATTTTTTTATATATTGAGTGGCGAGATTGAGGCTAATATAAATGGTAGTATCGTACAGCTTGGGACAAATGATTTTATTTCTGCGAAAAACCTTGAGGGTACAGTACAATTCAAAACATTAGCTGACTTAACTTTTTTGTCTGTTTCTACTGTTCCAGTTTTTCATTATTTAAGTAATATAATAAGTAAGTTAAGAAGTATCGGAGAAGCAGTTGAAAAAAAAGATAGATATACTTTCAATCATAGTGCTCGTGTATCAAATTACGCTGTGAAAACAGCTTCTAAAATGAACTTAAAAAAAGAACAAATGGAAAATTTGTTATTAGCTTCTATCTTGCACGATATTGGCAAAATTAACATTCCGGAAAAAATTTTGAAAAAGCCAGGAAAGTTAACAGATGAAGAATTCGATTTGATGAAAAAACATCCAGGTGACGGCGCTAACATGATTCGAGAAACACCTTATGCAGAAATTGCAGCTATCGTTGAACAACACCACGAGCGTGTTAACGGAAAAGGCTATCCATTTGGACTAATGGCTGAAGAAATATTGTTAGAAGCTAAAATTATCGGGGTATGCGATACATTCGATGCGATGACAGAAGACAGAGCGTACCGATCTGCATTTTCTGCTGAACATGCGATGACCGAAATCAAAAATTTAATTGGGATTCAATACGATGGAGAAGTTGTTAACGCCTTCGAACAAGTGATAAAAGAAGAAGGCAAACTAATTTTATAAATGCTAAATCTAGACGCCTGAAATATTTTGAGGTGTCTTTTGTTTTGTCGAAAATGTTTAAGAGTGTCTCATTTAGTCAATACTTTATACACAATCATTTATACAATTGAGGAGGAATTCATATGGCTAGAAAATCATCAGGTGGCGTGTTCGGTAAACTTGTATTAATTGGCCTCGGTGCATTAATTGGTTCGGCAATGACTCAGCAGAAAACAGGAACAAGTGGGACCTCTCAAACGAGCAAAGCAGATATGAAAGCGAATATTAAAAAAGGGCTCGATCGTTTAAATGAGCAATCTGGTGGAATGGTAGATAAAGTGAAACCCACAGTTAACAAAGCTGTTGAAAAAGTGAAAACAGCAATTGATGCACAACAAGACATGATGAACAAGGAAAAGGATGCGTTGGATAAAGCTAACAAAACATTACAAGACGAAGTTGGAAAGAATGCTGACAAGCGTACTCATTCAACTACTGATAAAACCGATACAAGTTCTACAGAAAGTGTTTCTCCTAACACCAACAAACCAACAGGTGGGATTTATGGAGGAAGCACCAAATATACAGAGTCACTAAAAAAAGGTGTGTCGAATGACTCAGAGAAAAAGAATGATTCAACATTTGGCAAAGACAATTCTTCTTCTAACACCAAGGAAACATTTGGTGGAAGTACGGAATATACAGATTCCTTGAAAAAGAACTTATCGGAAAATTCGTCGAAAAAAGATAATTTACCTAAAGATGATTCAACATTCGGAAAATGAATTTGATATAATAAAAGAAGAAAAAGCTATGCACGTTTGCAGAAACGGCATAGTTTTTTTCTTTCTTATTTTATCGGAATATTCGAAAAACGAAAGGGGATGCTAGCTTGTTTAAAACTTATTCAACGGGCGCATTTTTTGATGAAATGTTTACGCCATATGGAAAACCAAAATCACATTACCGAAATTTCTTTGACGTCCTTCAAAGATTTTCAGAAGAAGAGCTGAGAGAAAAGCATGAAACAGCTCAATTGTCTTTTTTAAGGCAAGGAATTACATTCACTGTCTACAACAATAACGTGGGCACTGAAAGAACCATGCCTTTTGATTTTGTTCCCATTATCATTCCTTCTGAAGACTGGGAAGTGATTGAAAAAGGAATGATTCAACGAGCGGAAGCACTCAATCAATTTTTGGAAGATGTCTATCATGACAAACGGATTCTTCAAGATGGAATCGTTCCGAGAGGACTAGTCGAAGACAATCCCTATTATTACGATGAACAAATAAAGGGAATTGATATTCCGTTAAAAAATCATATTTTTTTAGCGGGCATTGATTTGATTCGTGATGAGAATGGAAAATACCATGTGCTTGAAGATAATTTACGCAATCCGTCTGGCTTGTCTTATGTCTATCAAAACCGTTATGTCATGCGTCAAGTCTACCCCGAATTTTTTGCCAGTCAGTCAGTTCACACCCTCGAGCACCAATTGTCTCATTTGCATCAAGCGATATTAGATCATGCACCAGAATCAAGAAAAGATAAGGCTTTTGCCGTTTTGTTGACACCTGGTATGTACAACTCTGCCTATTACGATCATGTCTTTTTGGCTCAACAGATGGGAATCGATTTAGTAGAAGGCAGGGACCTTATTGTTAAAAAGAATATTGTCTATATGAAATCGATGAGAGGGTTAAAGCGTGTCGATATTATTTATCGTCGAATTGATGATGATTATTTAGATCCTGAAGCATTTTTGGCTCACTCTGCTTTGGGCGTTCCTGGTTTATTGCTGGCTTATAGAAAAGGCAATGTGGCGATTTTGAACGGTATTGGCAATGGTGTGGCAGACGATAAAGCGATATACGCTTATGTTCCGGATATGATTCGCTATTATTTGAACGAAGAGCCGATCATTGACAATGTAAAAACGTATTTACTCGATAGACCTGAAGAACGGGAATGGGTTTTAGAACATCTAGACGAATTAGTAGTCAAAAATGTAGGGTCTTCAGGTGGCTACGACATGTTAGTCGGACCACATGCATCTAAAGAGCTAATCGAAGAATTCCGAGAAAAAATTATTCAATCCCCTCATCAATATATTGCTCAACCTACGATTAAACTATCTAGAGCTCCTGCATACCAAGGAGAAGAATTTTATCCATGCCATGTTGATTTGAGAGTGTTTGTGATCCGAGGGGTAGATACACAGGTTATGCCGGGCGGACTATCCCGTGTTGCTTTGAAAAAAGGATCGCTTGTCGTCAATTCTTCACAAGGCGGTGGCGGAAAAGATACATGGGTATTTAAGAAAAGAGAAGAGGAGGGGACTCCTAATGCTTAGTCGTGTAGCGAATTCGTTGTATTGGATGTCAAGAAATGTTGAACGAGCGGAAAATAATGCGCGAATTTTAGATGTTCAATTATTACGAATGATCGAAGCTTCTGACGAAGAACTAGTCGGTGGCAGTGATTGGAAACTTATTTATGAAATTTGTGCTTCAACAGAGACAATGGAACAAATCAAATCGATGCCTAGTTACCAAGAAGATCAGCTTGTTTATTATTTAGCGATGGAGAAAAGTAATTTTAATTCTGTTGCAAGCTGTGTAAAAGTTGTCCGTGAAAATGCAAGAATTAGCAGAGATCATATTCCTGATGACTACTGGGAAGCTTGGAATCGCTGTTACTTAATGTTAAAGGAAATGGATCAGCAAAGCTGTACAGTTCAAGAAATGCGTTTATTTCTTGAACAGGTCAAGTTAACGTCATTGATTACGCAAGGAATCGTTGAATCTTCGATGCCGCGTGGTGTTCCTTACCAAATTATCAAAATAGCCAAATGGTTGGAACGCGCAGAAAAAACAGCACGTATTTTAAATGTCGTTTGCGAGCGAACAAGAGAACGGTCGGTAGAAACCCAATCGGAAGATTACTATTATTGGCTAGCTGCTTTACGAATGACGAATGGGTACAATGCTTATTTAAAAATGAATCCACCGCAGATGAAGCCAAAGAGAGTGTTGGCGTTTTTGATTGCGAATACTGATTTTCCGCGTTCGATTCGTTATTGCCTTGCGCACGTTCGTCAAGCAATTGATGAATTGGAAGGTGGGAAAATTTCTCATTATTCATGGGAACTCTATGCAAAATTAGATCAGTTGCAAGAGGAATTTAAAGAAATTAGTATAGATGAGCTAAGCTCGGACGAAATTATGGATTTTCTAAACGACTTCCAAAATGGCTGTAATGAAGTGGGACACATTTTTTCGAAAACCTATTATTTAAGCGATTCTGAGATAAACTCTGTAGAGTCCAGCCAATCACAAAGCATGGGCGCGAAAGGAATAACATCTATGAAATATAAAGTTGAACATACGAATGTTTTCGAGTATGAAACTATTGTTGATCAAAGCATGAATTCAATTCGGTTAAAGCCAAGAACCGATGAATGTCAGCGACTTTTATCTTACCGTGCCGACATTACACCCGCTTCTTTGACGAAAGAACATATCGATATTTGGGGCAATCACGTGGAAACATTTTTTATTGCTGAGCACCATCAACATCTTGAAGTCAAGACAACATCAATTGTCAGCATTCAAAAAAGTCCGTTTATTCACAGAATTGATTACTCACCAGAAATGAATGCTATTTTTCATTCGCAATTATTCGGTGAGCATTATTTAGCGTTTTTGAGTAATACAGCATATACCTACTTAACCGTGGAGCAAATGAGTCAAATCGATCGTGAACTTGGAATAATGAAGAATCCAGTGCAATATGCAATTGATGTAATGGAATACATTCATCAGCATTTTACGTACGATGGCGAATCTACGACTGTCGATACGAAAGCGGAAGAATCTTTTAACCTTAGAAAAGGTGTTTGTCAGGATATTACGCACGTGATGTTAGGGATTTTGCGTTGCAAGCACATACCGGCGCGTTACGTTAGTGGCTATTTGTATGTAGGCGAAAACTCTGCACTAGTGGGTGATGCTGCGAGTCATGCATGGGTAGAGGTAATGGTGCCGGGCATCGGTTGGGTCGGTCTAGATCCTACTAATAATGTGGAAGCGTTGGAAAGCCATATTCGGGTTGGTGTTGGTCGGGATTATAACGATGTCAGCCCGGTTCAAGGGGTTTACCGTGGGGGAAGCCAATCGTTGGATGTTAAAGTCTCAGTGAGCCTTATGGATCAGTAGTAACTCTTGTGCCACACGATTTTTACTGTTATTAGTAATTGACGAAGCTGGATAAAACTTAATAATCGTTTAACTGCAGAATTTTCTAATCCGTGCGATAATAGGAGAACCTGAAATTTTTGAACGGAGATGGAGAATGATTATGAACATTAAAAAGTTTAGTGAGTACGGAGTAAGTGAACCAATTGTAAAGGCTCTTGAAGGACTGGGCTATACAGAACCGACAGAAGTCCAAAGTAAAGTGATTCCTGTAGCATTGTCAAAGACTGACCTAACGGTAAAGTCGCAAACAGGAAGCGGTAAAACAGCAGCGTTCGGAATTCCAATCTGCGAACTAGTTGACTGGGAAGAAAACAAACCGCAAGCATTAATTTTGACACCAACGCGAGAATTAGCAGATCAGGTAAAAGAAGATTTAACAAATATCGGCCGCTTTAAACGCATTAAAGCGGCGGCAGTTTATGGTAAACAGCCTTTTGCTTATCAGCAGGCTGAACTCAAGCAAAAATGTCACGTCGTCGTTGGAACACCGGGCCGTGTTTTTGATCATATTGAACGTGGAACATTGAACTTAGAGCGTATAGAGTACTTGGTTCTTGATGAAGCGGATGAGATGCTGAATATGGGCTTTGTCGAACAAGTAGAGGCTATTATCAACAAATTGCCGAAGCAGCGCACAACCATGCTGTTTTCAGCGACTTTGCCTGAAAATGTAGAAAAACTGCAGAAAAAATACATGACTGATCCCAAGCATATAGAAATTGCTGCCACTGAAAGCTTAACAGCTCAAATCGATCATTCGTTATTTGTTGTTGCTGAACAGAAGAAGTTTTCGCTGTTACGTGACGTAACAATTGTTGAAAATCCGGATAGCTGCATCATTTTCTGTCGCACAAAAGACAATGTCGATTTTGTCATGGAACAATTGGAAAAGCATTATTATACTTGTGATAAATTGCACGGTGGTATGCTTCAAGAAGATCGTACAGCAGTCATGAACGATTTTAAGCGTGGAGAATTCCGTTACTTAGTAGCGACAGATGTTGCAGCACGCGGAATTGATATTGACAGTATTACGCACGTCATTAATTATGACTTGCCAATGGAGAAAGAAAGTTATGTGCACCGTTCAGGACGTACCGGACGTGCGGGTAAAACAGGAAGAGCGATTTCGTTTGTAACACCAAACGAAGATAAATTTCTTGCGGAAATCGAAGATTATATCGGATTTGAAATTCCGCGTAGAACAGCTCCTTCAGTTAATGATGTGGATCGTGCAATGCCTGCGTTTACTGAGAAGCTTGAAAGCCGTCCAAAACTCAAAAGAAATAAAAATGAGCAAGTGAATAAAGATATTCTTAAGTTGTACTTTAATGGGGGCAAGAAAAAGAAACTTCGTGCTTTTGATTTCGTTGGAACTTTGACGAGCATTCCGGGAGTGACAGCTGAAGACATTGGAATTATTAAGATTCAAGATACAGTGACGTATATTGATATTTTGAACGGCAAAGGCCCTATGGTGCTAAAAGCGATGAAAGATAAAACCATAAAAGGAAAGACACTCAAAGTGCACAAAGCAAATAAATAAGTAGCAACCACAGGCATTTAAAAGTCTGTGGTTTTTTTATTTTCCTGGAAATAAAATTGCTGTGTAACATATGAAATAGTTAAAAAGTCTTTTTATATACCATTATTTAGGCTAAAAAATATGTCTATACAATACTTATGTCACAAAATGAATTCTTATTGTAATGGAATATGTTCTTTATTGTTACACGTCTGTAATATTGCCGTGCTATTTTGGTTGTACTTAGAAAAAGCAAAGGGGATAGCGGATTGAAAAAACTATTAATCGTATTGAGTTTTGCACTGGTTTTATTCCTAAGCACTTCGATTGTAAGTTCAGCTGCAACTAATGTTTACACAGTAAAAAGTGGGGACACATTATATAAGATTGCGAAAACACAGAAAGTATCGGTTAGTAATTTAAAGATTTGGAATGGCTTAAAATCCAATACAATCCATCCAAAACAAAAACTCAAATTGAAAAAAACAACAGCAAAGCCAGCTTCTAAAAAACAGACTCCATCACGTGCTACGAGTGGATCGGTAAAAAAAGAGTTTACAGTTAGTTCAACAGCCTATACAGCATATTGCAAAGGGTGTTCAGGAGTGACAAGAACTGGACTTAATTTAAAGAAGAATCCTGGACTAAAAGTTATCGCAGTAGATCCGAAGGTCATTCCGCTAGGGACGAAAGTTCATGTTGAAGGCTATGGCTATGCGGTTGCTGGGGACACGGGCGGCGCTATCAAAGGTAAAAAAATTGACGTTTTCATCCCAACTCAAAGCAAAGCACTTAAGTGGGGACGCAAAAATGTAAAAATAAAAATACTTAACTAAAAAAACTCCGACTCATTTTCATGAGTCGGAGTTTTTTTAGTTAAAAAGAGGTGTCACTTGATATTCAATCCGTGTTTTACAAAAATACAATTACAGGTCGTTCTCTTAAAATGGGTTTATCTACTTGAGCCGCACATTGAAAAGATCAAAAGAGGGTAAACTCAAATAAATAGTCTTTTATTAACTTACACGGTATAATATTTGTATAGTAAATGTAGAACTTTTAGGGTGATTCGAAATGGAGGGCATCTGTTATGCCGGAAAAAATGATTGTCATAGGAGCTGGACCAGGCGGTTTAGCTGCAGCTATGCTACTGGCCAGTAAAGGCTATCAAGTAGACGTCTACGAAAAACAACCATGGGTCGGAGGCAGAAATGCCGAACTGCGCCTTGGTGACTTTACCTTTGATACAGGGCCTACTTTTTTAAGTATGTTGCATTTGGTAGAAGAACTGTTTGAAGCTACTGGACGCGACTTAAAAGATTATATGGATGCAGTTGAGTTGGATCCTATGTATGAGCTGATTTTTGAAGATCAAAATTTGATCATGACACGGAATAATCAAGAGATGAAGAAACAAATAAATGAGAACTTTAAAGGTGATGGAGACGGATATGAACGTTTCATGAAAGAAACAGGGAAAAAGCTAGAAGCCTTATCGCCTATGTTGCAATCGAAGATGGACAGTTATTTTGATATGGTTCACCCGAAAGTTTTAAAAGCTCTTCCAGAACTTGAAGTAAACAAAACTTTGTACGACGTATTATCTCGCTACTTTAAAGATGAACGGATGAAAATGGCGTTTGCTTTTCAATCGAAATACTTAGGAATGTCGCCGTGGGAATGCCCTGGTGCTTTTTCAATTCTTTCCTATATGGAACATGCTTACGGCATCTACCATCCAATTGGTGGAGTCAATCAATTATCACAAGCGATGGCAAAAGTGGTAGAAGAATTAGGTGGGAAAATTCACACGAGTACGGGTGTAAAGAAATTATGGATTGAAAATCGCAAAGTTAAAGGCGTAGACCTTGAAAATGGTGAGCGTAAAATAGCGGACGAAGTAATCATTAATGGGGATTTTGCTCACGCGATGAACAATTTAGTGGAACCGGGGATTCTGAAAAAATACACACCTGAAAAATTGGCAAAGAAAAAATATTCTTGCTCAACATTTATGTTGTATTTAGGATTGGATAAAAAATACGATCTCTCTCATCACACAATTGTATTTGCAAAAGATTACAAAAGAAATGTTGAAGAGATGACGAAGTCTCGTATTCTTTCAGCAGACCCTTCGATTTATGTGCAGAACGCTAGTGTCACTGATCCGACCTTGGCACCAGAAGGGAAATCAGCGCTCTATATTTTAGCACCTGTGCCTAATAATTTTAGTGATATTGGCTGGGAAAATGAACAACATGCGTTCCGAGAATTGGTATTGGATACGATTGAAGAGAAAACGGAATTTAAAGACTTGAGAAATCATATAGAAGTTGAAAAAATGCTGACACCTATGGGTTGGCAAGAGGATTATTCAGTTTATCAAGGAGCAACATTTAACCTTGGACATCAACTAACTCAAATGATGGTATTTCGTCCTCACAATAAATTTGAAGAATTAGGGAATTGCTGGTTGGTTGGTGGGGGAACTCATCCAGGAAGTGGGTTGCCGACTATTTTGGAGTCTGCGCGCATAACAGCTAACGGCATTCTTCAGCAACACGGAAAAACAGGAATACCAATTTTACCTCTACCTAAAATGGAGGGATTTGCATGAAAATAGCTATGGTCGGTGGTGGCGTCGGTGGTCTGATGGGCGCTTTATATTTATCGAATATGGGATTTGACGTTACTATTTTGGAAAAAGAGAAGAAGCTGGGCGGTCGCTTAACTTTCGTAGAAAGAGACGGTTTCAAAGTAGATCAAGGTCCAACCATCGTCTTATTACCTGAAATGTTTCAAGAACTACTCCAACAAGCAGGGATTCAAGCAGAGGATATCGAATTGTTATTATGTGATCCACTTTATTCAATTCGTTTTCCAGATGGTACGGTGTATACCAAGTACCCAGATATTGATCGTCAGTTACAAGAAATCGAAAACGTCTTTCCAACTGAAAAAGAAGGATTTCTTCGATTTATCTCAGAAGGGCGTGAACGTTTTAAAATTGGCAAGTCCTCATTTTTAGAACATTCATTTGTAAAAAAAGCCGATTTTTGGACAGCGGGAAATATAAAAAAACTATTAAAGCTAAAACCTCACCAGTCTGTTAATAAGCTGATGTCGAATTACTTTCGGGATGAACGGTTGCAATTAGCGTATTCCTTACAATCTTTGTATATCGGTGGAGATCCCTTTCGTGCTCCAGCGATGTATGCTCTTGTTCCTTTTAGCGAACATGAACACGGAGTGTATTATTTAAAAGGTGGCTACGGTAGCTTGATTCCAGTTCTGGAAAAAGAATTACGAGCACGTAATAACGTCACGATTAAAACAGAGAGTTCAGTACAACAAATCGTCACAGAAAATCAGCAAGCAAAAGGAATTGAGACGGCAGAAGGCTTTGAAGCATTTGACGCGATTGTTTATAACGGTGATTTTCCAGGTATCGAAAAAATAGTGCCAGCGCAGAAAAAACGAAAGTACACAGCTTCTTCAGGATGTGTCTTGTTGTATTTTGGACTAAATAAGGTTTATGAAGAAGGCAATGTGCATCAATTTTTCATGGGTGATAGCTATGAAGATCATATGGATGATGTATTCGTGAAAAAGCAGAAAACGGAAAATCCGGCCATCTACACCTTCCATCCATCGAAAATAGATGATTCGTTGGCTCCAGAAGGTAAAGGTGTTCTTTATGTATTGGTTCCAGTACCTTCAGGAACAGATATCGACTGGGCAAACGATAGCGTCTGGATTGACAAAATTATTGATCGCATGGAGAAGTTAGCTTTTCCAAATTTCCGAGAAGCAGTCGAGTGGATGGAAATTCGGACGCCTAAAGAAGCAGAAGCTTTTGGTTTGTTTAAAGGAGGCAGTTTTGGAATCGGTCCGACTTTGTTCCAGTCAGGCGTTTTTCGTCCTCAAGTCAAACCATTTAAGACAGATCATTTGTATGCAGTTGGTGCCTCAGTTCATCCAGGAGGAGGAATACCGATTGTCATGCAAGGTGCAAAACTGCTAGCAGAGCAAATACAAAGCGATTTTGCAAAGGAAAGGGGCAACGCATGATGGACTTAAAAGATGCTTATACCTCCTGTGAAAAAGTTATTGCTATGCATTCGAAAAGTTTTTATAAAGCTTTTTCTTTATTGCCAAAGGAAAAGCGTAAAGCTGTCTGGGCCGTTTATACGTTTTGCCGTACAGTTGACGACATTGTCGACGAAGGACTAAATTCAAAAGAAGAGCTCGAGCAATTCAAGCACGATTTTAATGAATTCATAGAAGGCGTTTATGATTCTGAAAATCCGATGTGGGTGGCGCTTGCTCACGTATTCGAAAATTATGAAATGGATGTCGAGGCATTTTTAGGGTTGATCACGGGGCAAGAAATGGATTTGACGATCAACCGCTACCGAACGATGGAAGAACTGTTGAACTACAGTTATCACGTGGCAAGTACAGTCGGACTGATGCTGCTGCCAATTTTGGCGCCAGGTAAAACAGCCGTTCTAAAAGAAGGTGCTATTTCTCTTGGCTATGCTATGCAGATAACCAATATTCTCCGTGATATCGGAGAGGATCTAGAGATGGGTAGAATCTATTTGCCGGAAGAAATTATGCATAAATACGAACTGGACGAAGATGAGCTGCGATCTGGAATTGTGAGTCCGCAATTTATTGCTGTTTGGGAATGCTTAGCAGACGAAGCTGAATTTCATTATAAAAAAGCGTTTGAAACAATTCAAGACTACCCATTGTCTTCAAGAGTTCCAGTCAAAGGGGCAGCACTCGTATACCGGGAAATCCTTTCGACCATCCGCTTGAAAGAATACAATGTCTTCAGCGAAAAGCATTACGTACCAGACAAATCAAAACAAGCAATCCTAGCTTGCTTGTAAAAAGAAAAGCGCAAGCACCCGTGTAGCTCTGCCGGGCATAAGACGATCTGGCGAAGCGGCGTACTTTGCCGCACAGCAGGAGTGGCTTATGACCCAAAGAGCTGGGTGCTGGAGCTGGACAAAAAGAAAAGCGCAAGCACCCGTGTAGCTCTGCCGGGCATAAGACGATCTGGCGAAGCGGCGCACTTTGCCGCACAGCAGGAGTGGCTTATGACCCAAAGAGCTGGGTGCTGGAGCTGGACAAAAAGAAAAGCGCAAGCACCCGTGTAGCTCTGCCGGGCATAAGACGATCTGGCGAAGCGGCGCACTTTGCCGCACAGCAGGAGTCATCGATTGAAAG
Organism: Planococcus kocurii; assembly: GCF_001465835.2. Classification (NCBI taxonomy): domain Bacteria; kingdom Bacillati; phylum Bacillota; class Bacilli; order Caryophanales; family Caryophanaceae; genus Planococcus; species Planococcus kocurii. The sequence continues at coordinate 2,178,739 of NZ_CP013661.2, forward strand.
AGAGCGCAAATCATGAAGACAATGACTTGCAACCAAACATGTAGTATAGTTTCTTTTAATGAAACAGGCAGCGATGAGGCCATAGGGAAATCAGGCTCATAGTGACGCTATGAACGAACTAGATAAATTCTCTAGAAAAAAGACACGTAAACACAAGTTTTTACCTTGTGTTTACGTGTCTTTTTTTATCTTTAGGTTATGCAGGTATGTCACTTTAACGAAACCCTTTTTTTAGAAGCTGAAATGATTTTTTCGGCGACGTTCAGTCCGCTTAACACAACCATTGGCGATCCACCGCCGGGATGAGTACTTCCACCGACGAAATAGAGATTTTGAATATCACGACTAGCATTAGCGGGGCGCAAAAAGGCATCTTTTCGCTTATTGGAAGAAGGACCGTACAAAGCTCCGCGGAATGAACCGAATTTTTCACGAATAAAAGTAGGGGTGAAAATTTTTTCTTCTGCTAAATAGCTACGAATGTCGACGCCATAGCTGAACAAGAAGTCATAAATACGTTCCTTGTAAGCTTCAGGATCAATTTGAAGATGTCCTTGTTTAGTCAGTGCAGGTGCATTGACTAAGATAAACAGGTTGTCGCCATCTGGTGAAACGGAAGAATCCGTATAGGACGAGTTGCTAATATAGACAGTGGGTTCGTCGCTATATGCAGAAGCCTCAAATAAATCGCTAAACTCTTTTTGATAATTCGATGAGAAAAAAACATTGTGGTGCTTCAAAATATCGAGTCGTTTAGTTAAACCGACAGTTATAACGAATGCCGATATTGATGGTTCGAAAGCTGCCACTTTCGCATCGGATAAAGAAGGACGTTTTGCTTCTTCAACTAAAGCGGGAAACGCTGATAATAAGTCTCCATTTAAAATAACCAAATCAGCAGCAACGTGGGTACCATCTGCAAGTTCAATGCCAACTGCTTTTTTATCAGCTGTTACTATTTTTGCAACCTCTGTACCGGTATGCAATCGAGCACCTGATTTTCTAGCAACAGCAGCAAAAGCATCCGCAATTCCGGTATTTCCACCTTTTGTATAGTAGACACCTTCAACCAATTCCAAATAGGCGATCATGGAAAAAGTGGCGGGTGCCCGGTAAGGTGAAGAACCAATATATGTGGCATAGCGGTCAAATGCTTGAACTAAGTAAGGCTCGGTGAAGTAGCGCTGGAAAAAATGATGCATGGACTCTGCTGGGCGTACTTGTAAAAGCGCAAAGCCAAGAGAAGGTGATAAATAATCACGCCAGGATTGGAACGTTACCGGAAAGAAATAGCGCTTTGACAATGCATATAAGCGACTGATTTCTTTTATGAAAGCCTTGTATTTTTCAGCGGCTACAGGGTCAAAGCTTTGAAGCTGGTAAATCATTTGTTGTTGATTGTTAGTAAAGTCAAATGCACGACCATCAGGGAAATGATTGCGAGTATGAACTTCTAACGGAATGAAGTTCAGGTAATCTTGTGGACTTTCGCCAGTCTGTGAGATGACACTATTGAAGACATCTGGCATTGTGATGGTATTTGGACCAAAGTCAAAATGATAACTTCCCAGTTTAACGGGCATAAGTTTGCCACCAAGATGATTGTTTTTTTCAAAAAGTTCTACATCGAACCCTGCATGGGCAAGCGTTACTGCGGAAGAAAGTCCACCCAATCCGCCACCGACTATAACGATTTTTTTCATGAATAATGCCTTCCTTTCCACGAATAAGGCTGTTTTTTCAAGGATTTTCGCATCGATTCCACCAATACGGCAAGCATAGCTGCTGCTTGAAGGGGAATCAGGAAAGACAAGTACCAACGTTGGTTGGTGACCATGTCTACGTACCAGCGCTGAACAACTGTCAACGCGTAAGGGGCAATCCACCAGTAAGAGCCACTGAATACGCCGTAAATAGCTAAAAATGGAGGGAGAACGTAAAATATCGAATAAAATAAGATAAGAAAGAAGGCCATTAGCGGAGAGCGACCGATTCCTGCATAGCTATTTTTAAGAAATCCTTCCCACACTTCAGCGTTCGTCTCATACATTCGACATTTTACTGACATCGTAATATTCGCTAACACCACACTAAAGCCGTGAGCTTTTACTTGACGTGCGATATGAACATCCTCGACTAGCGAATCACGGACAGCAGCATGTCCGCCAATTTTTTTGTAACTGGTTCTTTCAAACATCATCCACATGCCGTTAGCTGCTGTAGCCGCTTTGAATTTAGTGTAATTGGCCAGTGCAATCGGCAAGTGGAATAAAATTACAAAATGTAGCATCGGTACGAGAAGCTTACTTAGAAAAGGAGTGACATCAAAAGCCGGAAAGCCAGTGAGCAGTTGCGTACCTTTTCGCTGCATTAACGCCAGTGACTGCTCAATGGCTTGTGGACGAAAACGAACGTCAGCATCGACAAACAGTAAATAGTTTCCAGAAGCGGCGAGTTGCAATTGGTGACAAGCGTGCACCTTTCCAACCCAACCTACAGGCAATTCGTTGCCTTGTAAAATAGTGAAACGGTCGTCACCAGCGATTGTGCGCTCCAACTCCCTTTGCGTGCCATCCGTCGATTGATCATTTAGGACAATAAATTCCATACGGCTGTAAGAGGAATTCTTTAAGGATTTTATAAGAATTTCAACATTGCGCTCCTCGTTTCTCATGGGAACTAAAACGGATACCAAAGGCTCAGCTGAAAGTTTTGGATGTTTAGACAGAGCTGGAAGAAACAAACGATTGATAATAATCCAGGCTAGGAAAAATAAGTGGATTCCGATATAGCTAGCCATCATCATTTTCTTCTTCTTCCGAGAGAATAAAATGTTTCGCTGTTTTCGCTGATTACTGTATTTCTTAAGGAATCAAGTTGTTCTGTGGAAAGTTGTTGAAGATAAAGCGTTTTTTCTTTGCGTGTCATATGTTCAAGCGTACTCGCTCGTATCGGTTGGTGCTGTTGAATCCACAGCTCGGGTTTTTGCTGATGTCCAAAAGAGTAATAGAAACTGAGTGGCACAATAGGGACTTCTGGACAATGTTCTATTAAGTAAGCGGCTCCTGCTTGAAAAGCGAGTGGCCTTGTTTCGAGATGAAATTCATCGCCTTGAGGAAAAAGAACAACGGACTTTCCTTGCTTTAGTAATGCTTCAGCGTATTGAAGCGAAGTCAAAATTTCTTTGGGCTTTTGACGATTAATAGAAAATGCTCCAAGGTAGCGAAAAAAAGAATGTTTTTTAAGCCCTTCTTCGTGCATCATCATATGAATATCGTGATGCCAGACTGTACGGTTTAAGTAGAAAAAAACAAGTCCGTCCCACCAAGAACTATGGTTAGCAATAAACAAAACGGGCTTATCCGGTATCGGCTTTACTCCTTGTCCAAGTATCCGAGAAAAGGAAAACCGGATGAGCGGCGTCAAATACATCGTGAATCCTGCCTCAAATAAAGCCGATTTTTTCGCGCTAATCATACAGGTTTCCTCTTCCAAGCAAGCAAGACAATCGCGGCAGTTAAGCAAGTGGTTAAAATAGCAGCTAAGGTTAAACCACCGATTGCGCCAAGCATGACGAACATGGCAATCATCAATACATAGAGAAGAACCATCCGTTTTTCAGCTAAGTTGCTAGTAATGATCATCTTTCGTTTTTTCATCATCAAGTCGATAATCAGATGAAGAACGAATGCTACGACAAACCAACCAAAGAAATTAGTCCAAGGAATATCATAATAGAGTCCGGTATCAGCCCAAATCCAATATTGTTTTATTTGATAGGCTACTGGATCAATAATCAAGTCAATAATTACAGCCCCAATGCCTCCGACAATGGCATACACTAAGCCACCGCTCGGAACAATCCAACGCGCTACGACATGGGTGGTTGCCATGACCATTAACCAAGCGAAACCTATGGCAATTGGAACACCGAATACATTGGGGGCAAAACGATCTGTGTAATCATAAGAACCAAATAAGAACCCACTGTCCGAACCTGCCCATTCCACAATAAATGTTGAAAAGAATACAAAGACGCCGAGCACAGAACCACCAACAACACCAAAACGTTTAAGGAAATACAAAAAGCCTAATGTACCAGCTAAAATCAAAAAGAATGCATTGGCCCATTCAAGCCAAGATGGCAAAATGTCAAAGCCGAGTAAAATGATGCCGCAAACATACCAAAAGATAAAAAGTTTAAATATCCGATTTTCCCACACGATAAACAGCCCCTCAATAAAATGACTTATACAAATATTATACAGGAGAGAAAGAGAAATACGAAAAGAACCGATGCTAGATAGAAAAGAGCAGTGGATTTTTCCTATGAATTGTCTAAAGAAGCCTAATCTTTGAAGAGGATAATTAGACATAATAGTTATTTGTCAGGGACATTGCTCTGATATAACTATTCTGTAAACGAACCTTTAAAACAATAATCTAGGCCTTTTTGGCATTAAAGCGAATGCTATTCCACTTTTTATCTTGTATCAACTGTTGTTTTCGCAAAACTGATGTAAGCAATCAAACTAAAAAAACTAAATTTTTTGTTTTGAATGAGTGTATCTATTCCTTTGCGGGTGGCTATTTATGCATGTTTATAAATAATCTGAGAAAATAATTTCTGTAGAATTTTCTGTAAACTATTGCAGGTTTTCCTGCATGATAGTATACTTTAGAGAGTAAATGAGTGTGTTCTTCAAGTGGAGGCGTTAAATATGCAGGATTTACTGCGAAGTATTTCTAATTCTTATCCAGATTTTAGTTCAGGCCAAAAAAAGGTGGGTGATTTGTTTTTCAAAGAGCCTATTTTCTTAGCATTTTCTACTGCTCTTGAAGTCGGCAAGCGAGTCAATGTCAGTGAATCGACGGTAATTAGGTGGACGCAAAAACTTGGATACAAGGGATATGCAGAATTTCAACAAGTTGTGCAGCGGAAACTAGCTGAAGAACGTCTGGAGAAAGCGGAGCAGAATACCCCAGAACCTGTTGATGATCAGTCTTTTTTGGAGAATTTACTGGACGCAGACATTTTGAGTATCGTCAAACTGAAGAAATCGATAAATGAGGAGAAACTGCTTCAAGTTGTCGACAAAATCAGTCAAGCAGATCAGATTTATGTAACTGGCAATTTTTTTGATTATGGGATAGCCCATTGGTTCGCTAATTGGCTGAACCTGGTACTTGGTCATACGGAAACAATGTATCCTTCGACTGGAGAATACTATACGCAGCTATCGAAATTGAAAAAAGGAGATTTGGTAATTGCCTTTGTTTTTCCGCGATATACCCGAATGGTTATCGATACATTAAAAACTGCTAAAGCACAAGGAGCTGAAGTTATCATTTTGACTGATTCAAATGATTCTCCAGCGATGTCTTATGCAGACTACGCACTGACTGTATCCGTTAATTCAAATTTGAATATTGATTCGTATACTTCTGTCCATGCACTTTTAACTTCGATCATGCGGTTTGTTTACGTTAAGGAGCATGCAAAAGTGAATGGTAATTTAGCAAAAGTGGAAGCAGTCTATAAAGATCGAAATCTTTTTATTTAATCGTATTCAATTTACTGGGAATTTCCGGAACGCCTTGGCGATTTGGTCAACTATAAACGAAAAGGGGAGAGCAAAATGAAAAAGAAATTATCATTTTTAAGCGTAATTTTTTCTGCGGGAATGCTATTGGCAGCTTGTGGAGGAGACGACTCAACTAGTTCGGAAGAAGGATCAAACACAGAAGGCGGAAGCAGCGATTTGAAATTGGTTGAAGAAGGAAAATTTACTACGGCATCGAGTGGTCTTTATAAGCCATTCAACTTTACAGAAGGTGGCGACTTGACGGGATTTGATATTGATATTAGTAACGCACTTTCAGAAGAAATGGGACTAGAACCAAATCCGGTTACAACACCTTGGGAAACCATTCTTCAAGGCTTGACGACAAATCGTTTCGATGCAATTATCGGATCGATGGCGATTACAGAAGAGCGTGAAAAACAAGTTTCATTCTCTGATCCTTACTACTACTCAGGTGGTGTGATTTTCACTAGAGCAGGCAATACAGAAATTACATCTGAAGCCGATCTTGAAGGTGCGAAAATTGGCGTTGTCGGACAAAGCACCTACGACACAGCTGCACAAAAATACACAGACGATATCCAGTATTACAATAGTGATGTTGTCGCATTGCAAGATTTGGCGATTGAAGGCCGTTTAGACGCAGTTATCACTGCCGATGTAGTAGGATTTGAAGCACAAAACGCTGGACTTGAAGTCGAAATGGTAGGAGATCCATTATGGATTGAACAAGCAGCAGTTGCAATTAACAAAGAAGACGAAGAACTATTAGCTGCAGTAAACGAAGCACTAGCTGCAATCGTTGAAAATGGCACATACGAAGAGATTTCAGATAAGTGGTTTGGCCGTAACCTCCTTGATGTAGATCTTGAAGGGGTAGAAATCCTCAAGTAATCATTTGGGATAAGGAGGAGTGGTGTCTATGTTAGAGTTATTTTCAACAGTCTATGAAGTGTTCATGCGGACCTATCCAGGATTTCTGAGAGCAACCGTTGTCACGCTTCAATTGACTGCGATTGGTGTTATTCTAGGTACGGTGATTGGTTTAGTTTTTGCATTGATGAAAATTTCAGGATCGAAAATTTTACAGGGCATTGCGAATGTCTATATCACCATTATCCGAGGTACACCGTTAATCGTTCAAATTATGTTCTTGTACTTTGGTATAGTAGAAATTTATACGATGGATAATTTCTGGGCAGGTGCAATTGCTTTAGGTATTCACAACGGGGCTTATATTGCCGAAATTTTCCGCGGCGCGATTCAAGGCGTTGACCCTGGTCAGCGTGAAGCGAGTATGTCGCTCGGGATGAACCGGAAACAAACGATGCAACGGATTGTATTTCCACAGGCGTTGCGTCGCTCAATTCCGCCACTTGGCAACCAGTTTATCATCACATTAAAAGATTCATCTCTTGTTTATATTATTGGGGTATCGGAAATTTTTGCGCTCGCAAACCGTGAAGCAGCACAGTCTTTCCAACCTTTTGAATCTTTCTTAGTTGTTGCACTTTATTACTTGGTACTAGTAATGATTTTCACGTACCTATTGCGTTGGTATGAAAATAAACTCGATGTCGATAAAGCCTAAGGGGGAACACACATGATTATTGGAGAAAACATTCATAAATCTTTTGGTGACCTCGAGGTGTTAAAAGGGGTAGACCTTCACGTAAAGCCCCAAGAAGTGGTTGTCCTTGTTGGAGTCAGTGGCTCTGGTAAAAGTACACTTCTCAGATGCTTTAACTTTCTTGAGATGATTAATGATGGAAAAATTACCATTGATGGTCATATGGTAAATACGAAAAAAGACAACTTAACGAACATTCGCGCTGAAGTCGGCATGGTGTTCCAACATTTCAACTTATTTCCTCATAAGACGGTATTGGAAAATGTAATTGAAGCACCGATCACTGTTAAAAAGATGAAAAAGGAAAAAGCGAGAGCTTTAGGTATGGAATTGTTGAAAAAAGTAGGGTTGGAAGATAAAGCAAATGTCTATCCAAGCAAACTATCGGGCGGACAAAAACAGCGTGTTGCCATTGCGCGGTCACTTGCGATGGAACCAAAAGTCATGCTTTTTGACGAACCAACTTCAGCACTAGATCCAGAGTTAGTTGGAGAAGTGCTTCAAGTTATGAAACAACTAGCTGAAGAAGGAATGACGATGGTTGTTGTGACTCATGAGATGAAATTCGCTAAAGAAGTAGCGGATCGTATTATTATGATTGATAAAGGAACAATTATTGAATCGGCAGATCCCAAAAACTTCTTTGAAAATCCGCAAAACGAACGGACAAAACAATTTATTCAGCTAGTTGAATAGCAAGGCTAGCAAATAGGTTGAAAATACTATGCGAAATAAGAAGGAATCGGTTCAAATGAACTGATTCCTTCTTTGTTTTCACAATTGATGTTTGCTAGCTTCCAAAAAGGCTAAGGTATAGTAATGAAATCGTTTAAGGAGGCAGAAGGGATGAAAATCGAAGAAATCATGACGGTTGATGTCGAAACATGTAAACCTGAATCAACGCTTCAAGAAGTTGCCTCGAAGATGCGGGAAATCAATGTAGGGTCTATTCCTATTTGTCAAGAAGGCCGCCTAGTCGGCATCGTTACAGATAGGGATATTGTCATTCGAGGAATGGCTGAACAAATTCCGAATGATGCGCCCATATCGGAAATCTTATCGGCAGAAGTTATTACTGGAACGGCAAAGTTAACAATCGAAGAAGCAGCTGAGTTGATGGCCGCACATAAGATTCATCGGCTACCGATTGTTGCAGATGAACATGTAATTGGCATAGTCTCTTTATGCGACCTAGCTGCAAAAGACGTTTTAAAAACCCAGCACGCAGAAAATGCGATCGTTAACATTTCCAAAATAGACTAAAAGCTAGAAAATCGATTCTTCATGGAGTCGATTTTTTTCTTTAAATAATAGATTAGTTGATGAAAGGCAACATTTATCAATTGTCAAACACATGTAACGAATGCTCTGTTTCTTGATTGCTTGTAAAACTAGAAAATAATTTGAAAAAAAACCGTCCGGGGAGTATAGTTATAACAAAATCTATTCTGATAGAGGAGATGCATATGGCTAGAGCAACCAGAAAAATTGAAATTCTTCATGCAGCGTCCAAAATAGTCAGTGAACGGGGCATTTTTAATTTGACGTTAGAAGCAGCGGCTATTGAAGCTGGAGTTAGTAAAGGTGGATTGCTTTATCATTTTCCCTCAAAAGAAGCTTTAGTCAAAGGAATGGTAGACCACTTAGCTGAAAATTACCGTCATAAAATTGCAACTTCAGTAGAAGAATCATCCAAAGAAAAAGGGAAATGGATTCGCGCATACGCTGATGTAACTTTTAATAATCCATACCCAAATAAAGAAATGCATGCGGGTTTATTAGCCGCTAAAGCTGTGAATTCTGATTTGTTGGATCCAATTCGTGACCTCTATAATGAATGGCAAGATGAAATTGAAGGCGATGGTATCGATCCTATTAAAGCTACTATTATTCGTTTAGCGACAGATGGAATTTGGTTGTCTGAACTTTTTGATATACATTATTTAGGTGAAGAAAAAAAGCAGGAAATTTATATGAAGTTAAAAAATTGGATAGATGAATAATAAAAATCACACCATTTAACAAAATGGTGTGATTTTTTTAAATTTTTTTAATAATGGGTTAAAGCCAAGCCGCGTCTAGGATGAAGGAGTTTTCTATAGACTAGTTGAGACGTTTACGAGGGAAATCGCCTTGAAACAATACCGTCTGGATGGTACAGTTTAAAATATAAAAAACACTTAATTGGTTATATGGAATAAAAAGTAATTTAACTTAGAGTACATACCTAAAGATCAAATAGGGAGAGATTATATGACACAAAAAGTTTTATTAACAGTAGCCGTGACGGGAGCTGGGGATACAGCAGGGAAAAATCAATATGTTCCTGTGACACCCAAAGAAATAGCAGACTCTGCAATTGAGTCTGCAAAAGCAGGCGCAACTGTTGCACATGTTCATGCACGTAATCCTAAAACAGGTGGTATTAGCCATAGTCTAGATCATTACCGAGAAATTATTGAACGTATTCGTGAATCTGAAACAGACGTAATAATCAATATTACATCTGGTGGTGGAGGAGACTTTATCCCTAATCTGTCAAACCCTTCAATGGGCGCAGAAGGTACAGATATGCAAACGCCTGAAGAACGACACGAGCCAATAGGCAGTTTGCTTCCAGAAATGTGTACGTTAGATTGTGGAAGTGTCAACTTTGGCGATATGGTTTATATGAGCCCAACTCGTTGGCTACGTGAACAGGCAAGGCTTATACAACAAAGCGGCGTGAAGCCAGAGCTTGAGTGTTTCGATACGGGACATCTTCGGTTCGCCAAGCAATTAATAGCAGAAGGTCTAGTTGATGGGGATCCGATGTTCCAATTCTGTCTGGGCATTCCGTGGGGAGCAGAAGCTGACGAAGAAACGATGTTGTACATGAAAAATCGTCTTCCAGACAATGCTCATTGGTCAGCTTTTGGTATCGGACGGATGCAAATGCCGATTTTGGAAATGGCCGCACAAAACGGTGGAAATGTTCGTGTGGGACTTGAAGATAATCTTTATTTAGGAAAGGGAATTTTTGCACGCAACGAACAACTTGTTGACCAAGCGGTAACAAAGCTGCACGCTGCACATGTAGAAGTGATGACGCCGCAAGAAGCGCGTATCCACTTTAACTTGAGAAATCCTTATAGAGGTGAGAAATAATGGGGAATAATCTGCAACAGATAAACCAAGTGGCGGTAATTGGGACAGGTGTAATCGGTAATGGTTGGATAGCTCGCTTTTTAGCTCAAGGCTATGACGTCATCGCATTTGACCCTTCTGAAGGTGCAGAGCAGCGGACCCAAAAAGCCGTAGCACAGGCATGGCCATCTTTAGAGAAGATAGGCTTAGCAGAAGGTGCGGATCGAAACCGTCTCGCATTTATGCCGACTATTGAAAAAGCCGTTTGTGATGCTGATTTAATCCAAGAAAATGTGCCAGAACGAGAAGACTTGAAAAAAGCCGTATTGGCAAGTATTGATGCACATGCTAAGAAAAGCGCTATTATTGGGTCGAGCACTTCAGGTATTATGCCGAGTGTTTTGCAGGAAGGTTTAGCACATCCTGAACGCCTGATCGTAGCACATCCTTTTAATCCAGTTTACATATTGCCTTTGGTTGAACTAGTAGCAGGTAGGAAAACGGATCAACTCGTTATGGATCGTGCTAAAAGCTTTTATGAAAGTATAGGGATGAAGCCGTTGATTATTCAAAAGGAAATCGAAGGTCATTTGGCAGATCGGTTGATGGAAGCATTGTGGCGAGAAGCATTGCATCTGGTAAATGACGGAGTTGCAACTACTGAAGAAGTAGATGCTGCTATCATTTATGGAGCAGGCTTGCGTTGGGCTCAAATGGGACCATTCTTAACATTCCATCTTGCTGGCGGCGAAAAAGGAATGCGTCACATGCTTGAACAATTTGGTCCTGCACTAAAACTACCTTGGACCAAACTAGAGGCCCCTGAACTAACGGATGAATTAAAAGAAAAAGTTATTTCAGGATGCGAAAGCCATGCAGGTGACGTAACGATTGGTGAGTTAGAAAATAAACGCAACGAATTTTTAGTTGAGCTACTAAGTTTGGTTGAATCTTATTGGCCAGAAACTACAGCAACTAAAAAACTAGTAGTTGAAAAATAGATTATTGGGAAGGGGGAAGAGGTGTGGCACGTTCGACCTTTCTATATGAAGAAAAAGTTCAAAGTGAATGGGTTGATTACAATGGTCATATGAATGATGCGGCCTATGCAAAAGTATTTAGCCAAGCAACGGATAGCTTTATCGGATTCCTGGGCTTGACTGGAAATGTTCGAACCCAACTAAATTACACGATCTTCACGCTAGAAACACATTTATGCTACTTAAAGGAAGTCCATGAACACGATAGCTTAGCAATTAGGGTGAAGCTGCTGAATTGTGATGCGAAAAGATTACATGTCTTTTTGACAATGAATAACTCAGTTGGTGACTTGGTCGCGACAAGTGAACAAATGTGGATGGGAATGGATTCTGTACTAGGAAAACCTACACCGTTTCCAGAAACGATAGCAATAGCAATAGAAGTGCTAAGAACACAACAAAAAGGACAACCGGTACCAGAACAAGCAGGCAGAAAGATTGGCTTTCGATGATCATCTGAAACAAAAAATTAAGGGGTATGTTGATGAAAAAGATAGAAGTAAATAACCTAACAAAAATTTTTGGCTCTCATCCGCAACAAGGATTGAAAAGACTTATGAACGGTGAACAAAAAGATGATATTTTAGCAGAAACTGGAATGACTGTGGGGGTTAATCAAGCTTCTTTCTCGGTAGAAGCAGGTGAGTTTTTTGTTATTATGGGATTGTCAGGAAGTGGGAAATCTACATTAATCCGTTTAGTAAACAGATTAATCGAGCCGACTTCAGGTGAAGTGCTAATTGATGGCGAAAATATTGTGGAAATGGGAAAAAACAAACTGATTGAAACGAGACGGAAAAAGCTAGGCATGGTATTTCAGCAATTCGGATTGTTTCCACATCGAACTGTTTTGCAAAATGTAGCTTATGGTCTTGAAATTCAAGGAGTCAAAAAAGAAGAACGCAACAAGCGCGCTCAACAATCAATTGAAGATGTTGGTTTGCATGGGTATGAAAACAGTTACCCAAAAGAGCTGAGTGGTGGAATGCAGCAGCGCGTCGGTCTTGCGCGTGCACTCGCTAATGATTCGGATATTCTTTTAATGGATGAGGCATTCAGTGCGCTAGATCCATTAATCCGTAAAGAAATGCAGGACGAACTGTTAAATCTGCAGAACAAATTAGGGAAAACCATTTTGTTTATTACACACGATTTGGATGAAGCGTTAAAACTTGGAGACCGAATCGCTATTATGAAAAACGGTGAAATTGTTCAGGTAGGAACAGCGGATGAAATTTTAGAAAATCCTGCGAATGAATATGTGTCAAATTTCGTTAAAGATGTAGATCGCTCCAAAGTTCTTATGGCTTCTCATGTTATGAAAAAGCCAGCTGTTCACATGATGGATAAAAGCGGTGCGTTAGCTGCTGTCCGCAAAATGGAAGATGCCGGAGTTTCAAGTATTTTTGTAGTTGATAAGGAGAAAAATTTCAAAGGTTTGTTAACAATCGACAATGCCATCAATGCTTATAAAAAAGAATTGGCAATTGAAACGGTATTAATTAAAGATATTCACGAAATTTCTCCAGATACCCCTTTAAATGACCTCTTTGGTGTGGCTGTCGAAGCGAAATATCCACTGGCAGTAATAGAGAACGGAAAGTTACTTGGCATCGTATCACGTGTTTCTATTCTTTCCGGCTTAGTGTTAGGGAAAGGTGAGGTGACTAGCTCATGAATTATTTCACATTGCCTCTTGAAGAATGGACAAATCGATTTGTAGATGATTGGCTATTACCGGTCACAGGTGATTTTTTCGATAGTATTAGCAATAGCCTTCGTACTTTTGTCGATGGTGTAACGGATTTTTTGATTGCAGCTCCTCCAGAAGTGCTTGTGCTAATTCTTGTATTAATTGCTTGGAAATTCTCTGGTAAAGGACTGGCGTTGTTCGCTTTGCTTGGGAGTTTATATCTGGGATCTGTTGATTTGTGGGAAGCAGCAATGCAGACGGTATCCATCGTTATCGTTTCTACGTTGATATCCATCATTATCGGTATTCCACTTGGAATATTAGCAGCTACCAACAAAACGATGGCTAGCATTGTTCGCCCGATTTTGGATTTTATGCAGACTTTGCCAAGTTTTGTTTATTTAATACCGGCTATTCTTTTATTCGGGCTTGGAAATGTTCCGGCCGTAATTGCTACTTTCGTATTTGCTACACCACCAGCAGTACGGATGACAACG